>CABUUD010000108.1 GCA_902494585.1 uncultured Collinsella sp. | reverse complement strand
TTAGACATGGCTTACAGTTGAATCTTATGCCAAACGCCTGCTCTTATACCCACGCGCTGGCAAATAACACAGGCTACTCCCAGGCTCCCCATACATCGGGGCAATAACCGACGGTGGCCTTTTTGCCGTTGCGCACGATGGGCTCGGCTAGAACCTGCTGGTTCTCGAGCAGCTTGTCGAAGCGCTGGCTGGGGGTGAGGTGCTGGATGAGCGCGAGTGTCTCCTCGTCCTTGGCCTTGGGATTGAGCAGCTTGTCGATGCCGCCGACCGCCTGCATCACGCTCGTGAGCTCGCCCTTGCTCATCTCCTTTTCCTTAAGGTCAATAAACTGCACCTTAATGCGGCGCTCCTTAAAATAACGCTGCGCCTTCTTGGTATCGAAGGACTTTTTGGTGCCGAAGATTTGCACGTTCATAGTATGTTCCGCCGTTCTAACGAATGAAGTTGGTCGTTGCGCGATCGGCTTCGGGTGCGTTGATGCCGGCGGCCTGTCCTGCCTCGATGCAACGCAGGAGCCAGGCCATGTTTTTGCCGATGTTTCGCATGGTGGCAAGGCCCTCGGCGTCCCCATCGGCGTCGCCGGGCACGCGGCCAAACACGTTGTTCCAGTAGGTGGAAGCGACCACGGGCATTTGCTTAATGGTGAAGTACTTGTTGAGCACATCGAAGGTGGTCGACGTGCCGCCGCGACGGGCGACGGCGACTGCGGCGCCGGGTTTGTGCTCAAAGGCATGCCCGCCTGCATAGAAGGCGCGATCGAGGGCCGAAAGGATGCGGCCGCTGGGGTGCGCGTAGTAGACGGGCGAGCCAAAGACAAAGCCATCTGCCTGCTCGGCGGCAGCGATGAGCTCGTTCACCACGTCGTCATCAAAGGTGCAGCGTCCGCCAAGCTTGCCGCACTGACCACAGCCAATGCAGTCGCGAATGGGCTTGGCGCCCAGCTGGAACACCTCGGTATCGATACCCTCGGCATGCAATTGCTCGGCGACTTCGGCAAGCGCGCGAGCGGTGTTGCCGTTTGCCTTGGGGCTACCGTTGACTAAAAGAACCTTCATCACAAACTCCCTCTGCTGTCGATGACTTCTGCAGAGGATTATCGCACGATGGGGGAGGCGGCGCGGGCGCGGCGTTAATCCAGTTTGGTACCTGGCACCTGCACGGCTTTCCCGAGCAACGCTTTGAGCTCGTTCAGAATGGAAACGGGCTGACGGTCGACGCCGTCCAGATGGAGCGTGGCCACGCGAATGGGCGGCTGATATTCAAGCGAGCCGATGAGCACGGGAGAACCCAGGAACCGTTCGATGTCGCTTGCGATCTCGTCGATCGCCTCGGGGCCGAGCTCATCGAAGAGTGCCACGAACGTTGGTCCCGTCGAGCGGAACAGGCGGCCCTTGCCGCGCGAACAATCCATGAGGCAGGCGGCGCTTTCGGCGAGCACGCGGTCGCCTGCATCGAATCCAAAGCGGGCATTGACCTCGGCGATATCGTCGACCTTAATGGCAATAAAGCCTGCCTCGTGCGGCACGTGGCGCATCTCTCCAATAGCGTTGACCAGTGCGTGGACATCGCCCAGGCCCGTTACCGAGTCGGTCGTATCCGCTAGGCTTCGGTTGACGATAATGCCCACATACATGCTGGGCTCGGTATCGGTGCCGTCCAAGCGGTAGCCCGTGCAGTCGCAAAGCACGTATTTTCCGGGGGCATCCATCACGCGGTACTGCATGTAGTGGAAGTGCCATGTGCCGTTTATCACCATATCGAGCTCGGCGCGTACGTTGTCGCGGTCCTCGGGATGAACGCGGGCGAGCCACATGTCGAGTGAGTTAAAAGGGTGCTGGGAGGGCAGGTCAAAATCGCGCACGGCGTTAACCGACCATTGCGATTCGCCCGTATCGAGATTGAGGATAAAGGGATAGCGCGTCTCGGAGCTCATGGAGATCGCTTGGAACACCCGGTCGTTGCAGGGAAGCTGATCGACGATTGGGCGTTGCGGCGCGTCATCGTCTTTCGGTTGCTGCACACGATGCATAAGCTTATAGCGATACATCTTGCGATCGGCATCCATCGTCATCTGGCGACGCGTGTCGCCGGCAAGTGGATCGACGCGCGAGCAGCCAAAGCTAAAGCTGCCGATCATGGGCGCCTTGCCACCTGAGCTCGCCTCGATCAGTCCGGTACGTACCTGCTCCAAGCGCTGCTCGAGTTCAGTCTCGTTTGCGGAGAGCGAGATGAGCACAAACTCGTCTCCACCGATACGGAGCAGCATCTCATCGTGCCCCATGGTTTCGGAGAGCGTGCGGCAGATGCTCAGAATATAGCGATTGCCTTCGGCGTGGCCAAACCTATCGTTGCAATGCTTGAGATGGTCGATGTCAATATAGGCGCAGGTGAAGGGGTCGCCTTTGCGCCAGAGTTGCTCGACGTGACGGTCGAATCCGTTGCGGTTGCCCAAGTTGGTGAGCGGATCGATATAGGCGTTGCGCTCAAGCAGCTGGCGCTCTTGTTGCAGGATGGCATGCGTCTTTTGCAGTTGCTCACCAACGGCGCGCAGCTCAGCAGGCAGCGCGGCAACATCGAGTTCAGCGGTCGAGACGCCGTTCGCAAGTCGCTGAAGATAGGCAATAATCGATTGCTCGCCCAGGCGATATGACTCGTTCATGATGGATAACCTCCTTGGGCGGAACAGCGGTTTGTATCATATCCCCAATTCGGTTTGAATTGGGGATATAAGTTAGCTAATGGAGGCAAATTCCCCCTTCGGCGGTGGCGTTTTGCGCGCGAGCGAATCAGTTGTTATTGCCGCCATCGAGCAATGCCTCAAAATCCTTTGCCGGCATGGGGCGGTAGTAGAGGAAGCCCTGAGCGTAGCGGGCGCCCATTTGTCGTAGCATGTCCGCCTGCTCATTTGTCTCGACGCCTTCGACCTCGACGGGCAGATGGAGCAACTGTGCCATTTCGAGCATCGATGATATGATTTGCGTGCTGCGGCCTTGATCGCGATCGGTGGGCACAAAGGCGCGGTCGAGCTTGATGACGTCGACGTTGACGTTCTTGAGCATCGCAAGCGTGGACTGGCCGGTGCCAAAATCGTCCATATAGGTCGAGAAGCCGCGGGTGTGCAGGTCGGCCGTCAGTTTGTCCACGGCTTCGGATTCTCCCGTATAAGCCGTCTCGGTGATCTCGATACGCATAAGCTCGGGCGGTAGGTTGTATTGGGCGGCGAGCGCCCCCATATGTTTGGCAACGTCGCAGGCAAGGATATCCACGCGCGACACATTAAGCGAGACCGGAACCACGCGAAGACCGCGATCGAGACGCTCGCGCAGCCACGAGGCGACACCCTGCCAAATGTACTTGTCGAGCGTCACCACAAAGCCGCTTTCCTCGAGTGCGGGGATAAACGTTGCGGGCGAAATGAGAGAGCCGTCCTTGTCAATCCAGCGGGTGAGTGCTTCGGCACCAATAATCTCGCCGGTTTCCATATCGACCTGGGGTTGCAAGTGGTAGGTAATGCGACCGTCCGAGAGCGCGTACTGGAATTCGGTCAGCGTGCGGTGGAACACGACTTCGCGCTCGTACTCCGCGGGGCGGAAAATGGCGATGCGCTCCTTAAAGTCGTTTTTTGCGCGCCGATTGGTAAACATGGCCTTCGCCTGCGCATCGATGGTGATCTCCTCATTGGAGTCGATGGGGTAAACGCCCATAGACGGCCAAAAACCTACGCCGTCATTATGCCTAGCTACTACCTCGCGAACGCGTGCATAGACTCGGTGAACGAAATCGTGCTCAAAGGGTATGAGCAGACAAAAGTCGTCTTGCCCCCAGTATCCCGCGACACCCATGTCGGCGTTCTCGATATCCTTGAGCACCGTGCCCACATCGGCAAGCATACGGTCGCCTTCGGCCTGTCCATACCATTCGTTAAATAGGCGCATGTGACCCATGTCGACGGTGGCGATACACCAAGCGCCGTCGCGCCTTGCCTTGATGAAGGCATTGGCACGGCGCATAAACTCGCTGGGTCGGTAGAGACCGGTGAGCATATCGATGCGTTCGGCGATTGCGCTTTTGCGTTCGACCTCGGGTATAGGGAGGCTGTCGTTGGGGACAAGCCCGCCAGCTGTGCGAAGGCGACGGTCGAGTTCGCACAAAACAGCAGATGTTTGGTAGTCCAGGCGCTCGTAAAAGACCGGGGCGACAATACAAACGGGAGTGATGGTGCCGCCCGCGATCTGAACGGGGGCAAAAATGGTCTCTTTTAGACGATGGATCAGGAGTTCAAATGCCCCGTGGTCCAAAGCGTTGCTGAGCACGACGAACTGGACACTTCGTGAACGGAAGACGCGACTCCTACCGCGGGTGATCGACAGCATACGGCCTGCGTATTCGGCAAGCATGCTGTCGACCGCCTCGGCTCCATAGAGCTCGTTGAGCTTCGTCGTGCCGCGAACGCGCACGGCGATGAGCCCTGTTTTGCAGTGGTCACGGCGACAGGCATCGATAGCGTTGACCAGCATACGTTGCGTTCCAAGCCCCGTGGCGGCGTCGACGGTCTCGGCAAGGGAATGATTGACGAGTTCGCCGACATAGAGCGAGGGCTCGTTTTCGTCCCCATCGATGCGAAAACCGCGAGCACGGCAGAGCACGTAGTCGCCTGTGGCGTTACGTACACGATACTGCATGACTCGATGGTGCTTGGAGCCGTTATAGACTTGGTCGATGTCGTCGGTAAAAGCCTCAAGGTCATCGGGATGGACGCGCGTTTTCCAACAATCGCGACAGTTGTCTATGTGCTCCGAAGGAAGTCCGAGATCGCGCAAAGCGTTTTGTGACCAAAGGGTGCGATGTTTATCCAAGTTCTCGATAAAGAAATAACGGCCTTCGTTGAGCATCGAAAAGGCGTCGAAAATGCGATCGCTTATTTCGAAGTCGTCGGTGTGGACTTGCGAGATATTGCGCCGATCAAGGTGTACGGCATGACGTAGCTTGTAGTCGTACATGCGATGGTCGGCATCGAGCGTCATGCGATTGGGGGCCTCGCCCAGGGCGGGGTCGGCATGTGACACCCCGTAGCTAAACGAGTGGGGCATCTCGGAATCGTTGTTTTTGAGCAGGACCGTTCGGCAGTGTTCCAGACGTTCGGCGAGGTCGTCCTCGGTCGCAACCGTAGACAGGATGGCAAACTCGTCGCCGCCTATGCGAAACGCCGCCTCGTCCACCTTCATATACAGCTTGAGATAGAGGCTTACCTGCAAGATATAGCGGTTGCCCTCGTCATGCCCAAAGATGTCGTTGCAGTGCTTAAGGTTATCGATGTCGATAAACGCCATGGTCACGGGCAGTTCCTGCTCCCAGATTTCCTCTAAGGAGTGAGCAAAGCCGCCGCGGTTGCCAAGTCCGGTAAGCTGGTCGGTAAAGGCGGTCCTAATCAGATCATCCTGACGCTCGAGAAGGTCGCGAACGGTCTTTTCGAGCGTTTCGGTGTAATTGCTGACAGTATCCATGTCGTAAGCGGCTTTCTGAGGTCGGGCGGATTGCGTCGGGCGAGCTCGTTGTGCACACGCGTTGTTGTCCGGCGCTTTGCGTGTATCCAGGCCCCGCCTTGCTGCGTTGTTGGGCTACTTTACCGGCTAATGTTCGCTGTTGATAACTACTGCGTAGTATAAACAACAGTACACAATTATATATGGGTGCACATGCTGTGGGCGGCCATTATTCGACAAACGGCAGCGCGACGATGCGATGTCCGATAAAAATGCGACTGAGACGATATATGTTGACGGGTATACTTGTCCCGTTTTAAAACGCAGGAACGGAGATGGTCGCATGGCACAGCCGGATACGACGCGCACGGTGGGGCTCGCGCTCGAGGGAGGCGGCTACCGCGGTATGTATACGGCAGGCGTGCTCGACGTTTGGATGGAGCACGGTTTGACCTGCGACCATATGGTGGGTGTCTCGGCGGGCGCGGCGTTTGGCTAT
>CABUUD010000107.1 GCA_902494585.1 uncultured Collinsella sp. | reverse complement strand
CCGAGGTCTTGGTATCGTAACGAACCTTTTCACCGTTCTTGGTAACGGTGACATCGGAAGGCTTGGACGTGGTGATCTCGATCGAGGACTCGGGCGTGTACTCCTGCTCAAAGGGACCGGTTGCCTGGGCGCCGAAGACCGATTTACCGTCGACCTTGACCTCGATCCAGGCGGTCTTGCCCTTGGCAACGGAGACCTTGACCTTGATGACCTCGTCCTCTTTCTTTTTCGCGTTCGCCTTGGCGGCATCGGAATCGGCAGAATCCGTCGCCTCGTCGGTGCCTTCATCCTCGTCAACAGATTCGGTCTTCTTGGAAGACTTCTTGGTCGTCGTCTTGGTGGCCGCGGGCGTCTCGGGCGTCGACTCGGGTGCAGAAGAGCCACAGCCACGCAGGAGGACCACGATGAGCAGAATCAACAAAAGCGCCACGGCACCGATGCCGGCGTAGATGATGCGCGGATCGAGTCCGTTGTTCTGGGAGACGCGCCCGCCGCTGCGTGCGCGACTGGAGCCGCCGCGCCCATTCCCCTGCGGCATACGGCCGCGACCGCTATCGGGACGACCACGATAGCCGCCTTGGCTCTGCGAGCCGCGCTGGCCAGAACGCGGCGCAAGCTCGCCACGGTTCTGATAGCCACGCTGGCCAGAGCGAGGCGCCGAAGAGCGCTGCCCGTAAGGCTGCGATTGCGAACGGAGGCGCGACGTCACCTGCGTGGTATCGGCGTCGGCGTAACCACCGTGGGAACGCCCGGCAGAAACTCCGCGATAACCACGACCGGAGTAGCCACCGTCGCCGTAACCGGCGCGGGGATCGCGACTCAACCCGCGAGCGGCGGGAAGCGCACGGTCATCAGGCATGGGCGTACTGCGAAAGCGATCTCGCTGAGAACGAATCTCCTCGCTGGAGCCCGTCTCGGTGATATAGCCCGCCTGCGGAGGGCGCTGGCCGTACCGCGTCGAGCGACCACCCTGAACCATCAGAAAGCGTCCGTTATCGACAGACGAACGCGAGTTAACGTAGCCGGCAGCATCCTGAAAACGACCGCCCTGCTGCGAGGTCTCGCGTTCATATGCCATGAGGTCATCAAAATAAGCGTTGACGACCTCGCGCGGGTTAAGCCCCAAAAAGCGAGCATAGCTCGAAATCATGCCCTGCGCATAGCCGCGCGGGGGCATCGATGCAAAGTTACCGGTCTCGAAAAACTCGATGATCTGCGGCCTGATTTTGATGGTGTTGGCGACCTGCTGGATGGAAAGGCCCATCCGGAGACGCTGCTCGAGCAGCATGTCACCAAAGCGTGCAGCCATCAGAATCCTCCAAACTCACGATCTTCACGTGCCATCTCGGCGTCGACAGACTCCAACGCGGCGAGCCCCTCCTCGTCCAACAGGACCTCGCGCGGCTTGGAACCATCGGGCGGGCCGACGACACCCTTTTCTTCCAGCATGTCCATAATACGCCCGGCGCGCGCATAGCCAACCTTGAGGCGGCGTTGCAGTCCAGATGTGGAGCCCAGCTGCGATTCCACCACAATATGGGCGGCCTCCCAGATAAGCGGGTCGTCATCTTGCGGTTCGGCAACGCCCGTGCGAACAATGCCGCCACCAGCCATGGACATGGAAGCGGGCGCCACGGCAGACAGAATCTCCTCGTGGTAGTCAGGCTCGCTTTGCGACTTAACGAACTCGACGATCTCGTTGATCTCGTCGTCCGAGACAAAACAGCCCTGGATACGGCGGGGCTTGCCCCAGTCGACCTTGGAGAACAGCATATCGCCCAAACCGGTAAGCTTTTCGGCGCCCATCTGGTCGATAATGACGCGGGAATCGATGCCCGTAGCCACGTTAAAGGCGATACGGTTAGTGATGTTGGCCTTAATGAGGCCCGTCACCACGTTGGAGCTGGGGCGCTGCGTAGCCACGATAAGGTGAATACCGGCGGCACGGCCCAGCTGGGCGATACGGACGATCGAGGCCTCGACATCCTTGCCAGCGACCATCATCAGGTCCGAAAGCTCGTCGATGATGATGACCAGATAGGGCATCTTTTGCGGCGGGTTATCGTAATGCTCAAACTCGCCGGCGGCCTGCTTTTCGTTGTACGTCGAAATCTTGCGAACGTTGAGGCGCTCGAAGACCTTCAGGCGACGCTCCATCTCGGACACGGCCCACTGCAGCGCACTGGCCGCCTGCTTGGGCTCGGTCACCACGGGCACGTAGAGATGAGGCAGGCCGTTATAGCCCGCAAGCTCGACGCGCTTGGGGTCGACCATGATCAGGCGAACGTCCTCGGGAAGGGCGCGCATGAGCAGCGTGGTGATGATGGAGTTGATCATGACCGACTTACCCGAACCGGTGGTGCCGGCGATCAGCAGGTGGGGCATTTTGGCGAGGTCGGCGACAACCGGCGTGCCCTCGGCATCGCGACCGATGGCAAGCTCGAGCGGACCGCCCTTCACATAGGGAAGCACGTCGCCCAGGTTGACGTTCTGACGCTTACGATTAGGAATCTCGATACCAACGAGCGAGGTGCCAGGTATCGGCGCGAAGATGCGCACCGACTGGGCGGCAAGCGAAAGCGCAATATCGTCCTCGAGGCTCGAGATCTTGCTCACGCGCTCGCCCTCACCGGGCTGTAGCTTAAAGGTCGTGACCGTGGGGCCGGCAATCCAGCCGACAACGCGGGCGCTACGGCCAAACTCAAGCAAGGTGGACTGCAACGACTCGGCAGTCTGTTCCAGCTCCTTATCAGAAGACGCGGAGGACGCCGACTGCGGGTTGGCGTGCAGGATTTCGAGCGGTGGGAGCTTGAGGCCGTCCTCTTGTTCACCCTCGGCATCGGCAACGGTACCGTTCGCTCCCCCATCGCCGGCTGCAACAGGAACAGCAGAAGCCGTAGAGCTGGAGGCATCGGCAACCTTGGGATGCTTCAGGAAATCGGGGATCTGAGGAGCTGCCGAAACGGGATTCACGGCAAACGGCGGTTCGGACTCATCAGCCTTGTCCGGGTCGTCTTCCATCGAAAACTGTCCGGTGACCTGTCCTGCCTTGGCACGGCGACGCGGCAGCAAGGTTGTCTTGGCGGTCTCGAGCGGAGTCTCGTCGTCCTCGTCATCGCCCTCGGTGAGTTCGATTTCGCTATCGGACCAAGACGGGTCGGGCTCGCTCGTGTTGAGCTTGGGCGCGGCCTTGCCCTTCTTGGCATGGCGACGCGGCAGCAGCGTGGTCTTGGCTCGCTCGGCCTCCACGGCCTCGGACACGTCGACAAACGGGTCATCGTCCTCGTTGTCATCCAAAACAGGATCAACATCACCACCCATGACCGTGGTCACGGCGGCGTCAGTTCCCTTCTGGCGCAGAATGCTCAGGTGCGGACGGGCGACACCGGGAACCGACAGGGCCTCTTCATCGCCCCACGGGCTCGCATTGACATCGGCACGACGGCGCTCGGCAAAATCGGCAGCGCGATCGCGTGCGGAGCGCAAAACGCCGCCCACCGAAAAGCCAATAATGACCAAACCTACGACGACAAGCCCCAACAAGACAACCATGGCGATGGGTTTACCCAGGGCGTTTTGCAAGGTACTTGCGATAAAGGCGCCAATGTAGCCGCCCGACGCGGAAAGGTTCTGCGGCGTAAACATAAGGTCGCACGAGTCGGTCGTACCCGGCACCAACAGCGACAGGATAGAGACAATGGCCACAAAGACTACGGCGCCGCCCGCAACCGAGCGAATATTGAGCGGCGAGTCCTCACCCAAAAAGAGTGTAGCGGCAAACAGCAAGATGACGATCGGCAGCACGTAGGCGCCCAGGCCAAAGCCAAGGTGGTAGAAACCGGCAACCGCAGCTGTCACGGGCGCCGTTGCCGGGGAAATCACGGCGATAAAGGACGCAATCGCCAAAACGGCAATGACCACGCCGGCGATATCGCGATTGGCCGAAGGCTCGACCAAGGGCTCGAACTCATCGAACTCCGACTCGTGGCCCTGATTGGCACGCAGATGGGAACCGGCACCCTTAGCAGATGCCGGTTGGTTACTGGCCTTATTGCCTTTGGCGTTTTGTGCAGATCCGCGCGCCAAACTAAACCTCCATGACGACCGGGATGATCATCGGACGGGTGCGCGTGCGGCTCCAGATAAAGTTGGAGAGCGAATCGCGCACGGCCTTGCGAATGGCATCGGAGCCACTGCTGGTAAAGCTAAACTTGCCCTTCTCGATCGTCTTCATGATGGCTGCTGAGGCATCCTCGGAGAACTGGTCGTCGATGGCAAACGAAACACCGCGGCCCGAGAACTCGATAGCCTCGATCTTCTTATGCTTGAGCGAGACGATGGCAACGGCCGTGACCATACCGTCATTGGCGAGCTTTTGGCGATCGCGCAGGACAATGGGGTCGGTGTCGCCGATGCGCAGACCGTCAACATAGACGACGCCGGACTCGACGGGCGTACCGCGCTTGACGATACCGCCACGCATCTCGAGCGTGTCGCCGTTATCGAGGATAAAGATGTGATCATCCTTGATGCCCATCTTACGAGCAAGCTGGGCATGGGCGCGCAGATGCACGGCCTCGCCGTGAACCGGCATAAAGTAGGTGGGCTTGGCCATGGCCATGAGGAGCTTGAGTTCCTCCTGGCTGCCGTGCCCCGAGACGTGAACGAGGGCGCGGGACTTATCCCAGACGTCGCAGCCAAGCTTGGCCAGGCTGTTGACGACCTGCTGAACGGCCTTCTCGTTGCCGGGAACGGGAGTTGCCGAGAGAATGACGGTATCGCCTTCGTGGATAGAAAGCGTCTTGTGCTCGCCGTTGGCCATGCGGGACAGGGCCGACAGCGGCTCGCCCTGCGAACCGGTGCACATGACGACGATCTTGTCGTCGGGCAGGTTATCGATATCGAAGGCATCAATGATATCGGCATCGTCGATGTTGAGGTAGCCCAACTCGCGCGCCACGCGGGTGTTGGTGAGCATGGAACGTCCAGTCACGACGACCTTGCGGCCGCACTTGCGGGCGGCGTCGCAAATCTGCTGCAGGCGATGGATGTGGCTCGAGAACGACGCGACGAACACACGGCCCGGAGCGTTCTTGATGGCGTGCAGCAGGTTGGGGCCGACTTCGGCCTCGGACTTAGTAAAGCCCGGAACCGTGGCGTTGGTGGAATCGGAAAGCAGCAGGTCGATGCCCTGCTTGGCAAAGCGGCTGATGGCGGCATAGTCGGGCGTGACGCCGTCGATGGGCGTCTGATCGAGCTTAAAGTCACCCGTGTGCATAACGGTGCCCTGGTTGGTGCGAATGAACACGCCCAGTGCACCCGGAATGGAGTGCGTCATGGAGAAGAAGTCGAGCGAGATGCCACCGAGATTGACGTGGCTTCCGCCCTTGACCTCGCGGAACTTGGGTGCGCGGATGCGGAACTCGGAGAGCTTACCCTCGATAAAACCGAGCGTCAGCTTACTCGAGAAGATGGGCACCTTGTTGTTGAGGTCCTGCAGCAGGTACGGAAGCGAACCGGTGTGGTCCTCGTGGCCGTGGGTGACGATGATGCCGCGAAGCTTCTCCTCGTTCTCCAGAACATAGGTGTAATCGGGAAGCACCAGGTCGATACCGGGCTGGGAGTCGTCGGGAAACATGAGACCGGCGTCGACGAGCACCATGTCGTCGCCGCACTCGAAGACCGTCATGTTCTTGCCGATGCCGTCAAGGCCGCCGAGCGGAATGATCTTCAAGGGAGATGATTTTTTAGCTGCCATAGGTGAGTGTGGTTTCCTTTCTTCGAAACGGGTCTGAAACAACCGACGGGGCGCTTCTGGCAAACCGACCGCCGGGAACGTACAACAATGCATCGCAGATTCGATGCAATAACCACAGTATGATACCCATTTGCACAACAACAGACCACCCATGCATCAAAGCCCCATCTGAACCGGTCTATCCCGCCGGTTTCCCGTGGGGCGGGCACTGATGAAGTTTCCTGCTCTACAGTCCTGCTCACGACGGAGGCCACATTAAGTGGCCTCCTGTTCGTGCGGAACTCGCGATAAACTTCATCAGTGCCCGCCCCACGGGAAACCTGCCAATAAGGG
>CABUUD010000106.1 GCA_902494585.1 uncultured Collinsella sp. | reverse complement strand
GGTTTATTTTGGCAGGTTTTATCTGGGCGAACGTCGGCGATAGGCGGCCGGCGTGCAGCCATAGCGCTCGGCAAATTTTTTGTAGAAGAAGCTCATATTGGCATAGCCCACCTCGCGCGCTGCGGCCTCTGCAGTAGCACCGGTGTCGAGTAGCGCCGTCGCGCGTGTCAGGCGACTCTCCTGCACGAGCTGCATAAATGTGCGGCCCGTCTGCCGCTTGAGCAGTGCGCTTGCATAGTTGGGACTCAGGTGCAGGTGGCGGGCCAAATCGTCGAGTGTGCAATCGCAAGCATGCCGCTCGATGTAGCCCATCGCCGCCGCAACCTGCGCCGAGGGAAGCGCGGGTGCGCCCGTTTGCAGCAGCGCGGCCTCGTAGCTTTGCATGAGCTCGACCAGCAGCAGCTCAAACAGCCTCGACACGATCTGGGGGCTTGCTGTCGTCGGCTCCAGGAGCTCGCACAACATCTCCTGCATATACCGGCGCACGCGGCGGCTGTTGCCCGTACGGAAATGCACGTGCCCGCGATGATCGGTCTCGTCGTTAAGTGCGTTGAGCAGGAACTGCGAGACGGCACTTGTGGGCGAAAGGCTTTGCTCCAGACTGCGGCGCAGCATCGGCCGCGAAATGACAATGCTCAACATCAGGTCATGCTCGCCGAGCTCGTCTACGGCATGCGGGCAGGCGGCATCGAGCAGAAGTATCTCGTTTTGGGCGAGCGTGAGTTGCGTACCATTGACAACCTGTGGCGCGCTCCCTCGATAGACATAGCTGATTTCGACATAATCGTGCACGTGCTCCGGCACGGGGTTAAAGCGCGAGTTGCGCACAATCGACAGGCCCTCGGGCATACCTTCTTGGTGCAGGGCGTACGTCGCGTTACCGATTTTATGGACATGCCTGCCATCGATATCTGCCTGTTGACCCTGTCTAAATACATCGTTCCAGTCATAGCGGGCGCCCGCGCAGTAAGCGCGCTCGCTGTCGGTCAGCTCGAGCAAAAGATTGTCCAAACGTGCGATATCCATAGCGCCACCATCGTTGATTTAGTCATATTCTGCCGTGGTTTTGATATTAGCAGGGCAGCGCGGACGACGTACTCTGACTTCAATCGATTTAAAAGGTTGGTTTTAGAGGAGTGGGTATGGCAGCATATGACAACCATGTGCTTCCGTTCTTGTGGCTCAAGGGCGAAGAACGCGAGACGATTACCGAATACTTAGAGCAGATTGCCGGGGCGGACATCCGTGAAGTCTGCCTTGAGTCGCGCACGCATCCCGAGTTTTGCCGCGATGGCTGGTGGTCCGACCTGCGATTTATCATTGGCGAGTGCAAGCGCCTGGGCCTGAAGATCTGGCTGCTCGATGATGCCCACTTTCCCACGGGCTACGCCAACGGCGCGCTTTCAGGCGAGGATGTAGACCCCACGCTCAAGAAGACCGTGCTTAAGCATCACACGGTAACGGTCGTTGGACCCCAGCCGTCCACGACCATCAAGCTCGGCAACCTCATGGATCCCACGGAGCACTTTGTGGGCGCGGCGGGTTTTGACGCTGCCGGCGTGCCGCTCGACCTTGAGCTCGCCGTTGAGCAGACCGAAGACAGCATTCCCGCCCGCCTGCGCTTTGACGCCCCCGCCGGCGTTACCACCCTCGAGCTCTACGTCACCAGCCAAAAGACCGGCTTTCGCGATGAATACATCAACATGGTCGACGCCGATTCGTGCCGCATGCTCATTAACGCCGTCTACGAACCCACGTTTGAGCATTTGGGCGACGAGTTCGGCAAGACCATCCTGGGGTTCTTTACCGATGAACCGGGCTTTATGAACGAAAAGGGTGCGACCCTCGAAGACACTTCTACCAGCAGCTTTATCGGACGCGGCGACATGGCGCTGCCATGGTCGGACGAACTTGCGCGACGCCTGCACGAGGCACTGGGCACAAATTGGCTGAGTGAGCTCCGCGAGCTTTGGACGCGCGACCCCGCCGGCGCTCGGGTCCGCCACACCTACATGGACATCGCCACGCAACTCTACCGTGCGTGCTTTGACGAGCAGATTGGCGACTGGTGCCGCGAGCACGGCGTCATGCACATCGGGCACGTGATCGAAGACAAGAGCTGCCACACACGCCTGGGCCAGGGCGCTGGGCACTATTTCCGCGCTGTCGCCGGTCAGGACATGGCGGGCATCGATGTGGTTATTAACCAGCTCGCCCCCGGCATCGACCACGGCTCTTACGGCTACTTCCATGGCACATGGAACATGGAGTTCTTTACCTACGCGCTTGCCAAACTGGGCTCTTCGGCCGCGCGCCTCGACCCCAAAAAGCAGGGGCGCTGCATGGCCGAGGTTTTTGGCGCCTTTGGCTGGCACGAGGGCTTGCGCGAGATGAAGTGGATTGCCGACCACATGCTCGTCCGCGGCGTCAATTGGTTTACGCCGCACGCGTTTAGCATGGCGCCCTTCCCCGATTGGGACTGCCCGCCGCACTTTTACGCGCACGGCAACAACCCGCAGTGGCCGCACTTTGGCCAGCTCATGAGCTATATGAACCGTACGGCAACGCTGCTTTCGGGAGGCTGTGCCACGCGCCCCGTCGCCATCCTGTACCATGCCGATGCCGAATGGGCCGGTAGCGCCATGCCTATCGAGCGCGTGGCGTCAGAGCTCACGCGCGCGCAGATCGACTTTGATTTTGTGCCCGCCGAGGCTTTTGAGGACAAGAGCCGCTACAAGGTTTCGATTGCTGATGGATTGCTTGGTGTTAACAGCTGCCGCTACCAGGCATTTGTTATGCCCGGTGCTACGTTTATTGGCGCGGAGACGGCAAAGGCGGCGAGATACATGGCGAATGCAGGCGTTATGGTGCTTGCCGTCGACGAGGTGCCCGGCGCATTCTACGATTCCGAGGGCGCGGTCGAGCTGGGAGGGCTCGTCGCAACGCCGCTCGCCGATGTCGCCCGCGCGCTTGCAGGCGCGGGACTGCAGACCGTTGTGTCTGACACACCGCAGCCCTGGCTACGCGCACTTCGCTACGAGCGGGCAGGCGAGACCTACGTTATGCTCGTCAACGAGCACCCACGCGAGCGCATCGACTGCACGGTTGCACTTGCGACAGGCGAGCGCCTTTGCGGCACGCGGCTCGACCTGCTAAACGGTGCCGAGCCCGTTGCGTTTGACGGTGCGTTGGAGCTCGCACCCTTCGAGAGCTGCTTCGTTGTTCTGCAAGCGAGCAGCGAGGATGCGCCTGGAGACGGCGCAATCGACGCCGATACATCGCTCAGTCTGCGCATCGAAGGCCCATGGACCGTCGCCCTCTCCCCTGCCGGCAGCAATGGCGCCTTTGGTGAAGCACAAAAGCTCAAGCACCTGTGCGACCTTACAGCCGATCTGTTCACCGGCACCTGCGGCACCTACCGATATCGTGCGTCGTTTGAGCTGGCCAACGATTGCGCTGACGCCACGATCGACCTGGGAGACGTTTACGAAACCGCGACGCTCACGCTCGATGGGCGCTCGCTCGGCACACGCATCTGCCCGCCCTACCGTTTTGCCGCCGGCGCACTTTCCGCCGGTGCGCATGAGCTCACGATCGACATCATCAACACGCTCGACCATGCGATCCCCGACATCTTCGCTCTCACCGAGCCCGTCGCCCCCAGCGGCATCCTCGGCCCCGTTACCCTTTGCGGGCAAAACCTGCCAAAATAAACCTGTCCCTTTTTGGCAGGTTTGGCGAGTGTGGGAGTTCGCATGGATATCAAACGCAAGATCACCGAGGCGCAGGGCCTCACCCCCACCGAGCAACAGCTCGGCATTGCAGCCCTTGCCATCGGCGAGGACATCCGCGGGCTTTCGATTAAGGAATTTGCCGCACGCACTAACGTTTCGGTCGCGAGCGTACACCGTTTTTGCAAAAAGCTCGGCCTCGAGGGCTTCAAGGATCTCAAGGTCGAGCTTATTCGCTTGGCAACCGAGGCGGGCAATCGGCGCGACGTGGACATCAACTTTCCCTTCGACGCTACGTCCACCCCTGCGCAGGTCATGGAGCGCATGGAGGGGCTCTACCAGACCACGCTGGCCGAAACGCAGGAGCTGCTCGACCCCACGCAGCTTGACCACGCCGCCAAGCTCATCGCGAACGCCCGACAGGTCGACATCTACACGGGCTCGCACAACCTCTATCCAGCGGGAATGTTCCGCGACCGCCTGCTCTCCGCCGGTAAAAGCGCGACGTGCCACGACGGTGTCGAGGCCCAGGTGCGAACGGCGCTCGCCTCGGGCCCCGACCATGCGGCAATCGTCATCTCCTACAGCGGCCTTGCCCCCAACCTCAAGGACATCTTGCCGATCCTCAGCAGTCGCCATGTCCCGGTCATCGTCATCGGCACGCCTTATTGCGCGCGCATTCACCCTGGCTTTGCCGCCTACCTTACGGTGAGTGACCACGAGAGCATGACGCATCGCATCACGCAGTTCGCGAGCCACATCGCCGTGCAATACGTGCTCGATTCGCTCTACAGCAGCTACTTCGCCAAAGACTACGACCACTGCTCCGAATTCCTGGAGCACTCGTTCCCCTACACCCGCCTGCCCGGGCTCAAGTAGCGACGAGCGTGGATTTTTGGACGCTTATCTAACGAGCGTGGATAATCTCCCACTTTGAGCCCGCACACAGGCCAAAACCGGGAGATTATCCACGCTCATTTCTGACTAGTCATTTAAGAACCTCCCCAATGACTAAGGAGTGTCCCCAGGTGCCGGCACAAAAGGAACGTCCCCAAGTGCCAACCAGGGCAACACCGCGGGTAGAGGACGGACAGCGAGCGACGTCCAGGGCGAACAAGTTGGCATGAAAAAGGCAAGGCATAGACCTTCTGGTCATGCCTCGCCTTTTGAATGACAAATTGTCGCCCTGGGCGGCGCGCAGCGTCGAGCCGTTACGCGGGTTGGTAAACCCGCGTAACTACTCCCGAGCTCCGTACTGCTCGTAGTAAGCGTCGATGGCGGCCTTGAGCTCGTCATCGATGACGACCTTGCCATCGATCTCATGGTTGTAGAGGGTCTCGACGACCTCGGCCATGGAAACGATGCTCGCGACGGGGAAACCGTACTTGGCCTCGATCTCCTTCTGTGCGGTGGTCACGCCGCCCTTGCCAACCTCCATGCGGTTGAGAGACACGATGAGGCCCTTGATTTCGACGTCGGCAGCAGCCTTAACCTTGGGATAGGTCTCGTCGATGGACTTACCGCTGGTGGTGACGTCCTCGACCATGACCACGCGGTCGCCGTCCTGGGGCTCATAGCCCAGCAGGTTGCCCTTGTCGGCGCCGTGATCCTTGGCCTCCTTGCGGTCGCAGCAGTACTTGACCTCCTTGCCGTACAGCTCGTGGTAGGCAATTGCGGTCACGACGGCCAGCGGAATACCCTTGTAGGCCGGTCCAAACAGCACATCAAAGTCGTCGCCAAAGTTATCGTGGATGGCCTGGGCGTAATACTCTCCCAGCTTCTTGAGCTGATAGCCCGTCACGTAAGCGCCGGCGTTCATAAAGAACGGGGACTGACGGCCGCTCTTGAGCGTAAAGCTGCCGAACTTAAGGACGTCGGACTCGACCATAAACTTGATGAACTCTTGCTTGTAAGCCTCCATGCGGGCTCCTCTCGTAATCGCGTACGTGCCTTCCAGTTTAGCGCAGGCGAAGCGTCGATGCGGGCGCGCTTTGGGGCCACGGCATTCTGTAAAGGCTTTGTCAGGGGGAATGGTTTTCCGAACAATGGGGTTGACATGTCAAACCCCCTCATCAAGAATACGGGCGGATTAAAAAGGGGTACGAGATACCCAAAGCGCGCTGCGCTCAGCCTTTAGGAGGTGTGCCATGGAAGGCAGTCCTAGTCGAAAAACCTGCATGTCGCCCTCGGCACGCCGCGAGGACTCCGCACACGCATAAACGCCACCGGCAGATCGCCAAAACCACCGCAAAGGCGCGCTGCACCCTTTGTGGGCTCAAGAGCTTGACGTGAGCGACATCTAGGTTTTTTGAAGCAAATACGACACGTACGCTAACTCCCCTCAACAAGGAGGACCCTATGCTGATGCTCAAAACCGTCACGGTACTCGAAGCCATCTCCAAGCGCCGCCGCACGGCGCGCCCTGCCGCTCATACCGGCCTGTCCAAGAACACCATATTCGCCGC
>CABUUD010000105.1 GCA_902494585.1 uncultured Collinsella sp. | reverse complement strand
GCAAGATCGTCTCCCCGATGGTCACCTACACCATCACCGAGCGCCTGAGCTGCCATCTCGAGCACGTCCGCAACCACCCGCTCACCACGCGTCGCTACTATCACCAGATGAACTACTAATCCTTTCAAATTGCTGCTGTTGCCTGCAGGCGAGCTGTTCTGAACGTCTCGCCTGCAGGCTAATTTCTGGGGTTAATCAGAATAGTTGCCCAGTACCTCCTAGTTGCGCTGGTCGCATTATGGCGTCTATGGACGAGCAAGCATTTGGCATTACGATGCTTGGTCGTCCGCTGTTTACGAGCCTGTTTGTCGGCTTGATCCTTGGCGATGTCCAGCAGGGAGTTATCGTCGGCGCTGCTTTGGAGTCCATGTTCATGGGCGCCATCATGGTCGGCGCGGCGGTTCCTCCCGAGGTCTATGCCTTCGGCGTGCTTGGCTGCGCGTTTGCCGTCATTACGGGTACGGGCACGGCAACTGCCGTCGCGCTCGCCCCTCCCGTCTCCGTCTTCCTTCAGGTGTGGCGCAACTTCTGCTACGCCGTTCCGGGTGCCTTTGCCTGCAAGAAGATTGAGACCGCTCTGGCAAATCGCGATCTTGCCAAGGCGAACCTGTACCATCTGACCATCGTGCCTCTGTCGATTGGCATTCCGTCTGCACTGCTGGTGTTTTGCTCGCTGTTCTTTGGTGCCGACCTCATCAACAATGCGCTTAACGCGATTCCGCAGTTTGTGATGGACGGCCTCAACGTTGCGTCCGGCGTCATGGTCTGCATCGGCTTCGCTCTTCTTATTAGGACCATGGGCGACAACAAGCTGCTTCCTTGGCTGTTCATCGGCTTCATTATGGTCATCTACCTCAAGATGGACGTTGTCGGTGTTGCCGCTGCCGCTATCTGCGTCGCGCTGCTCCTGGCCTTCCGCGAGGGCTCGGCCGGTCCGCAGGCGGTTGCCGAGGATGAAGAGGAGGACTTCTAATGGCTACCCAGAACACCGACCTCAAGGAGGCCAAGAAGGACGCGATTATGACTCCCGATATGTATCGGAGCATGTTCCTTCGCCAGTTTACGAGCCAGTGCTCGCAGTCGTACGACAAGATGATGGCAATGGGCTTCATGTACACCATTCAGAAGCCCCTGCGAAAGATCTATCCCAACGACGACGATTACTATGCGGCGCTTGATCGCCATACCGAGTTCTTTAACATCACGCCTCATGTGCTTCCGTTTGTAGCCGGCCTAACGGTTTCGATGGAAGAGCAGGCGGCTGCCGATAAGAACTTCGACACGTCCTCGATTAACGCCATGAAGGTCGGCCTCATGGGACCGCTTTCCGGCATCGGCGATTCGTTCTACTGGGGTACGTTCCGCGTGGTCGCCGCCGGCATTGGCATTGGCATCGCGTCGACGGGCAACCCGCTCGGCCCCATCGTGTACGCGCTCATCTACTCCGTGATTAACTTTGCAACGCGTATTGTCGCAGCCCATCTGGGATACGACCTGGGAACCAAGTTCCTGCAGCAGTCCGAAGAGAACAACCTTATGTCTCGCATGACGCATGCTGCCGGTGTCCTCGGAATGACCGTTATCGGCGCCATGATTGCGGCACAGGTCTCACTGTCCACTGCTTTGACCTTTGACGTGGGTGGTTCGGAGATTGTCCTGCAGGATCTGTTCGATTCGATCTTCCCCGGTCTGCTGCCCTTGCTGGCAACCTTTGCCTGCGTCGCCCTGTACAAAAAGGGCGTCAAGACCATTTGGATTATCTTGGGCATCTTTGCGATCTGCATCATCGGAACGGGCTTGGGAGTGTTCGCGGCGGCGTAATGTTGACTGCTATGCTCGCGCGTTGGATAACTAACTGACCGTTTGAAAACGGGGTTCGGCGTAAGGCCGGCCCCGTTTTTTATTTGAGGGATTTTCCGACCGTCCAATAGTCCAGGCCCATGCATCACTCACGTATCTCTCATCTCTCATTCGTCACTAATACGAGAGATAACAGAAAGACGAGAGATAAATATGAGAGATAACTGAGCAGCAAAGAGACAAGCAATCATAGTATTATCTCAATACTGATTGTTCTACCAGCAAAAACATGTCTATATGAAACAGATGGCAGACATCTTATCTTTTATCTCTCGCTCATCTCTAATATGATAGATAACAGAAAGATGAGAGATAATTACGAGAGATAACTGAGAGACGAAGGAAATCTATTCGCGGCATTCTTTGCAGAACCGAGCGAAAGGACGTGCAGATGAACGAAAACGAACTGACCGGTCTGCTCGAGTCTTTAAGGCACATGGGCTCGGATGACCTTAACGTCGAGGTCAAGGAGAGCGCCACGATGCTTTCCCGCGACGTATGGGAAACCGTCAGCGCTTTCGCAAACACCGCCGGCGGCATCATCGTACTCGGAGTGAGCGAGCGCGCGGGTTTTGTCCCAGTTGCAAACTTTGAGACCGAGAAAGTGCTCAAACAATTCGTGGCGGGCATGGGCGATGCCGGCGGTCGCGGAAAGCTGGCCAATCCGCCCAAATACACCATTGAGCGCGTGGAGCTCCAGGGCACCGTGGTTCTGGTCATCACGATTGAGGAGCTCGACCCGTCGAGCAAGCCTTGCTATGTCATAGAGCGGGGCGCTCAAGGTGGCAGCTACAAACGCATCGATG
Organism: uncultured Collinsella sp.; assembly: GCA_902494585.1. Lineage (GTDB taxonomy): Bacteria > Actinomycetota > Coriobacteriia > Coriobacteriales > Coriobacteriaceae > Collinsella. The sequence goes on along the minus strand of CABUUD010000105.1, from coordinate 3,680 downwards.
ACAAAGATGTCCCGCTTTCGTCGACCGAGGTCCTGTCCTTGTCGTCGTATGAGCGGACGAGCCCCAGTGATCGCGACGCAGTGCCCGGCGCAGTTGCAGGCGATCTTGACGAGGCACTGGTCGATCGCACGATAGAGCGTGCTTTCTCGCTGACGCCCCGAGCTATGCACGGTGCGACGGACAAGAAAACAAAGCTGGAGCGCCTGAATTTCCTCGATTCCCAAGGCAACGTGACTAAGGCCGGACTCCTGGTTGCGGGCGCCTATCCTCAGCAGTTCTACCCCAAGCTCTTTATCGATGTGGCGGTCTATGCCGGAACGCAGAAGGGCGCGGCGGGGTCGTTGAGGTTCATGGACCGTACGATCTGCGAGGGAACGTTGGGCGAAATGATCTCGGATGCCGTCGCGGCGGTCGCCAAGAATTTGCGACGAACCTCGATGATCAAAGGCGTCTCGCGTGTCGACTCGCTGGAGATTCCCGAGGAGGTCCTGCGCGAGGCAATTGCCAACGCCGTAATCCACCGAGAATACGGAGACCAGTTCTGTGGGCAGTCGATCGCTGTTGACGTCTTTGATGACCGTATCGAAGTGACGAACCCCGGCGGCCTATACGGAGGAAAGACTCGCGAGAACCTGTTTGACGGCAGCTCCCGATGTCGCAATGCGACGCTTGTGAAGCTCATGTCGCTTGTCCCATTGCCCGACGGCGCGGGCTCTCCTGCCGAAGGCAACGGGTCGGGCATTCCAATGATGCTCGATGCCATGCGTGCGCAAGGTCTGGCCGAGCCGTTGTTTTGCCCGGGTTTCGACCGGTTTAAGGTTGTCCTTTACCGAGCGAAGGTTGAGCAGGTCGATCATGGCGGGGACTTAATTGTGGCGGCACTCAAGCGCAACGGCGAACTGGGAACACGTGAACTGGCAGAATGCACGGGACTCACCGTCTCCCAGGTTAGGGTACGCGTCAATGCGCTCATCGCACAGGGCGAGCTTGAACCTACGGCGCCGTCGACAAGCCGCAACCGCAAGTACCGGCTAACGGAGCGCGCGGGGCAGCTGTACTAGCGGCTGCCGCGCCCCGTATCCCGCCATTTCACGCACCGCACATCGAAACCTGCGGCAAAGCAGTTACAATAGCCCAATGTGCATCGCGCACGACGATGATATCGGCGCCCGCGACTGGGGGAGAATACATGGCAGAGCAACAGATAACGCCGGGGACTAAGCTTCAGGTGGCATTCGACGTGCCCATGGGCCAAAAAACCGACTTCAACATGCTCGCCACGTACAAAGAGAACCTGGACGAAGCGTACTTTCTTATGAGCGCGCCCATGCTCGCCGGCAAGCCGCTCATCATGGACGAAAACCAAAAGCTCCTGCTGCAATACAAAGTGGGCGAGGAAACGTTCGTGCTGGCCGGCTACCCCGAGTCGGTCGAGAAAAAGGGCATCCGCACTTACTGGAAAATGCGCAAAGTCGCCGAGCAGCGCACCTTTGTCAAGCGCCGCGACGAGCGTTTTAAGGTCGCCATGCGCCTGACCTACCAGCGCGACAACGCGCCGACCCCCGAGCCCGAGGACGCCATGACTATCGACGTCTCGGCCGGCGGTCTGGCTATCTACCTCAACGATTACCCCGACGTGGGCGAGGCCCTGGCCGTGCAAATGCCCTCGATCCGCCTGCAGGGCGAGCGCCACGAGCTGCCCGAGCAGCTGGGCATCGTGTGCTGGGTGCGCCGCGCGCCCAAGGGCAGCCTGTACCGCAACGTCTGCGGCCTGCAGTTCCGCTACGCCGACGACATGGAGCGCGAGCTCGTCAAAGAATACGTCGGCTACATCCGCGCCAAATATAAGCTCTGATCGCCATGGCACTGTTCAAGCGTAACGACAACAAAGATCAAGCTGCCGAGGATTTGCCCGAGGATTTGGCCGAGGGCCAGGCCGAGGAAGCGTCGCAGGACGCGCCCGGCGCCAATGCCGAGGACGCGCCCGGCGAGGACTCCGCGCCCGAGCAGGCTCCCGCCTCCCGCAAGCGCTTCGGCAAGCCCAAACGCAAGCCCAAGTCCAAACGCAACCTCCGCGGCGTGGTGCGCATCGAGGAGCTGGAGCAGGCGCTGGCCGACCAGGACTTCGACGACATCGACCCCGACGCGGTCGTGTCCATGTATATGCCCAAGCGCCGCATGGAGCGCATCGGCGCGGCGCTGCTGCGCATGGACAAGCTGCAAAAGGCCCTTGTGGTGCTGGCGCTTGCCTTTGGCGTGTTGTTCGCCCTGTCGTTTATGCAGGAAAACATGGGTAACTTCACCATCAACCTCAACCGCCTGGAGCTGTTCCGCCGCGGCGTGGCCATTGCCGACAACGGCGACTTTAACAACGCCACTGCGCGCCTGGCCGCCGACGCCTTGGACAACGGCACCAATATCGCCGCCGAGGACCTGCCCGACAACCTGGACGATATCGACGGCAGCCACAACGGCAAGAACTACGTGGCGTACACCTTTTATATCCGCAACGCCGGCAAGACCGATCTGGGCTACAGCGCCAAGTTCAAGGTGGTCAGCGCCAGCAAGGGCGTGGAGAAGGCGGCACGCGTGCGGGTGTATCGCAATGGCAAGCCCACCACCTATGCGGCGGCTGCGGCCAACGGCAATCCCGAGCCCAACACCGAGCCGTTTGCGTCCAAGGACGTGGTAACGACCATTAGCCACAAAAACTTCCGCGTGGGCGACGTGGACAAGTACACCGTGGTCATTTGGCTGGACGGCGACGACCCGGAGTGCGTGGACAAGATTATTGGCGGCGCGGTGGAGTTCGGTTTCGATTTTGATTCGTCCGAGACCGACGATTCGAGCCTGCTCGTTAAGTTCGTGCAAGATATTACCGACACCCTGACCGGCAACGACCCCATTAGCGCGAGCGGCAACGAGGCGCCCGATTACTACAAGGAACACAACGTGACTTGGAGTAACCGTCGCAACCAAAAGAACTCGCCCGCAGGGGACGGGGACAAGTAGAACGAAGAAGCGCCGGGCCGGGAGTGATTTCCCAGCCCGGCGCTTTTGGTGGTGGCTTATGCCGAGGTTTTGCCGTCGGAGGCGATGGCGGCTGAGGCGCCGTCTAGCAAGAACAACCGCAGCGCGAGTTTGATCGCGTAGCCTGGCTTGACCTGCGCCGCGTCTCCCATGCGTTCGTCCAGGTCGCTGCAGTAGGCATAAAGGTCGCTGATCAGATCCGCACCCGAGAGCGTGAACATGTAGCCCGCGTCCGAAAGCGCGTTGGGCGCTGCGGGCAGCCCCGCAGCCTGACAAAAGCTCGCAAGGTCGGGAGCTATGACGGCATCGTAGTCAACTGCGCGTCCGTTGTCCTGAGCAGCCTGCTCTTGCTTGCGGGTGTACGACAATGCCGCCGCCAGTACAAAGCTGGGTGTGGGCGCGTTGACGTCGTCGGTGGTGGCGACGAGCTTACCGGCCGCTTGCGTGACCAACCAGGCGACTTCGCGCTGACAACGGACGGCCTTACGCGTCACCGGCTTAATCGATCCGGTGGAAACGCTTCCCTTGGGTTGATTGGCGGCAGGCATGAGTCCTCCCAACAAATAGCCCGTTTAACAGGCAAAAAAATGACACGTTCTGCACCAGTATAGCGAGTGGGGAGAGGCTCGGGCGAAGCTCGGCGGAGGGCG
>CABUUD010000104.1 GCA_902494585.1 uncultured Collinsella sp. | reverse complement strand
CTCAATGTTTTTATGTCCTGCTCATATCGTCTATGGCCAGGTAATTAATGTCTTTTTTCTCGTTTGTGCGGTCTCGGATGATGTAGGTTCCGTTTGACTGGCGGTCGAACGCAAAAGAGCGGCTGGGCTTGTCGTCGTGCTCGCCACTCCATACGTGGATGACCTTTCCATCTTTGTCCGAGTCGCCATCGACCGACCAAATGCTGTAGCCCGTCTTCTTGTGCTCTTCGAAATTGAGCAGGGTGCGGATGGCATACCAATTTGTATTTTCTGTATCGGTCTCTACGTGCTCGAGGATGAGCTTGCTGGACGTGCCGTCATTAAACAGGTGGCAGACGTTGCCGATGACGTTGCCGTCTTCGTTGACGCTCGCGGTGCGAAAATAGCCCGCGGGGCGAAGGCGAATGACGAACTTGTCGAGGGTGGCCGCCGGTGTGGGCGTGTCTTCTGCAAATGCCGCGCGCAGGGGAATATCCAGCGTCGCGGCTTCGGGCAGGCTTGCAAGCGGCGACAACGCCGCAAGTCCTAGGCCCAGCGTAAATGCTCGACGACTGATGGCGTGGTGTTCGGTCATAACTCCTCCATTCGCAGGGTGCGGTAATGCGCTCATTTTGGTCACTATACTGCCCGGATGTTTAAAGGTGTCGGCTTAAATTGTGTGCGCGGCGCTATAAATCGGCGGGCGGACGTGTTTGGGTGCTTGCCGTTTTCGTACCGTTGCCACACTTGAGGTGGTTCCGGCGTCCGGCATCCTCGCGTTCGTCGGCTACCGGCATAAGAGAGGGAGGGTCGGTTTACCGGCCCTCCCTGGATACGAAGCGCTGGGGCACCGCCGCTTGTTGGCGCTGCGCTCGTGTTTTTCGTTGCGCTCGCGAGTCGCTTAGCGCTTAATCTCGATATCGTCGAGCTTAACATCCATGGCCTCGGTCTTTGCCTCGGCGATGTCGTCGGCAAATTCCAGGGACTTCATCATGGTTTCGACGGCATCCTTGTGCTCCTCGACGTTGTCGATGCGCACGTAGACGCTGCCGCCGCCTGCTTCGGTGAAGTACTCAGTCGTCACGCCGCCCGAGTGTGTATAGGAAGCGTTGCGCCAAGTCTTGCCGTTGTACTTGACGGGGTCATTCTCGGTCCACTCAAAGCTGGCATTCCACTTTGCCTCGTAGTCGAACAGCTCGTCGGCGTTCTTGTCAGGATCGAAGACGGGGATGAAGCGATCGCTGGCGTGCTCGCTCTCGGTGAACTTAAACTGGGCCCTGTCGGCGGTATCGCCTGCGACGTCGGTGACCTCGACGCCCTCGGGGACCTCGACCTTAAACCAAATGAAGTCGGTCCTCATATCCACGGCTGGCTTTTCTGCTCCGCCGCCACCGCCACTGCCGGTAGCGCCGCCGCTTCCGCCACAGCCCACCAGGGCAACCGCGGCAAAGAGACTGATGCAGAGGGTGAGAATCGCAAAGGCCTTCTTTTTCATGGTCGTGTCCTCCTCGATCTGTAACCGCCCATGGATTACCTGCTTTTACTGTACGCGTTGACGGCTCGCTAGGGTGGGCCATGTGTCCCATTCTGAGGGCCGGATTTGCGCCGTTAAGTGGCAATATGTTCGGGCGCAAAAGAGGGGAGGGCCGATGTTGTCGGCCCTCCCCGGGGTTGGGTGCCCGTTGTTTTAATGGGGCGCGCGTACGTGGGCGTGTACGGGGTCCCGTTACTTGATCTCGATGCTCGAAATCTCAACTTCGCGTGCCTCGGCAACTGCCTTCGCCATGTCATCGGGGAACTCGATGGAGTTGAGGAGCGCCTCGGTTTCTTTCTTATGCAGATCGAAGTTCGAGATGAGGACGTAGACGCTTCCCGGCTCAACGTCGGTAAAGAGGAGGGTTGAGACGCCGCTGTCGTCCTCGTACGTTCCGACGAGCCACGTCCTGCCGTTATACTCGACGGACCCGCCATCCTTCCACTGGAACGTATCACCTTTCTTTTCTGCCTGGTCGGCGTGGGATTCCTCTGCCGTCAGCGCTTTTTTCCAAACGGGGATAAAGCGATCGGCCGAACCGTTCTCGTCTTCGGGGAAGGTGAGCTGGACCCTGTCGGCGTTCTTGCCGGCGGAGTCGCTCACGCCAACGCTCTCGGGCATCTCGACCTTAAACCAGATAAAGTCAGTCTTTTCGGCGACGGGGGCCTTTTCCTTGCCTTCGCTCTTTGAGGTGCTGCTGCCTCCGCCCGATGCGATCCCGCCGCAGCCCACAAGGGCGAGCGCGGCAAAGAGGGCGATGCAAAGGGAAAGGATCGATAGGGTCTTTTTCTTCATGGTGGCGTCCTCCTTGTCTGCCGATGACATCACGGCGCCGCACGCTGTTGGGGTACTGATTGCGCTGGCGGCGGATGTCTCTGTGTACTGTGCGGCTTATGCCTCCGTTCATCGCTTGTGGCCGTTGCGCGGCCGTGCCCCAACGGGTTCCTTACTTATAGATATGCCCCAGTTTGTGCCGTTCGGGAGTCTCGAAAGGTGGGCCATGTGTCCCATGTTTGCGGCGCCTACGCCTATCGTTCGTCATAGAAATCCGCGATGGCCAGATGCGCTGACGCTCATGTGCTTATGGGCTAGACTTAGCATCATTACGTGTTTGATGCGGTTGGCCGGCGGTTGCCGCCCGACCGATCTATATGACTTGAAGGTGCATGCACATGAGCCAAGAGATGATGGATAAAACCTGCCGTGGGTTTGCCGAGGCGCTTGCCGCGCGCGAGCCGGTTCCTGGCGGCGGTAGCGCGAGCGCCTTTGTGGGCGCGCTGGGCGCCTCGCTTTGCGGGATGGTCGCTCGCTATGGGGCGACCAATCCCGCGCTTGCCGATCGCGCAGACGATCTGACGCGCGCATTTGCCCAGGCAGACGAGTTGGCACAGGAACTTGTGGGTCTGGTTGCCGAGGATGTTCATGCATACGGCCAGGTGTCTGCGGCGTACGGTATTCCGCGCGAGGACCCGGCTCGACCTGCGGCGATTCAGGACGCGTTGCATGTGGCGGCCATGCCACCGTATCGGATCATGGATGCCTGCGGGCGCGCGCTGGCGCTGCTCGAGGACATGGCCGATAAGGGCTCGCGCCAGCTGCTGTCCGACGTGGCGTGCGGTGCCGTGTTCTGCCGCGCCGCCATGCAGGGCGCGAGCCTGACGCTCTTTGCCAACACCACATCTATGAAAGACCGGGCGCGCGCCGAGGAGCTCGAGGCGGCGTGCGACGAGCTGCTGGATACGTGGCTACCGCGCGCCGATGCACTGGCGCGCCGCGCCGCCGACGCCGCCAGGAAGAGGGGATAGCCATGACCGAGCTGCTCAAAGGGGCTCCCGTTGCCCGTGCTTTGACCGAAGAGCTCGCTGCTCGCTGCGCGGCTTTGCGCGAACAGGGCATCGTGCCGACGCTGGCTATCGTGCGTGTGGGCGAGCGCGAGGACGACCTGTCCTACGAGCGCGGTGCCCTCAAGCGCTGCGAGAAGGTTGGCATCGAGGCTCGCCGCGTTTTGCTTCCCGCCGATGTTTCGCAGGATGGGCTGTTGGCGGCTATTAAGGACATTAATGCTGATCCCGCTGTTCATGGCTGCCTGATGTTTCGCCCGCTGCCCGCTGGGCTTGACGAGGATGCGGTTGCTGCGGCACTCGATCCCGCCAAGGATGTTGACTCCATGACGCCGGCCTCGCTGCTTACTACGCTTTCGGGGCGAGGCGAGGGCTTTGCTCCCTGCACGGCCGAGGCCGTGCTAGCGTTGCTGGACCATTACGGCGTTGAGCTGGATGGGGCCAAGGTCGCGGTCGTCGGCCGGTCGCTGGTGATCGGTCGTCCCGTTGCCGCCATGCTTACGGCTCGTAATGCCACGGTGACGACGTGCCATACGCATACTCGTGACTTGGCTGCCGAGTGCCGTGCGGCTGATATTGTGGTCGCGGCCGTTGGACGCGCGCGCACGATTGGCGCGGATGCGGTTCGCGAGGGCCAGACGATCATCGATGTTGGCATTAATTGGGACGAGGCCGCTGGCAAGCTGGTCGGGGACGTCGATTTTGATGCTGCGGAGCCGGTCGTTAACGCCATCACACCCGTGCCGGGCGGCGTGGGCGCTGTGACGACGGCGATTCTCGCCAAACACGTGATTGAGGCGGCGGAGCGCGCATTGAAATAGGCGTTTTCGGGCTGTTTAGAGGGTTGGCTCTATACCCCGTGTGCAAAAAATGCCAAATATGAGTACTGTTACCAAGATAGTCACATATGTTTTATGCCATTTCGGCTCCCTAGTGATATCCATAATCGTTAGGAAGCCCTTTTTATTGAACCTATGGGGAATAACGTTGTCTTGCTTTTGGACAAATGGGGATTTCTGGCACTCGTTACAAGGAAATTTGCTACTACTAAATTGGTGACAGTACTCATATTTGGCATTTTTTGCACACAGGGGTCCCGAGGGGGTCTCGAGGGGTCGCGGTTTCGCCCTTTTTGCGCCGAAGCGATACACTGTTGCCGTTTGATTTCTTCGCTCAAGGAGGATGCGCATGCCGTGCACAACGATTTTGGTTGGTAAGAACGCGAGCTACGACGGGTCGACGCTTGTCGCTCGCAACGAGGACTCGTCCAACGGGGTGTTTGAGCCAAAGCGCATGCGCGTGGTACACCCCGACGAGCAGCCGCGTGTCTACACGAGCGTTCTGAGCCACCTGACCGTTGAGCTGCCCGATAATCCCATGCGTTACACAAGCGTCCCCGACGTTGTCCCGGGTCATGGCATTTGGGCCGAGGCCGGCTTCAACGAGCTCAACGTTGGCATGTCCGCAACCGAGACGCTCACCACCAACGAGCGCGTCCGCGGCGCCGATCCGCTCGTGGACTACGTGCCCGCCAAGGGCAACGAGGGCGAGGACGGCTATGTTCCGGCGCAGCCCGGCGGTCTGGGCGAGGAGGACATGGTGACCCTGGTCCTACCGTACGCCAAGTCCGCCCGCGATGGCGTGCGCATCCTGGGCGACCTGCTCGAACGCTACGGCACCTACGAGAACAACGGCATCGCCTTTAGCGACGTGGACGAGATCTGGTGGCTCGAGACCATCGGCGGCCACCACTGGATCGCCAAGCGCGTGCCCGATGACGCCTATGTGACCATGCCTAACCAGCTGGGTATCGATAGCTTTGACCTGGACGATGCCGAGGGCGCTCAGGTCGACCACATGTGCTCCGCCGACCTGCGCTCCTGGATGGCCGAGTGGCATCTGGACCTTACGCTGGGTGTTAAGGGCGACGGTCCCGCCGCGGTCTTTAACCCGCGCGAGGCCTTTGGCTCGCACAGTGACAGCGACCACGTTTACAACACGCCGCGCGCCTGGTACATGCAGCGCTGCCTCAACCCCAGCGATGTGTGGGACGGCCCCGACGCCGACTACACGCCCGAGAGCGACGATATCCCCTGGAGCCGCGTGCCCGAGCGCAAGGTGACCATCGAGGATATCAAGTACGTGCTTTCGAGCCACTACCAGGGTACGGAGTACGACTGCTACGGCAGCAAGGGTACGCCCGCCACGCGCGGCGCCTATCGTCCCATCGGCATCAACCGCAACAGCCAGCTTGCCGTGCTGCAGCTGCGTCCCTATGCGCAGCCGGCGTATCGCGCCGTACAGTGGATGGCCTTTGGCTCTAACTCGTTTAACGCGCTCGTGCCGCTGTACGCCAATGTCGAGACCATGCCCGAGTACTATGCCGACACCCAGGCGCGCGTGACGTCCGAGAATTTCTATTGGGCAAATCGCCTGATCGGTGCCTTGGCCGATGTTCGCTTCCACGAGTGCGGTCGCGCGGTCGAGGACTATCAGGAGAAGGTCGGCGGCATGGGCCACAAGCAGATTCACGACGTTGACGCTGTCGTAGCCGCGCTGCCCGAGGCCGAGGTGCCTGCCGAGCTCGCCCGTGCTAACGAGGCCTTTGCCGAGCTTGTGCGCGTGGAGACCGATGCCCTGTTGGGCAAGGTGCTCTACACCACGAGCTGTGCCATGAAGAACTCCTTCGCGATGAATGACAACGTAAGGTAAAGACGGCCTTGCGGCGAACGAGCGGGGCAAACGCCGTCAAAGGCTTTGCCCCGCTCGATTTCTATCCCGGCGATAAAACGATTTTGTGTCGTTCGCCCAATCTTGGGTACAAGAACGCCAATGCAGTTGTTCATGATTGGAGCCAACCATGGTTATGAAATTCGATCAGCTTGTTAACGGTGCCATCAACGTGGGCTTCGGTGCCGCCGCCGTTGCCGTCGAGGGCGGCAAGAAGGTCCTCGACGACCTCAATACCAAGGGCGAGCAGGTCCGCAAGGACG
>CABUUD010000103.1 GCA_902494585.1 uncultured Collinsella sp. | reverse complement strand
GGAAACCAAAAACGCAACGACAGGCGCCGTGGATGCAGCGATACCCGCATTGCGGGCACTCGACAGGCCACCGTTCTCCTTATCGACCAGCGTAAAGCGCGCGTCCTTTTCGCAATAAGCGGCCGCAATATCGCGCGAGCCATCCGGCGAGCCATCGTTAACCAGCACGCCCTCCCAATCGGGCATATCCTGCGCAAGCAGGGAGTCCAGGCACCATGCCAGGCACTCCTCCACTTTATAGATGGGAACGACAACGGAAATCTTGGGGGTAGCCATGGTCACGCGCTCCTACTGTGCCGCCGGCACGTCGTCGGGATGCGGGTTATCGCCATAGGTGCGCTGATACGTCAGCACGCGCCAGACCAGCGGCAGACCGCCGATCTTAAAGTAGTGTTTAAACGTATTGAGCTTGCCCGGCTTCTTAAAGTCAAACCGCGAATCTATGTAGGCACGGGGCGACTTGGCCATCAAACGCAAATCGGTCTCGCCACGCGGATCGAACAGCGACAGGTCAAAACGACCGGCATCCCAATCAACCTTAAGCTCGGGAGATGCTTTCTCCCAAAACTGCTCGCGCAACTCAGCGACCAGGCGCTCATCATTCCAGCGGTACGTATCGACCTTCATGCGCATTAAAATGCCCTGAAGCCGAGTCTTAAGCTCGGGGCGTTGATCCAAAAAGCGCTGCATCTCGGCATATTCGTCGCACACGCAAAACACCTTGTTGGGCGAATTAACAGAGCTCTTCTCGTTATCCTGGCGATAGCACAAAATGGGGTCCGTAATAAACGCGGCACGCTCGGCGCAAGCCCAAACCTTAAAGTTAAAGCCTGCGTCCTGATACGAGGCACCCGGCGTGGGAAGAAACCGAATCTGATTGTCGTTGAGGAACTCGCGCCGATAGATGGCCGACCAAATGGAAGGCTTTCGGTAGAAAATGCCCGGGCGATCGACAGGGCGATACGCGGCGCCCGTCATATGCTCGTCGATGATCCCAAACAGTTCACGGCGCTCGCTGGGCGTGGACCAATACAGATAGAAATCGCCTTTAACCACATCAGCGTGCTCTGTGTCTGCCTTGGCAACCAGCTTTTGGAGCGAATCCTCGAACATAAAGTCATCAGACTCCAAAATGCCCACGTACTCGCCACGCGCCATCTCCAGGCCGCGGTTCATCGAGTCGCCGTAGCCGCTATTGGCCTTGTCAATCATCTTGACGCGCTCATCATGTGCCATGTACTCGCGAATGATATCCGGTGAGCTATCGGTGGAGCCATCGTTGATGCAGATGATTTCGATGTCCTTGAGCGACTGTGTCACAGCGGAATCGAGGCACTCGCGCAGGTAGCGCTCAACATTGCAAATGGGAATAAGCAACGAAACTTTAGGGGTATCAGAGTTCTGCAAGAGAACCTCCTGTTGAATAGCGTGTAACAGGGTTATTTTAGCAGCCGAGTTGCGGCGGGCGGCACCGCTTGGAATTAGATAAAGCGTTCCAGGCAGGCCTTGAGACCGCGGGTCGAAAGATAGAACAGCGCGGCGTCTGCCATCGAAACGCCCGAGGTCGCCGCAACGAGCTTATGGGCAACACGGCAAACGGCGCCCTTAGCAGGCATATCCGCCCACTCCGTTCCCAAAAACGTCGTGAAATCCATATTGACGCGACCGGCCACGCGACGGAAACCATCGGCATCCAAGCGCGCCAAATCAAACACGATAAGGTCCAAGAACCAGGTAATCAGCTCTCCGGGGCACAGGTCCAAAAGGCCGTAGTCCGCCCAGTCTTCCATAACTTCCTCGAGCATCCTCATGTGTGCGTCGAGCTTTTTGGCGCGTGCCTCGGCACTGTTGAACTCGTGCGTCGCCGATTCGCTCTCCATCACGTAGTGGTAGAACCTGACCGGCATGACGACGGTTTTAGGAGCCAGCGCGTAAGCTGCGAACTGGAACACAACGTCCTCACCCAAGGCCAAGCCGGGGGCAAAGCGAATGCCTTCGCGATTGAGCAGCTCGCGCGAAAAAGCCGCGCGGCACGCATAGGGCTGTGCGTTTGCGTGGAACAGCAACTGGGGATCACGGGCGCCAAAAGTGCCCGCCTTGGGGCTCATGAGTTGCTGGACCCGCTTGGGCGCGGCGTCGGACGGCTCGCAAACGCCGCCAAAAACGGCGACCTCGGCATCTGCAGACTCCATGGCATGCAGCACGCACTCGACCGTCTGGGCGTCGATGTAATCGTCGGCGTCCACAAAAAAGACGGTCTCGCCCTCGGCGGCATCGATACCGGCATTTCGAGCGCACGAGACACCAGCGTTTTCCTGGTCAATCACCAGCACACGGTCGTCGGCCTGCGCAATTTGACGCAAGACGCCCAGCGAATCGTCAACCGAACCGTCGTTGACACAGACAACCTGAATCGAGCGCTCAGACTGTGCCAGCAGCGAGTCGAGGCATCTCTGAATGGAGCGCGCGGAGTTGTATACGGGAACGACAATAGTCGCTTTGGGAATCGAGGCCTCTCCCATACCGACCTACCCCCTCAGCGATTCGATGAGGAAGGCGGCGACCACACCAGGGCCTCCAACCGAGGCGTAATACTTAGCGCGCCCCAAGGCACCATCCGTTGCAAAGTGCGGATGCTCGTCAACCCAGCCCTCTGGATCTTTGAGGATGGCAGCGAGATTCGCGCGCTTCCACGGCTTAAGATCGTCCAGCGAAAACTCCCCGGCGTCCAAGGCCGCTTGGAATTCCTTGGCCATCTGCACCAGGAACTCCTTATAGAACTTGGGTGCCAAGCGCACATAGTTCCACATATACGAATCGTATTTAATGAGCTGATTGAACTTGAGCATGCGAGCGACGTCATCGCTTGCGTGATCGCGAGCATAATCTTCTCGGATCCAGCGCTCGATTTCGGCATACTCGGTATTGACGCAAAAGACCTTAGCCGAAGAATTGACCGAGGAGTTCTCGTTGTCCTGACGATATGAAAGCACGGCATCGTGCAGGTAAACGGCCTTGTCTGCGCATGCGATCGCCTTAAAGGCAAACGACGTGTCCTGAAAGGATGCTCCCGGAGTCGGCAGGAACTTGATGCCGTTGCGCTCAAGAAAATCACGGCGGTACACGGCCGACCAAATCGACGGCTTTTGCTTAAAGAACTGCGTCGTGTCGCTCGGATGCACCGGCTTGTCACAGTCCCTTGCCTTAAACATCTCGTGCAGCGAGCGGCGCTCCTCGGGCTTAGACCAGTAGAAGTCAAAATTTGCCTTCGCAAAGTCGGTATTGAAGCGCTCGGCAGCTGCCACGAGCTTCTCCAGCGCATCGGGCGCCATAAAGTCATCGGACTCCAGAATGCCCACGTACTTGCCGCGCGCCATCTCAAGCCCGCGGTTCATGGAGTCGCCGTAACCGCTATTGGCCTTGTCGATCATCTTCACGCGCGCGTCGCGCTCCATGTACTCGCGGATAATCGCCGGCGAGTTGTCGGTAGAGCCGTCGTTGATGCAGATGATTTCGATGTCCTCGAGCGTCTGCGCCACGGCGGAATCGAGGCACTCGCGCAGATAGCGCTCAACGTTGTAGATGGGAACAAGCAGCGACAGGACAGGGCCGCCAGGGGAATTAGTAGACAAATGTGCTCCTTAGGAAATACCTGCCGTTAATGGTATCAAAGGGTCGTCCCGCCCGCGGGCGTTTATATAATCTATGGAGCCCGCAGAGGCAAACCGATACGAAAGGACGTCATGCAGCACAAAGCCGCACGCAACATAGTCATCGAAGCGCTGCGCTTAATCGCGGTCGCCACGCCCATGGCAGGTTCCTGCGTTTTATTCAAACCTTGCCAACATGGCGCAGCGACCCTTTACAATAGGTGCCGTCCAAACGACGCATTCGATAGCTTCCGTGCGGCGCTCGCCCGCCACGCGTGAAAGGATATATTCCCCATGACTTCCACCCTTCCCGCTCCCATCGACAAGCTTGCCATCGTCGTCGTCACCTATAAGCGCCAGGAGCTTCTGGCCAACCTGTTCGACTCCATGACCGAGCTCACGGCAACGCCTTGGCGTATCGTGATCGTCGACAACGAGAATTCACGCGAGACCGAGGCCATGTGCGCCGCATTCAACGAGCGCCTCGCCAACCTGTGGGGCATCGACGCCGATCAGCCCGATGCAAAGGGCGGCACCGACCGCGTCATCTACGCCCCGCAGCTCGAAAACGGCGGCGGCGCGGGTGGCTTCTCCGCCGGCACCAAGTGCGCCTACGACCTGGGCGCCCAGTGGTTTTGGGTGATGGACGACGACGTACTCGTCATCCCCGAGGGCATTGAGCGCCTGGCCAAGTGGGCGGACCGCTACGACGTCATCCAGGGTTCGCGCCTGGACTTTGACGGTGGCGCCTTCTTTTGGCAGTACCAGCTTATCCTTTCGCTTGGTATCCCCAACCCCATCGCTAAGTGGGACCTGGGCCCCGAGGGCTACCGCGCCATGAACCAGCTGTGCTTTGAAGGCGGCCTGTTCTCGCGCCGCGTTGTCGACAAGATCGGCCTGCCCGATGCGCGCTTTTTCATCTACGGCGACGATGCCTGCTACGGCTATGTTGCCAGCCAGCACTTCCCCGCCGCCGTGGTTGCCGACGTGGTGCTCAAGCGTGCCCGCGCCGTCTCTAACTGGGATATCGCCGGCAAACGCCAGCTCAACTCAACGAGCGACACCAACCGCTACTACATCATGCGCAATCGCGGCTTTTTGGCCCGCTACATGCAGATCTACGGTGACTACCACCCCATGCTGTTCCGTCTGGGCAATGCCGCGACCTTTTGCAAGGAGTTCATTCGTCTGGCAGCGGTTGACAAGTGCTTTAAGACCGGCATCCCGGCGCTGCGCCGTGGCATGAAAGATGCTCGCAAGATTATCAAGGATCCCGACTGGGAGCCCATGCCGCCCATGAAGGACGCGGAGTAGCGGGCACCCCTACAGCCGCTGGCACACCGCTGCCACACGACACCCGTCAAACCCGAATCCCCAGCGCATGCGGCCCACACCGGGTCGCGGTACGCGAATCTTGTCGATACCGTCGCGCTCTATGTCGAGCAGCGCCTGAACGGCCAGCAGCTCTAGGCCCAGCGCGTCCACACCGGGGTCAAACATCATGTTGACCGTTATCAGCGGACGCTCGTCGAGCATGCCGATCGTGTCTGCCACGTCAAACACGGTGCCCGTAGGAAATACCTGGATGTCCCAGCGATCCGCGCCACGCTTTCGCCTCGAGGCAGGATTGGCATAGCCCGGCAATCCAAAGCAGAGCCCCTGCAAGAGCAGGTGATATGGCAGCTGCGCATCTGGGTTGTTCACACCGATTCCCGCATCTCCCAGGATGCGGTCTAGTGCCTGTCTCACCGCGCCCTCGTCCCCACGGCACAACCCGTCGCGAAACGCATCGACGTCTCGAATGTCTTCGGCAGTGCTCTCAAACCACTCAATAATCACCAGACGCAAGGCCTGGCGAAGCTCATTATTGGGCAACCGCAGAGCACGGAGACGACCACCATGCTCCGGCTCCTCAGCCATATCCGTCGTCAGGAAACCGGACAGATACAGCGCCGTCCACGGGCCATCGTCAGGCGAGACATCTGGCCCCGTAGCACCCAAACCAAGCGAGACCTCAACGCATGCATGGGGCTCGAGTAAATCGAACAAGACCGAAAGGCGGTCGAGATTCCACCCGGCAACTACCCTACTCAGGCAATCGGCATACCCATACAGATCGGCTCGCACGGGCGCCGTGCAGCCTCGGTCCAGAAAACCGATCACACGCGCCGGACTCGAGCAATAGGCCCTGCCAAACCGATATCCCTCGAGCCATTCACGCGCATCATCCAGGTATTCCTCGCGTCCAGCATGACTCAACAGAGCCTCGACCTCGGCATCCGAAAAGCCAAACCATCGGTCACACCACATCGAGAGCGGCGTCGAAAGACAATACGAGCAGCCGTGCGAAGAAAGCGCCGCTTCGGCAGGACCGGGACGCTCCCCCATCAGACACGTCAGCCGCAACGAATTGCCCGCAGCGGCAATGGCGTCAAACAGCACGCGATCGAATAACTCTACCGAATCGGCACCAGAAACGTCCCTCGCGCTCGCACGGCCCAGCCACGCCGCGTCGTATCCATCAACGAGCAGCACAACCTGTTCGTCGCAAGCAATCTCCAGCAGCTCAATGAGAACGCCAAGCACCGAGGCAACCTCGGCCTCGCTCGCCACGCCACGCGCAACGCGCTCGATGTGGCGTACCTTGTCTCGGGGTAAATCCGGAGCCTCCAAAAGCGCCAACAAGCGAGCGCACTCGCCCGAAAGAGCATC
>CABUUD010000102.1 GCA_902494585.1 uncultured Collinsella sp. | reverse complement strand
TAAAAATCCCAGGTCTTGATGGAGCCGTCTTCGGCACGCTCGTACTCGGGCGGTTCGTTCCAGTCCTCGACCATGCGGCGCTGGATTCCGTTGCGCGGTTTTTCAACTTCGGCCAGCGTTCGCTCGCGCCAGTTTTCGTCGCGGGCATAGCGGTCGGGGAAGATCTGGTAGACCATGCCCCGCTCGTACCAGGTGGGACGGTTCTCGCGATGCTTGTAGACGGTAATCTGGAACGACGGGACCTCGGCGTAATCGTAGGTCACACCCTCGCCACCGGTGCGACCCTGCGGTGCACCCAAGCGGACCTCGGGCTGGCCCTCGATGTTGCAGATAAAGCTGTACCAAATAAGACAGGGCTCGGTGCACTAAAGCTCTACGGTAAATATGCCGTCGCCCTCGTGCGTCATGGGATACAGAGACTCACCGATTTCATCGACCCAGGTACGCAGGGTAAGCGTTGCCTGGTTGGGGTCGGCATCCTCCAAAATCACCGAGAGCGAAACGGAAGTTCCAGTGGTCACAGCGCCAAACGGAGTGCGAAACTGCGGCAGACGGCTGTTGTGTATCAATCTCATAATACGGTCCAGTTCAATAGAATCACGGCCTGCGGGCCATGGGCTTTACGCACAAATTGTAAGTATATCTGTTGTACACAGGGTGTATAAACAACATCCGTTTACCATCGGCGAACGGTTGTCCTAGAAAATCGTTTTACCAACTATCTACAGAGAAGGGGCGCCCGGTTGGAGCGCCCCTTGTTTAGGGTTTTGATTAGGTTTTAGATCGTCTGCGGGCTAGCGGCGCTTGCGGGTGGCCGTTGCCTTGCGGACGGAGGTCTTCTTGGTCGGAGCCTTTTCCTCGGTGGAAGCGGCGGGGGAGACCGGGGTCTCCTTGGCGGGTTCGGGCTTGGCCTTTACCTCGGCCTTGGGCTCCTCTTTGGCAGCAGCGGGCTTAGTCTCTGCCTTGGGAGTTGCGGCCTTTGCCGTGGTCTTCTTGGCTGCCGTTGTCCGCTTTCGCGTGGTGGTCTTAGCGGCGGGCTTGGCCTCGACGGTTGCCTCCGCCTTGGACTCGGCAGGTGTCTCCTCGACTTTGGCGGCCGGCTTTGCGGCTGCCTTGGTCGTGGCTGCTTTCGTGGTCGTCTTCGCGGCGGCCTTCGTAGCGGCAGTCTTGGTCGTCGTCGACTTTGCGGCCGTAGCCTTCTTGGCGGTCGCGGTCGTCTTCTTGGCAGCGGTCTTGGTTGGCGCCTTGACGGCGGGCTTGGCCTCGGCGGCGGCTTCAGCCTTTACCTCGGGAGCAACCTCGACCTCGGCGGCCTTCTTGGCAGCGGCGGTCGTGCGCTTACGCGTCGTCGTTGCCTTGGCAGCAGTCGTCTTTGCTGCGGCTGTCTTGGTGGCAGCGGCCTTGGTTGTCGTAGCCTTCTTAGCCGTCGTCTTACGAGTCGTGGTCTTCTTGGCGGCAGACTTTGCAGCCGGCTTCTCCTCAGCCTTGGGCTCCTCAGCAGCAACGGGCGCCTTAACAACAGACTCGGCCTTGGGCTCGGGCTCAGCCACAACCGCAGGCTCGTCGGCAACCGCCGCCGGCCTCTCAATCTCCGGATGCATAAAGAAGTACAGGTCCAGATACTTGTCGGCCGAGCGCGTCCAGCTAAAGTCCTGGCTCATGGCCTGTGTGACAAGCTGGTTCCAAGCGTCGTGGTTGTCCCAGAACAGACGCGCCGCGCGGAATACCGCATCGCCCATCTCGTCACCGTTAAAGTTGCTAAACGAGAAGCCCGTGCCCTCGCCGGTAAACTCGTTGTACGGCTGCACGGTGTCCTTCAGACCACCGGTTTCGCGAACAATCGGCAGGGTGCCGTAGCGCATGGCGATGATCTGCGACAGGCCGCAGGGCTCAAACTTCGAAGGCATCAGGAACATGTCGGCGGCAGCATACATGCGCTGTGACAGCGCCGGATCGAACTCGATGCGTGCGGCCATGGTGCCGGGGTACTTGTCCTGGAAGTAGCGCAGGCCATCCTCGTAGTCGCGGTCGCCGGTGCCCAGCACCGCCACCTGCACGCCGCCGGCCAAGATGCGGTCGAGTGCGTACATGACCAGGTCCAAGCCTTTCTGGCGCGTCAGACGCGTGACCATTACCATAAGCGGGCGGTCGTCGCGAACCTCGAGCCCCAGCTCTTCCTGCAGCTTGGCCTTGCACACGGCCTTGCCGGAGCGGTCCTCCACGGTGTAGTTTGCGGCAATACGCTTGTCGGTCGCCGGGTCAAAGCCCGCGACGTCGATGCCATTCAAAATGCCCTGCAGCGCGTACGAACGCTCGCGCAGCACGCCGTCCAGGCCCTCGCCAAATTCGGGCGTCTGGATCTCGTTGGCATAGGTGGGGCTTACCGTAGTGATGGCGTCGGCATAGCGCAGGGCTCCCAGCATGTAGTTGATGCTGCAGGCGTCGCAACGCAGCTGCGAGGCAGCCGCCGGAATATGCGCCACACCAAGGATGTCCTCCATCACGGTGTCGCTAAACTGGCCCTGGAACGCCACGTTGTGGATCGAGAACACGGTCTTGACGCGGTCGTACAGCGGCAGGCCCTGGTAGAACTCGCGCAAAAACACGGGCGCCAGTGCGGTCTGCCAGTCGTTGCAGTGCAGGATGTCGCACTCAAAGCCGGCCGGCAGGTGCTGCAGGCTCTCGGTGATGGCCTTAGAGAAGAACGCAAAACGCTCGCCGTCGTCAAAGAAGCCGTACGGATAGTCGCGCGCAAAGTAGCGCTCGTTGTCGATGAACATATAGGTGACGCCGTCGTGCTCGAGCTTCTCGAGTCCGCAGTACTCATTGCGCCAGCCCAGGCTCACGTAAAAGTCGGAGAAGTGCTCCATCTGCGCCTTGTACTCGTCCTTGATGGTGGCGTACTTGGGCACCATCACGATGACTTCGGCGCCGGCGCGCACAAGCGCCGCAGGCAGCGAACCCGCCACGTCGCCCAGGCCACCGGTCTTCACAAACGGTGCGCACTCGGCCGAGGCAAACACGATCTGCATCTTTTTGCTGGAATCAGCCATATTGTCTCCCATGTTGTTATTCGAGAATAGCCGCCAGGCGCGAACCGGGCGGCTATTCTACATGTTACGAGCGATGTTGCGGTGCCAACGTTAACGTACGATCGTGGTATCGGAAGTTAACGGAGCCTTGCCCAGCACCAAGATGTTCTCGGGCGTGCCGCGAAGCTCGGTGTTGGTGGGAACCACGTTGTTCTTGTCAAGGATGGCGTTTTCGACGCGGGCGCCGCTCTTGATGATGCAGCTTTGGTTGATGATCGAGTTGGTCACCGATGCGCCTTCCTCGACCACGACGCCGCGCGACAGGATCGAGTTGCGCACGGTGCCCTTGATGATGCAGCCGGCCGAGATGATCGAGTTGCACGCGTGGCTGCCGGTCGCGTAGCGCGAAGGCGGCACGTCGTGGGCCTTGGTCAGGATCGGGCGCTCGGGGTCGAAGAGCTGGTCGGCCACGGTCTGGTCGAGCAGGTCCATGCTGCGACGGTACAGCGACTTCTCGCTAAACACGCCCACGACCTCGCCCTTGTACTCGTAGCTGCACACGTCGATGTTGCCAAAGTCGCCCTGGAGTGCCTCGAGCAGGTCCAGATAGTCGGCGGCCTGATAGTGATCGATGATCTCGAGCAACGTCTCGCGGTTGACGATGC
This sequence comes from uncultured Collinsella sp., assembly GCA_902494585.1. Lineage (GTDB taxonomy): Bacteria > Actinomycetota > Coriobacteriia > Coriobacteriales > Coriobacteriaceae > Collinsella. The sequence continues at coordinate 2,798 of CABUUD010000102.1, read as the reverse complement.
AGCAGTCCATAGAGGCGTTGTCGCCGTACACGACGCCAGCGCTCACGCCCGTCAGGCGGCCGTTCTCGTTGATCTGCAGCTTGGTCTCGTCATCGACGTTGCGCGTGGCCTTGCAGTACACCACGGTCATCTGGGCACCGGAGTTCTCGTGCGCGTCGATGATGGTGTTGAGGTCCATGTTAAAGATAATGTTGGTGCCCATCATCACAACGTAGGGCTTGTCCGAGCGCTGGAACAGCGTCTTGTTGGAGATGATGTCGCGCAGCAGGAAGCGCATGCCGCCCTTGGTGGTGCCATACGCGTTGCCGGGGACCATGAACAGGCCGCCCTTCTTGCGGTCCAGGCCCCAGTCCTTGCCCGAGCCCACGTGGTCGATCAGCGAGCGGTAGTTACCCGGCATGACGACGCCGACGGTCTTAATGCCGGCATTCATCATGTTGGACAGCGGGAAGTCGATCAGGCGGTAGCGGCCCAAAAACGGAACGGACGCGATGGGGCGATCCTTGAGCAGCACGCTGCCGTAGGTCGAAGAGTAGTTAGCGGTGATATAACCGATGGCCTTGCGATTGATCATCGGATCATTCCCCCTTCCCGATAACGACGTCATTTCCAACGACGGCCGTATCCTTGGTGGTATCGACAGAGCCGAGCTTCACGCCCTCTTCGACCGTGGAGTTCTCGCCCAAAATAGCGCGGCAGATGTGCGCTCCGCTCTTAACGTGCGCACCCGGCAGCAGCACGGAGTCCTCGACCACGGCGCGCTCCTCGATGATGACATCGGTCGAAAGGATCGAGTGGCGAGCGGTACCGTAGATCTTGCAGCCGTTGGAGACCAGGCAGTCGTCCAGGCGACCATCCGGGCCAATGTAGTGCGGCGGACGCGTGGTGATGTTGGACATGATGGGGAAGTGCTTGTCGAACAGATCGAACTCGGGGTTGTTGCCCAGCAGGTCCATCGAGGTCTCGTGGAAGCTGGCGATGGTGCCGACGTCCTTCCAAAAGCCGTGGAACTCGTAGCTGTACAGGCGCTTGTTCTCGCCGAGCAGCTTGGGGATGATGTCCTTGCCAAAGTCGTGGCTCGAGCGCTGGTCCAGAGCGTCCTCCTCGAGCGCCTCGATCAGCACGTCGGCCGAGAAAATGTAGATGCCCATGGATGCGAGGTTCGAATCGGGCTTATCGGGCTTCTCGGTGAACTTGGTGATGCGGCCGTCCTCGGGGTCGGTGGTCAGGATGCCAAAGCGGCTGGCCTCCTCCCACGGCACGGGCATAACGCTCACCGTGAGGTCGGCGTTGTTCTCAATGTGCGTCTTGAGCATCTTGCGGTAGTCCATGCGATACAGGTGATCGCCAGACAGAATTAGGACGTACTTGGGGTCGTTGGCCTTGATGTAGTCCAGGTTCTGCGTAATGGCGTCGGCCGTGCCCGCATACCAGGCGCCACCGGTCTGCGTCTCGTACGGCGGCAGGATCGACACACCGCCGTCGCGGCTGTCCAGATCCCACGCCTCGCCGGAGCCCACGTAGGCATGCAGCAGGTAGGGGCGATACTGCGTCAGAACGCCCACCGTGTCGATGCCCGAGTTGGAGCAGTTGGAGAGCGAGAAGTCGATAATGCGGAACTTGCCACCAAAGCTAACCGCCGGCTTGGCGATCTTTTGGGTTAGTGCCCCCAATCGGCTGCCCTGTCCTCCTGCGAGGAGCATCGCGATGCATTCTTTCTTACTCATCGATTTCTCCTTCTGTCATCGATGTTCCTAAACCCATTAGCGACGGGCGCGGCGCAACGTCACGCCCGTCGAATAATGCCGTGCTGGCATAGGGGAGTTCGCGCGCCTTTACGCGTGCCAGATCTCGTCGCGGTACTCGCGAATGGTGCGGTCGCTCGAGAACCAGCCCGAGGAGGCGGTGTTGAGCAGGGCCTTGCGGTTCCAGGTCTCCTGGTCGCCGTAGCTGTTCGTGAGCTTCTCCCAGGCGTCGACATAGCTGCGGAAATCGGCCATAACCAGGTCGGGGTCGTTGTTGTTCATGAGCTCGTTGTAGATGCTCTCGAAGTTGCCCGAAAGACCCGCAAAGGTGTTGTCCTTGAGCTCGTCCATCACGCGGCCCAGACGCTCGCGGTCGCCGTTGAGGGTATCCCACGCAAAGTAGCTGTTGGATGCCCAGAGCTGCTCAACCTCGGGAGCGGTCAGGCCAAAGATGGCCTCGTTCTCGCGTCCGGCCAGGTCGGCGATCTCGATGTTGGCGCCGTCGAGGGTACCCAGCGTAATGGCGCCGTTCATCATGAGCTTCATGTTGGACGTGCCCGAGGCCTCCTTGCCGGCCGTGGAGATCTGCTCCGAGATTTCGGCGGCGGGGTAGATGAGCTGGGCGTTGCTCACGCGGAAGTTGGGGATAAAGCAGACCTTCATGACCTCGTTGACGCGCGGGTCGTTGTTGATGACATCGGCCACGGAGTTAATAAGACGGATGGTCTCCTTGGCAAAGGTGTAGCTCGAGGCGGCCTTGCCGCTAAAGATGAAGGTCGTCGGCGTCACGTGGAAGTTAGGATCGGCGATGCGACGGTTGTAGATGTCCATCACCTTCATGATGTTCATGAGCTGGCGCTTATAGGCGTGGAAGCGCTTAACCTGAACATCGAAGACGGTGTTGGGGTCAATGACCAGACCGGTCTCAGCCTTGACGTAGGCGGCCAGACGCTCCTTATTGGCGCGCTTGGACGCGCCCACGGCCTTCAAGAACTCGGTGTCGTTTTGGAAACCTTTAAGCTTCTCCAGCTCAAAGGCGTCCTTCAGCCAGCC
>CABUUD010000101.1 GCA_902494585.1 uncultured Collinsella sp. | reverse complement strand
TGTGCCTGCGCCCCGCGGCTGCGCTCTCGTGCCGGGCCCACCTCGCGTCCCGCATCACTTTACGTCAAACTCCACACGATCGAGCTCGGGCACATTGAGGTCGATGAGCTTGCGGGCGACGTGACGGTCGTGTGCCCCAAGCGCCTCGCTTGTCGTCACATGGGCGACAACCTCGCGCTCGACGATGCCCTCTTCCTCGCCCTCGGCAGCCGAGGTCTCGACGGCGACGGTGTAATCCTTAAAGCCCGGCAGCACCGCGGCAAGTTCGCGCGTAGTTTCGGTGACGCCGTAGCCGTCCTGCACGCCGGCCTGCGCCGAGCCAATGGACCCCGCGGTCATAACGATGCAGGGGATGGCAAAGATCACCGTACCCACGATGATGCGGCGGCGCACCTTGTGCGACAGCTCATCGACCTCGGCATTTTCCTCAGCGGTCACAATGCCGTCGCCGTTGAGGTCGCGCTTGAGCGGTACACGTAAAAGAAGCAATACGGCTTCGGCCGCCAGTGCGATAAAGACGACGTTGATGCCAAACTCGTAGAGGGCCGAGAGGAACAGCGACCCGCTCGCGATGGCAATGCCGTAACCTGCCGCGCACAGGGGCGGCATGAGCGCAGTCGCCACGGCTACGCCGGCAATGAGCGTCGAAGGCTCCTGGTCGCGCGAGTTGCCCAGCCCGCCCGCAAAGCCGCCCGCGAGCGCGACGGCAAGGTCCCATACGGTGGGTGTCGAGTTATCGATGATGGCGGCCGTGGTGGTGCCAAGGGGCGAGAGCTTAAAATACAGCGTGGAAGTGATCAGGCAAAGGACCATCTGCAGCGCGAGGCCGGCAATTGCCTCGAGGGTAATCTCACGGTCGAGCGTGGCGATGCCGTATGCCATGGCAAGGACCGAGCCCATGAGCGGGCAGATGAGCATGGCGCCCACAATGGCGATGTCCGAATCGATATCGAGGCCGACACTCGCGATCAGCATGGCGATAATGAGGATGCACAGGTGCGAGCCGGTTAGGCGCGCCCCGTTTACAAAGCGCTTACGAATTACGTGATAGGGGGCGCGACCCTCGCGAATGTTGAATGCGCGCCTCAGGAAGCGGCCGGCGTTCTCCATGACCTCGCTATAGGCAGGGCGGATGCCGTGGCGCCGGTGATGGCGCTCGCGCAGTCGCTTGAGCTGCTGGTTATCGAGTTTCATGTTCACCTCGCTTCGCCGCGGGCTATGCATCGCGCCCGCTGCCTCTACTCTACACCGCGGCAGGCGGGGGTGGTCATCTTGACGTGAAACTTAGACGAGTAGGTAAAGGGGGCGCGTCAAATGAGGTTGAAGCCGAGGGTTTCGGCAGATACAAAAAAGCGCGGGGCCGGATGGTCTCCGACCCCGCGCTCTGCACGGGTACGTTGTTGTTGGGTTTAGCCCAGCAGACTCAATCCCACGGAGACAAACGCCAGGATAACGCCGACGATGGACTCGCCGCCCAGCAGGCCGCTGGCGACAACCAGGCCCTGCTCCTGGAAGGCGGCGTCCTTGGCGGCCTTTTCCTCGTCCGAAAGACCGGCGGTGGCGTCGCGGTGTGCGGCCCACTTGTCGTAGGCGAGCTTGACGCAGGAGCCCAAGAAGGCCGTGAGCGACATGTAGAACGGCAGGTACACGCCCAGACCGATCATCATGGCCGGAATGCCGAGCCAGTACATGACGATGCCGGCGATAAAGCCGGCCGCAAACCACGGCACGCTCGGGATGCCCGAGACCATGGTGGCGACCACGCTTGCCTGCGCGGCCACAAAGCTCTTGTCGGGGCCGAAGGCGTCCGGACCATAGGCGGTGACGAGCGCGACCATGACGGCGGCAGCGACCAGGGCGCCCACGATGCCGCCAATGGCCTGGCCGACCCACTGTGCACGCGGGTTGGTACCCAGTACGGCTCCGGCCTTAAAGTCGTTCATGACGTCGCCCGCAAGGCCGCACGCCACGGCCACGATGCCGGCGATAAAGAACAGCTTGACCTGTGCGAGCTGCGCGAAGGCTGCCACGATGAGCATGACGATGAGGCCAAAGATCTCCATAGGGTCGATACCCGTCTGGCCGCAGCTCTGCGCACTCATGATGGTGGTGACAAAGGTGAACAGCGTGACGATGACGGCCGGGACGGGACCGAGGTCGAGCGCGATGGCAACGATCACGGCGATGGCGGCGGTGCCCAGGCCGATGATGCCGGCGTCGAGCTTAAGCGAGCCCGAGATGAGCGATTGCTCGTCGGTGTCGGTGGAGCTGTCGGCGGCGAGGCCGCGGACGATACCGGCGACCTGCGGCAGGATGTCCTTAAGGACGACGGCGACGCCAAAGCCCATCATAAGGCCCATACCGAGGGACTTGACGATACCCTGCGCGGTCACAACATCGAACAGGCCGGCAGCGGTGCCGCCGACGATGATGCCAAAATTGCCCAGCAGCGCGCCGGCAAACCAGAACGCGACGGGGGCGAAGCCCACCAAAAAGCCGATGGACAGCAACATGGGCGAGTTGTAGATGGCAAAGGTCACGCCGGGGATATTGAGCGTGCACAGCATGCTGGGCACCACGCCCAGAGCGTCGCGAAGCACGCTGTAGATGCCTGCGATGGCCATGGAGCCAAAGAGCTGCTTGCCGGTCTTGCCGCCGGCCTCGGTGGCGCGCAGGGTCTGAGCTGCGGCGTTGCCGGTGGGGAACTCCAGCGCGGCGTCCACGATAAAGTGACGGTGGATGAGCGCTGTCGCCAGAAGGCCCAAGATGGTGCCGGCGAGCGCCACAATAAACATGTCGAGCCAACTGATCTGGTCGGCATAGCCCAGCATCCAGGCGCCCGGGATGGTAAACGCCAGACCGCCGGCGACCATGGCGCCTGCGGACATGATGGTGTGGGTGACGTTGGCCTCGTTGAGGCTGGCGTTGCCCATGAGCTTCAGGAAGAACAGCGAAATGACGGCAGCGAAAATGATCGGCCAGGGGAGTGCGCCCATCTTGAGGGCCGTGTAGGCCGAGCTTGCCGTGATGATCACGCAGCCAAGGACGCCGATGACGACGCCGCGCAGCGTGAGTTGACCGCGCATCGAGGTGCGGTTCGAGGGATTGCTCATATAGAACTCCTTTGCGTATATCCGCTTCCCCCGCAAGCGCCGCTACGGATACGGCGCGGGAAGTCGGGTTACCAAGGGCCGCCGCGTGAACTCGCGTACGACCGCGCACCAGTATAGCCGCAAGGTAGTCAATTTGGGACGGGGCTTTTTAGCTGGTTTAGGGAGGCGATATACTGCTGGACAGACGAAAGGAGCGCCGACGATGCTTAATGGGTGCGCATATATATTGACGGTCGACGTGGGCAACACGTTCATTCGCTTTGGCCTGTTTGCCGAGGATTCGGCCGCGGCGCAGGAATGCCCGCTTGCGACGTGCGAGATCACGACGCCGTCGAGCATCACGGCCGACGAGGCGCGCATGAGGCTCGCGCAGGTCATGGGCGCGCTGTCAGCCGATGCGGGCATGCCGGGTGCGCTCGTTCCCGCAGCCGCAGTGCTGAGTTGCGTGGTGCCGGCGCTCGAGCGCCCGTGGAAGGCGGCGCTTTCCCGCACCTGCACGGGGCGCGTGCTCACCGTGGGGCCGGGCCTCAAGACCGGCATGCCCGTGCATTACGACGATCCAGCCGAGATCGGTCCCGACCGCATCGCCGACGCCGTGGCGGCCCGTGCCGTCTACGGCTCTCCGTGCATCGTGATCGACCTGGGCACTACGACCAATATCGAGGTCATCGATACGCGCGGAACCTTTGTCGGCGGCGTCATCGCGCCGGGCCTGGCACTTGGCGCCCGCTCGCTTTCGGCCGCTGCGGCGCGCCTGCCGCAGGTCGAGCCCTCGGCGCCGACGCATGTGATCGGTCGCAACACGCGCGAGGCCATGCGCTCGGGCGTGGTCTTGGGCGAGGTGGCCCGCATCGACGGCATGCTCGACATGGTGCTTGCCGAGATGCGCGCGACCAAGGCGGCGGGGGAGGGCAGCGTGCCCATTGTCATCACCGGCGACGATGCCGAGGCGCTCGCGGCGTTGGTCGGCCACAGCCTGACGGTAGACGACGCACTGACGCTGCGGGGCCTCGCCGAGCTGTACCACATCAACCAAAAGCCTCGTCGCGCATAAAGCCGAGGACGTCGGGGGGAGGAAACAGTCCCACCTTTCACCTGCTACAATGGGTCAAACTATCGCGATTTCGGAGGTGTCTGCCATGTCGGACGATCTTCATCAAACTGCGTCGGGCAAGCGCCGCGACGTTATTAGCTGGGACGAGTTCTTTATGAGCGTGGCCATCGCCGCGCAGCGCCGCAGCAAGGATCCCAATACGCAGGTAGGCGCGTGCATCGCCAGCACCAACCACCGCATCCTTTCGGTGGGCTACAACGGTACGCCCTCGGCACTCAACGACGACTTTTTCCCGTGGGGCACGAGCGATGACCCGCTACAGGACAAGCACAACTACGTAGTCCATGCCGAGGCCAACGCCGTGCTCAACTACCGCGGCTCGCTCAAAGACCTTGAGGGTTCCACGGTCTACGTCACGCTGTTCCCGTGTCATGACTGCGCCAAGATCCTGGCGCAGGTAGGTGTGGGCGAGGTTGTCTACCTGGACAATAAGTACGCCGACACCGACGATGGCCGTATCAGCCGTCGCATTCTCGACTCCTGCGGCATCAGCTACCGCCAGGTCATCGTCGATGTCCAGATTGGTACCGGGGGACAGGCTCAGCAGTAGCGCGTGCCAACGCCAGCTGGCGGCAAAACAGCCAAAAGAGCCCCGTCCCAAATTGACTACTCGTGAAAGTCGCGTCCGCGCGCATGGACGGCTCGTGAGCGGGTACATGGCTGTAGTAACATAGCTTCTGTCCGCGGGCGTGCCCGCGTTGTTGTGAGAAAGGAGCCCCTGTGGCTGTTAACGAAGAGCTGCTTAAGAAGGTTCTTGAAGAGATTCGCCCCAACCTGCAGGCCGACGGTGGCGATATGGAGTATGTGGGCGTCGACGACGAGGGTGTTGTCAAGCTGGAGCTGCAGGGCGCCTGTGCCGGCTGCCCCATGAGCTCGCTAACCCTTTCCATGGGCATCGAGCGCATCCTGAAGGAGCACGTGCCCGGCGTTACCCGCGTTGAGCAGGTCAATGCTTCCGGCGAGGCCGAGGACCTGTACGACGAGTACGCGCCGTTCTAAGATGCGAAAGCTGCGGACGACATGCTCCGCATAGACGTCACGCCCAAATATGCGGCTGCGAGCGCAAGGCCCGCGGCCGCATTTGTATGTAGAGAGCAGGGGGATCGATATGCTCAACGACCTCTACCATATGCTTGACCCCGTTGCGATCTCGGCGGGCCCCATCACGATCTACTGGTACGGTCTGGCCTATGTGGTCGGCGCCCTGCTCACGGCGGTCGTTATGTACCGCACGCAGCGTCGTTGGGGCTTCGACATCACGATCGATGACCTGACGAGCGTCGTGGTCGGCGCGGTCTTTGGCCTCATCATCGGCGCGCGCCTGTTTTACGTCGTCTTTTACGGCGATGGCTACTATTGGACTCACCCGCTCGAAATCTTTGCCACCAACGAGGGCGGCATGAGCTTCCACGGCGGCCTGGTGGGCGGCATCTTGGGCGGCATCATCGTGTGCCGCATGTACAAGCTTGATGCATGGACCGTCGCCGACCTTGCCGTGATCGGCGCCCCGCTGGCCCTGTGCCTGGGCCGTTGTGCCAATTTCGTCAACGGTGAGCTGTGGGGTAAGCCGACCGATCTGCCTTGGGGTGTGGTCTTTGGCGGCACCGCGGGCGATATGCCGCGCCATCCCTCCCAGCTCTACGAGGCGTTTCTTGAGGGCGTCGTGCTCTTCTGTATTTTGCAGGTACTCAGCCGCAAAAAGCCGCTACTGCCCCAGGGTACGTTTATGGGCGTGTTCGTGATGGGGTACGGCATCGTCCGCTTTCTCGTTGAGTTCGTGCGCGTGCCCGATGCCCAGTTGGGTTATCTGCTGGGAGGCGTTATCACCATGGGTCAGCTGCTGAGTTTGCCGCTCGTGATCGCCGGCCTGGCGCTCATCATTTTCGCCCGTCGCCGCAACCAGCCCCAGCGCGTCTACCTGGACGCCTAACCACCAAAACCACCACAAAGGGGACAGGCACCTTTGTGGTGGTCTTGCCGAGTTTGATAGGTTTCTAGAAAGGCTTTCGGACTGTGAAGGATTCCGACCTCTCCACAACGGCTGCGCGCGACGCCGCCCGCATCGTCTGGTTTAAGTGCTACCCCGCCAAACAGACGCTCATCGCATTTTTGCTCGCGCTGTTGGCGACCACGGCGTTTTCCATCGATCCCGCCCCGGTGTCGAGCAACGCAGTCTTGGCAATTGACCCCAAAGCCTCGGGCATGCTGTACGTGTGCTACGAGGTGCTCCTCTCGTTTGCCGGCCATACCGACGCGGTCATGCTGCTTGCGCTTGCCTGCCTGCTCACGCTGCCGTTTCG
>CABUUD010000100.1 GCA_902494585.1 uncultured Collinsella sp. | reverse complement strand
GGCGCCAACAGAAGCTCGCCGTAACGCTCCATCAGCCCGTCCCTCAACTGGCAGAAAGCAGGGATATAGACGTCCAAGATGCGCTGAATCAAATCTTGAGCGAGCTTGTTGTCGTAGATATGGACGTTCGTATTGCGGTCTCTGAGCATATCTAGCCAGGCTGCCTCATCAATAAAGTCGTAGAATCGGTAGGACTCCTTCAAGATGGCACGAGGAGACCCCGACGCGGCAAGCGTGGCACCCTCATACTCGAGCAGACGCTTAAGGAGCTTCCAGCTCAGTTCAAATTGAAGATTGAACTTATTAATCAATCCACTCTGAACAAAATCATTGTTGAGATCCTGATTGGGCGCATCCTCAAGATTCGCCAAGGCGCTGGCAAAGTTCTCATATTTTTTCATACAGAATCACACCATCCCTGGCAATTTCATCGAGCAATTGCTGCGATAAGGACTCATCGAGATTGACGACATCTACATCTAAAAGAGTATCAAGACGCTCCTCGATCAAATATGAGAAACGGCCGAAATCCCGGCAACCTGCTACGGCGATGTCAATATCGCTCTTAGGCAAGTTGTTGCCTCGAGCGCGAGACCCAAACAGCACAACTTTCTCGGCGTCACATTCCCGAGCAAAAACTTCAATTTGCTTATATACCTTGTCGAGAGATGCCATTTGCGGCCCTACAGCTTAATGTCAAAGTTGATCTCGGGGACGGCGGCCAGATCTGCCAGGGTCACGCCGTCGACGTACTTTTCGATCACATCGTCCAGACCGCGCCAGAACTTGACGGTCGAGCAAAGGTCGCTGCGGGTACAGCTATTGTCAATGCCATCGCACGCCACCGGGGCCGTGCTGCCCTCGACGGCACGCAGGATGTCGCCGGCGCGCACCTCGGCCGGGTCCTTGGCCATCATGTAACCGCCGCCCTTACCGCGTACGCTTTTAAGCAGGCCCGCCTTCATAAGCGGACGGACCAGCTGCTCCAAATACTTTTGCGAGATATGCTCGCGGTCGGCGACCTCGCGCAGGGCAATCTTGCCCTCGACGTCACCAAGCGCTGCGATATAGATCATCAGCCGGAGGGCATAGCGGCCCTTAGAAGAAATGAGCATACCTACCCTCCCGTTGTTCCTGGGACAAAAACCCAGGAGTGTTTGTCCCAAATCTAATGCACGCGGGGCAAACAAGCCTGATTATTATGTCCTGCATCTAAAAAGTCGAGTGGATTAGTCGGGTTTTCCCTTGACTAACGCCGAACCCATAGTAACTTTATTCCGAGAAGATTCCTAGGGTTTAGTACACCTATGAGTACACCATATACAGAGAGGGACAGCATGAGCGCAAATCCGCTGCTTTCCATCGAAGGTCTGACCGCCTCCGTGGACGAAAAGACCATCCTCCACAACGTCAACCTCAACGTCGCCGCCGGCGAGACCCACGTGCTGATGGGACCCAACGGCGCCGGCAAGTCCACCCTCGGCCACCTGGTCATGGGCGACCCTGTCTATACCGTCAACGACGGCCGCATCGTCTTTGACGGCCAGGACATCACCGAGCTCACCACCGACAAGCGCTCGCGCGCCGGCCTGTTCCTGAGCTTCCAGGCCCCGGTCGAGATCCCGGGCGTGCCGCTGTCGAGCTTTTTGCGTGCCAGCATCGCCGGCCGCCCCGGCCTGGAGATGAAGGGCAAGGAGTTCCGCCGGCGCGTCAAGGAGCTCGCGGCAGAGCTCAACATGGACACCGCCTACCTCAACCGCGAGCTGGGCGTGGGCTTCTCGGGCGGCGAGAAAAAGAAGGTCGAGATGCTCCAGCTTCTGCTGCTGCAGCCTAAGCTCGCCATCCTGGACGAAACCGACTCGGGCCTGGACGTCGACGCCCTGTCCACCGTCAGCCATGGCATGGACGCCTACCGCAAGAGCTGCGACGGCTCCATGCTCATCATCACGCACAACACGCGCATCCTGGAGCACCTGGATGTCGACCGCGTCCACGTTATGGTCAAGGGCCACATCGTGCGCGAGGACGACGCCTCGCTCATCCCCTGGATCGACAAGAACGGCTTTGAGACCTTCGAGCGCGAGGCCGCCGAGCAGCGCGCCCAGGCCGAGGCCGCCGCTGCCGAGCAGCAGGCGTAAAGGGGCGACGCAATGACCAAGAACCGCACCGAGGTCGCGGACATCGACCGCAGCCTCTACGACTTCACCTATGGCGAGGAGGGATTCGAGCGCCTCGACGCCGGCATCACGCCCGACATCGTGCGCGAGATCAGCGCCAAGAAGGACGAGCCGCAGTGGATGCTCGACCTGCGCCTCAAGTCCCTCGAGATCTTCAATCGTTTTCCCGACCCGACGTGGGGCCCTTCCATCGAGGGCCTGGACATGGACAACATCGTCACCTACGTCAAGCCCAACACCGACCAAAAGCACGACTGGGAGTCGGTGCCCGACGACATCAAGAACACCTTTGAGCGCCTGGGCATCCCCGAGGCCGAGCGTAGCTACCTGGCGGGCGTCGGCGCGCAGTACGACTCCGAGCTGGTCTACCACAACATGCAGGACACCGCGTCCAAGATGGGCATCGTCTACTCCGGCATCGAGGAGGCCCTGCACGATCCGCAGTGGGAGCCGCTCATCCACGAGAAGTTTATGACGCTCATCCCGCCCACCGACCACAAGTTTGCGGCCCTGCACGGTGCCGTGTGGTCGGGCGGCTCGTTTGTCTACGTGCCCAAGGGCACCAAGCTCGATTTTCCGCTGCAGAGCTACTTCCGCCTCAACGCCAAGGGCGCCGGCCAGTTTGAGCACACGCTCATCATCGTCGAGGACGACGCCGACCTGCACTTTATCGAGGGCTGCTCCGCACCCAAGTACAACGTGGCCAACCTCCACGCCGGCGCTGTGGAGCTCTTTGTGGGCAAGCGTGCGCACCTGCGATACTCGACCATCGAGAACTGGTCCAAGAACATGTACAACCTCAACACCAAGCGTGCGCGCGTGGACGAGGACGGCGACATCGAGTGGATCAGCGGCTCCTTCGGCAGCCACGTGGGCTACCTCTACCCCATGAGCGTGCTCAACGGCCGTCGCGCCCGCTCGAGCTTTACCGGCATTACCTTTGCCGGCGCCGGCCAGAACCTCGATACCGGCTGCAAGGTCGTGCTCAACGCTCCCGACACCTCGGCAACCGTCGAGACCAAGGGTATCTCCAAGAGCGGCGGCATCCAGACCTTCCGCAGCTCCATCGTGGCCACGCCTAAGGCCGAAGGTTCCAAAGCAACCGTGAGCTGCCAGTCGCTGATGCTCGACGACCAGAGCCGCTCCGATACCATCCCCGCCATGGACATCCGCGCCAAGAACGTCGACATCGGCCACGAGGCCACCATCGGCCGCATCGGCGACGACAAGGTGTTCTACCTGATGAGCCGCGGCATATCGGAGGAAGAGGCCCGCACCATGATCGTCAACGGCTTTGCCAACCCGGTCTCCAAGGAGCTGCCGCTTGAGTACGCCGTCGAGATGAACAACCTGATCAAGCTCGAGATGGAAGGAGCGATCGGATAATGAAACAGGAAACCAACACCGCTGCTACCACGCTCGAGCAGGTCAACGCTATGCCGGCCGCCACTTGGGGCTGGCTCAAGATGAACCAGACCAAGCTCGAGCTTTCGGACGAACTTGCCGCCGCTCCCGCCGAGGCCGTTGAGGTCGAGGGCCTGGACGAGCAGTTTGCCGGCTCGGCCGACGCCTTCGATACCGCCATGGACGCCATGGCCAAGCGCTTCCCCGAGCGCCGTGCCTCCGCCCCCGGCGACGCCGTCGACCGCGCCCGCATCACGCCCGAGACCGAGCTCGACGTGCCCGCCACCTCCGTCTACCAGGCCGGCGCTATCAAGCTCGAAGAGGAGCTCTCCCCCGCTGAGGCCTTCGAGACCGGCATGGGCGAGGCCGCCTACACCTATCTGGCCGATCACGCCACCAAGCGCGTCGTCATCGATGTGCCCGCGTACGGACGCGCCACGGTTACCGTGCGCGTGAGCGGTGTCGACGCCGCCGCGGCCATCGCCGCTATCGATGTCGTCGCCCGTCCGCAGGCAACGCTCGACCTGCAGATCGCCCTGGACTCCCCCGTCAACGGCCAAGGCGTCGTGGGCTCCGTGCTGCGCGTGTGCGCTCACGAGTACGCCACCGTCAACGTAACCTGCACGCAGACGCTCGATGACAGCTGGATCGCGCTCGACGACACCGGTCTGTTCCTGGACGAGGGCGCGCGCGTCAACGTGCAGCACACCGTTCTGGGTGCCGGCGCCAGCGCCACCGGCCTTGCCGGCGACCTGCTGGGCGACACCGCCAAGGTGACCATCGATACCGATTACCTGGGTGCCCGCGAACAGGTGCGTGACTTTAACTACGAGCTGCGCCACCGCGGCCGCAAGACCGAGTGCGAGATCGACGCCAACGGCGTGCTGACTGGCACGTCAAAGAAGGTCTACCGCGGCACCATCGACCTCGTGCACGGCTGCAAGGGTGCCGTCGGCACCGAGCGCGAGACGGTGCTCTTGGCCAACAAGGGCGTCGACAACAAGACCGTTCCCGTCATCCTCTGCGACGAGGACGACGTCGCCGGCAACCACGGCGCCACCATCGGTCACGTCCGCGACGAGCAGCTGTTCTACCTCGCCTGCCGCGGCCTTGACCAAAACGCCGCCGAGGACCTGTTCATCCGCGCCAAGCTGGAGGACGCCGCGCTTTCCGCCATCGACGAGCGCACCCGCGCCGCCGTCGTTCGCTTGGGCAATAACCTAATCGACAACTTTGAGGAGGAGCTCGCATGATCGACACCGAGCACGTTAAATGCGATACTTGTACTGCCCCCGAGCCCATGGAGCTCGACGCCAGCGACGAGGCCTCGCGCGGCTGGCCTACCGTCGACATCGAGACCAATCCCTACAAGGCGCAGTTCCCGCTGTTCCAGCAGCACCCCGAAATCGCCTTCCTCGATAGCGCCGCTACCGCACAGCGCCCCGCCTGCGTGCTCGACGCCGAGCGCGACTTCTACCAGCGCATGAACGCCAACCCCCTGCGCGGCCTGTACTCGCTGTCCGTCGAGGCCACCGAGGCTATCGCGAAGGTGCGCCAGCAGATCGCCGATGTCATCGGCGCCCCCCAGGCCAACGAGGTCGTCTTCACCCGCAACACGAGCGAGTCGCTCAACCTGGTCGCCAAGAGCTTTGCGCCCACGGTCCTCGAGCCGGGCGACGAGGTCGTCATCACCATCATGGAGCACCACTCTAACCTGATCCCGTGGCAGCAGGTCTGCCGCGAGACCGGCGCCAAGCTCGTCTACCTCTACCCCACCAAGACCGGTCAGCTCACGACCGAGGAGGTTCTGTCCAAGGTGGGTCCCAAGACCAAGATCTTGGCCGTGGGTCAAGTCTCTAACGTGCTGGGCGTCGAGAACCCGGTCAAGAATCTCGGCAAGCTCGTGCACAAGTACGGCGGCTATCTGGTCGTCGACGGCGCGCAGTCGCTGCCGCACATGCCGGTCGATGTGGCCGATCTGGGCGCCGACTTCTTTGCCTTTAGCGCGCACAAGGCCATGGGCCCCATGGGCATCGGCGTGCTGTGGGGCAAGATGGACCTGCTCAACGCCATGCCGCCCATGCTCACCGGCGGCGAGATGATCGACTCGGTCACCGAGCAGGACGCCGTCTGGGCGCCCGTCCCCGAGAAGTTCGAGGCCGGCACGCAGGACGCCGCCGGCATCTTCGCCACGGGCGCGGCGCTTGACTACCTGGTCAACACGGTAGACTACGAAAACATCCAGGCACGCGAGCAGGCACTCGTCCACTACCTGATGGGCGAGCTCATGCAGCTCGACTTTGTCCAGATCATCGGCTCCATCTATTGGGACAACCACCACGGCGTCGTCAGCTTTAACGTCAAGGGCATCCACCCGCACGATGTCGCGAGCATCATGGACATGGACGGCGTTTGCATCCGCGCCGGTCACCACTGCGCGCAGCCTCTGCTCACCTGGCTGGGCGTCGAGAACCTTGCCTGCTGCCGCGCCAGCGTGGCCTTCTACAACGACAAGGCCGATATCGACAAGTTCATCGCCGGCCTACATCACGTTTGGAGCACGTTCAATGGGTAATCTGTACACCTCCACCACGTTTATGGAGCACAACTCGCACCCCGACTACAAGTACGAAATGGATGCCCCCACGCACGAGCACGACGGCATCAACCCCAGCTGCGGCGACGAGCTCACCTTGCAGCTACGTGTCGAGAACGGCGTGATCGAGGAGGCCTCCTTTACCGGTCACGGCTGCGCCATCAGCCAGGCCAGCGCCGATATCATGGCCGACCTCATCACCGGCGAGACGGTCGAGGAAGCACGTCGTCTGGCAGAGCTTTTCCTCGCCATGATCCGTGGCGAGCAGCTCTCCGAGGAAGACCTGGAAGACCTGGACGAGGCCGCCCAGCTCCAGGACATCTCGCACATGCCCGCCCGCGTCAAATGCGCCGAGTTAGCCTGGCGCACCCTCGACGGCATGCTCGAAGGGTAAACTAGCCAGAAGCGGATGCCCCAGATCAAAGGGTTTGATTGCCGAGCCGCCCAATACGGGCGGCTCGGCTTTTTCATAACGCCTCGGACACACAAAGTTCGCGCGTCCGGCGCTCGCCCTGTCATTTACCGAACAGCCAGCCGCAAACACGGACGTTTTCCACAGTGCCAACGGCTAGCGACAGAGCCACGGGCACCCCAAGCAACGCCCCATGCCCCGTCCTGCTGGGCTCCGGTTCG
>CABUUD010000099.1 GCA_902494585.1 uncultured Collinsella sp. | reverse complement strand
TCGAGCCGCAGCAGCCACTCCTTGCGATCGAGCCCGCCGGCATATCCGTTAAGCGAGCCATCGGCGGCAACCACGCGATGGCACGGCACAATGATCGAAATGGGATTACGCGCGACCGCGGCCCCCACGGCACGCGGGGACACAACAGGTGCTTCGTTTCCCGGTACACGATGTCGAGCCGCAACACGCTGGGCGATCTCACCATACGTAGCGACCTCGCCACGCGGGATAGAAAGCAGCTCAAACCAAACCTCGCGCTGAAACGCCGTACCAATCATATGCAACGGCGGCGTAAACCGAGGTTCCTGCCCTGCAAAATAAGCATTCAGCCAAGCCCAGGAACGCTCAAGCACCGAAGAAGCCGCACCATTTGCCGGACTCACCGACGACATGCCACCAATACCGGAAACCGCGTCGGCGCCTTCAACATGTTCGGAGTCTTCCCGTAGAAGCGTGGAGCCAAAATGCTCCTGTCCCTCAAACCAAAGTCCCGTCAGACCGCGGCCATCAGCGGCAAGCAAGATTTCGCCCAAAGGCGAGGCAAACGTCGTCGTGACCACCAGCGGCTCCTTTCAAAACTCCGCACCATAATACCGCGAATTGTGCAGACAACCCCACAGATACGTCCGAGCGGGCTCGCAATTGCTTAAGCGAGGCTGTTTTCCCCAATCAAGCGAGGAAGACGCGGGGCATCGACGCCAGAGCGGTACCTCTATCAGCTGAGCTCTAATACTTTCCCGAGAAGTGAACGAGTAAAAACGAGGCCCCGGAGCATCCACACCTTTAGACCAAAAAACCGCAGGATTCGCGCAGCAAAACCGCAGGAAATAGCGGTCAGAATATGCCAATACTTCGGGGGTCAAAATAAGGTCGTTCACTTCTCGGGAAAAGTATTAGACCCCGATTCACCCCAACCCCAAAGTCACCTCAGGCGGCAGGCGCGAAGCGCCGAGGCCGCCGCCGGGACCAGAGCCCGCAACGGCCACGTGCCCCCACATCAGCCCAGCGGCCCCAACCAACAACGGCCCCATCACAGGCCGCTTGCAGCAGCGTCACCGCAGGCGGGGGCCGGGCTTAGTTTTCAGAACACTCCGCAGACCAGTGTGGTGCCTTGTCCGCGGCTCCGAAGGAGCAGGACAAGGCGCCGCACATGGTCGAGGACGTTCTGAAAACTAAGCCCGGCCCCCGCCGGACAGGTCACACTACTCGCAGAGCAGCTTAGCGATCTGGACGGCGTTGGTTGCCGCGCCCTTACGGATTTGGTCGCCGCAGCACCAGAAGGTGATGCCGCGCGCAGCCTCGGTGTTCGAGATGTCGCGGCGTACGCGACCGACCCAAATCAGGTCCTGGTCGGAGGTGTCCATCGGCATGGGGAAGCGGTCGTGCGCATCCTCGGCGCTCATGTCGTCAACCAGCTTCACGCCCGGAGCGGCAGCCAGCGCGGCACGGGCCTCCTCAACCGTAATGTCACGCTCGAACTCGAGCGTAATGCTCTCGGAGTGCGAGCGCAGCACAGGCACGCGCACGCAGGTGCAGTTCACGCGCAGCTCGGGCAGGTGCATGATCTTGCGGCCCTCGTTTTGCAGCTTCATCTCCTCGGAGGTAAAGCCCTCTTCCTTGACGCCGCCAATCTGCGGAATCAGGTTGCTCGCGAGCTGGGCGGCAAATGCACGCGGCTCGGGAATCTCCTCGCCACGGCCTAGGGCGGCCAGCTGAGCCTCGAGCTCGGCCATACCGGGAGCGCCAGCACCCGAAGCCGCCTGATACGTCGAGACGATCATGCGCTTCACGCCGGCGAGCTGATGCAGCGGCCACGTGGGAATCAGGCCGATGATGGTCGCGCAGTTGGGATTAGCGATAAGGCCGTGATGCCACTTGATGTCGTCGGCATTGATCTCGGGCACGACCAGCGGCACCTCAGGATCCATGCGGAAGGCGTGGCTGTTGTCGACCACGACGGCGCCGCGCTTGACGGCCTCGGGCAGTAGCTCCTTCGCGATGTCGTCGCCGGCGGCTCCAAGCACAATGCCACAGCCCTCAAAGGCCTCGGGACAAGCCTCTTCGATCACGATCTGCTCGCCGCGGAACTCGACGGTCTTGCCCGCAGAACGCGCGCTCGCCAGCAGCTTGAGCTTGCCAACCGGGAACTCCTGCTCGTTGAGGCACTCGAGCATCTGGGTGCCCACGGCTCCCGTCGCGCCCAAAATAGCAACCGTGTACTGTTTCATGCTTCCCCCTTAAAAGGTTGTGGCTTTTGCCCGCACGCCAAGCAGGCCGATTATTGTAGCCAGTGTATACAAGAACGGGGCAGGCACGAAACCCGCCCCGTCGAAACGAAACCGAAACGAAACGCCCCGTCGTAGATTTATGAGACATGTCCCAAAAAAATCAACGGGATGGCAGCTACTTGCGGAGCGCGTCCAGAGCGGGATCGACCGGCGCGGGGGCCTCCAGGTCGGAGACCTTCACAATGCCGTTCTCATCGGAGAAGGCACGGTAAATGGTCCGAATCGCCAGGTCGAAGTCCTTCTCCTCGACACCGATAATGATGTTGATCTCGTCGCAGCTCTGCGAAATCATACGCACGCTCACGCCGGCCTGGCCAAGCATGCCAAACAGATGGCCCGAGATACCCGCGCGGCCGCGCAGGTTACGGCCGACGGTCGCGATGAGTGCCAAGCCCTCGACAACCTCGATCTCGAGCGGCTCGACCTCCTGCTGGATGTCGCCCACGAGCGAGTACAGCGAGTCGTGCACATCCTGCTCCTGCACCACGGCGCCAAAGCGATCGACACCGGTGGGCATGTGCTCGACGGAAACGTCATAGCGCTCGAAGACCGAAAGTGCACGGCGCATAAAGCCAACGCGGGGCTTGGTGCGGTCGCGGGCAACGTTGATGGCAACAAAGCCGCGCTTGCCGGTCACGCCGGTAATGATGGGCTCCGCCTCGCCCTCATCAGCCGTCTCGCTAATGATGGTGCCGGGGTCCTGCGGCGCATTGGTGTTCTTGATAACCAGCGGAATGCCCGCCTCACGCACGGGGAACACGGCCTCCTCGTGCAGGACGCTTGCGCCCATGTACGAAAGCTCGCGCAGCTCCTCGTAGGTAACGCGCGCAATGGGTTGGGCTTCGGGAACAATACGCGGATCGGCAGAATAGAAACCCGAGACGTCGGTCCAGTTCTCGTACAGGTCGGCGCCCAGGCACTTAGCCAAGATCGAGCCCGAGATATCGCCGCCGCCTCGATCGAGCAGCTTGATCTGGCCCTCGCGCGTCGCGCCGTAGAAACCGGGCATAACAAAGCCGCCCTGCTGGCCGTACTCCTGCACCAGCTCGGAGGTGCGATTCATGCTGAGCGTACCGTCGTGATGGAACGCAACGACCGTCGCGGCGTCCAGGAACGGCAGGCCTAGGTACTCGGCCATCAGGCGAGCGGTGAAGTACTCGCCGCGGCTCACAAGCTCCTCGGTGGAGTAGCCGCCCGAGCGGGCGCGCTCGGCAAAGGCCGCGAACTCCTCGCGGATGGGATAGGTGAGCTCCAGCTCGTCAGCGATATCAAAATAGCGCTGGCCAATGTCCTCGAGCAGCTCCTCGCACGACACGTGGTACTTAACGTGCGCGTTAACCAGGTAGAGCAGGTCGGTCACCTTGGTGTCGCCCTTAAAGCGGCGACCACAGGCGGAAACCACCACAAAACGGCGAGCCGGGTCGGCATCGACGATGGCCTTGATCTTCTTGAAGTGTTCGGCGTCGGCGACCGACGAGCCGCCAAACTTGGCAATCTTAATCATGGGCTGGAGGTTACCTTTCTAAAAAGCCTCTGCGAACCTATTTTGCGCGCTCTGATACCATGGTTTCACCGATTGGGACCAAGGCATCCGAGGAGCAGTGTTATATGGGAACTTATCATAGTACACGAGGACGCACTTTATCGTGCTCAAGTAAGGTGGCAATCCGCACCGGCATCGCTCCCGACGGGGGTTTGTTTGTCTCGGACGAGCTTGGCACCCAGCAGGTCGATATCAGCTCGCTTGCAGATAAATCGTACTTTGAAATCGCTCAAGATGTGTTGGGAATGTTACTGAATGATTACACGGCCGAAGAAATTTCGGCGTGTGTCGACGAGGCATACCGCGGCACGTTCGCGAGTGAAGAGGTTACGCCGCTCGTCAAACTCGACGCAGCGCCGGGCGCTGACGCCCCTCAGACCTATGTGATGGAGCTCTTTGGCGGCCCCACAAGCGCCTTCAAGGACGTCGCCCTACAGATGCTCCCCCGCCTCATGGCCCGCACTTCCGCCAAGGACGGCGGCGCCGAGCGCATCATGATCGTCACCGCCACGTCAGGCGACACCGGCAAGGCCGCGCTCGCCGGTTTTGCCGACGCTCCGGGCACGGGCATCACCGTCTTTTATCCCGAGGGCAAGGTCAGCCGCGTCCAGAACCTGCAGATGTCCACGCAGGAGGGCGATAACGTCGCCGTCTGTGGCATCCGCGGCAACTTTGACGACGCCCAGAGTGCCGTCAAGCGCATCTTTGCCGATAAGGAGCTTGCCGAGCGTCTGGAGGCCGCAGGCACGGTGCTTTCGAGTGCCAACTCCATCAACGTCGGCCGTCTGGTACCGCAGGTCGTCTACTACTTTGCCGCCTATGCGCAGCTGCTGCGCGCCGGCGCCATCGAGGCCGGCGACGCCGTGGAGTTCTGCGTACCGACCGGCAACTTTGGCGATATCCTGGCCGGTTACTATGCCAAGCGCATGGGTCTGCCCGTCGCCAAGCTCATCGTCGCGAGCGACAAGAACAACGTGCTGGCTGACTTCCTGACCACCGGCGTCTACGACCGCAACCGCCCGTTCTTCACGACCATCTCGCCTTCGATGGACATCCTCATCAGCTCCAACCTGGAGCGCATGCTCTACTTCCTGTCCGATGGCGACTGTGAGCTCGTTGCCGGCCTTATGGAGCAGCTGGCGCGGACTGGTCGCTACGAAGTTCCCGCCGACCTGCTGGCAAAGATTCAGAGCGTCTTTGGCTGCGGTTGGGCCAGCGAGGACGAGGTACGCACTGCCATCAAGAGCTGCTGGGACGCGAACGGCTACGTGATCGACCCGCACACCGCCTGCGGCTATCACGTCTTTGAGCAGGTCGCTCCCGCCGAGGGCGCCAAGGCCCGCGTGCTGCTTTCGACCGCCAGCCCCTACAAGTTCCCGCGCGCCTGCTGCGACGCCCTGGGCCTCGACGTTCCCGAGGACGACTTTGAGGCCATGCGCGTGCTCGAGCAGGCAACCAACACGGTTGCCCCGGTCCAGCTCGCCGAGCTCGAGTCCAAGCCCGTCCGCTTCGAAGACGTCTGCGACGTTAATGAGATGGCAAGCTACGTCGAGTCTGCAGCAAAAAAGATGGCTTCCAACTAAAACCCCTTATAAGGCGCCGGCGAAAGCCGGCGCACCTTCTTTTATCAGATACCCACCGGGATGATGACGAACGTGTACAGCGTGCCTGGCTGTTTAGTTCGTCGCGAGTTCCGCACGCAAAGGAAAGCACTGAATGTGCTTTCCGTCTTGCGCAGGACTGTCCGAGCAGCGAACTAAACAGCCAGGCACGCCAGGAGGACCCACATGATCAAGATCACTGTCCCAGCAACAAGCGCCAACCTAGGCATCGGCTACGATACCCTCGGCATGGCCGTCAGCCTCTACTCGCACTTCACCTTCGAGCGCGCCGACAAGCTCACCATCACGGGCTGCCCCGAGGAATTCCAAAACGAGAACAACCTGGTCTACGTTAGCTTTGTCGATGCACTGGCCGCATGGGGCGAGCCGGCCTTCCCCGTCGCCATCGACATTCAGACTGACGTTCCCGTCGCCCGCGGCCTGGGCTCCAGCTCCACCTGTGTCGTCGCCGGCATTATGGCCGCCGCCGCGCTGACAGGCCACACCGTCGACCGTGCCGAGCTCGTCCGCATTGCCACCGAGGTCGAGGGCCATCCCGATAACGTCGCCCCCGCTATCCTGGGCGGCGCCGTCTGCTCCTTTACGCCGACCGATTCGCTCCCCCAGTGCCTGCGCTACGAGGTGAGCGATCGCCTGCGTTTTATTACCGTGATTCCGCCCTACGAGGTGCATACGAGCGAGGCGCGCAAGGTCGTGCCGCAGGAGGTTCCGCTCTCCACCGCCGTATGGCAGATGGGCCGCATCGCCGGCATGACGCGCGGTCTTGAGTCCGGCAACCTTGACCTGATTGCCGCCGCCAACGACGACCGCATCCAGGAACCCTATCGTCGCCGTCTGATTCCCGACTACAACGCCGTGCGTGACACCTGCCTTAACGGCGGCGCCAAGACCATCTGGATCAGCGGATCGGGCTCGACCCTTATGGCTGTGACCGACGACACCATCGTGGCAAAGTTCCTGCAGGTCAAGCTGCGCGAGCAGTTCCCTAAGTGTGATACGCATATTCTGACATGCGACACCGAGGGCGCTCAAATCGAGTACCTGTAGACATCCCCCCATATACCTGTCCGTGACGGTCGGGATATTCCCTCAAAATCGTCCTCGCGCATGAAGGCCCCTTGTCCTGCTCCTACGGAGCGACGGACAAGGGGCCTTCGCGCTGCGGAATGATTTTGAGGGAACATCCCGACCGTCCCTGCGCTTACCTTGCTGAGGATGCCTACAGGGACCCACGCTTTGAAGGGGCACCGGGCTGATAGCCTGCCTTTTATTGATAGGGGCGCTTATTAGAGGCAGGCTTCGGCGATGCGCTTTTTGAGTTCGTCGATGCCGGTGCCGGTTTGGGAGCTTGTAATGATTACGTTCTCGGCCGGGACGTTGAGCTGCTTTTTG
>CABUUD010000098.1 GCA_902494585.1 uncultured Collinsella sp. | reverse complement strand
GCCGGGCGGCAGACATATAAGGTCGCCTGCTCGAACAGTCCTGACTCGCACGGAGAGCACATTAAGTGCTCTCCGGCTCGTGCGGAACTCGCGATCGACCTTATATGTCTGCCGCCCGGCGGCGGGGCTCCCGCACAACGGGACCTCGGTTGGGTTCTATCCCGTATGGCAGTCGCTTCGCTCCTGCCCGCCTTGGTTGTGAGGGCGGTTTGGCGTTGGAACGGTTCTTTCTGATATATGCTGGTTGCGGCTCTTCTTTTGGGAGGAGTCGCTTTTTTGTTGCTAGGAGGTTGGCCCGTGGCTGATGGTGTAATTCAATCTGAGCTTCTTTCTGCTGATTGGAATGACGAATGGATGCGCTTGCAAGCTGATCGGCATCGGGCTGATGATCCTTTTGAGTGGGATAAGCGGGCTCGGCATTTTCGGCCATTGGAGACTGCCCCGTATGCTCGGGATTTTGTAAAACTGCTGGCGCTTGAGCCTGGTGAGTCGGTGCTCGATATGGGGTGTGGGGCTGGGTCGATTGCTATTCCGCTTGCTCAGGCTGGGCATCCCGTGATTGCTGCCGACTTCTCTCCTGCTATGTTGGGCACGCTTGATGCTGGTGTTGAGTACTATGGGCTCGAGGATCGCATTACACCGCTTGAGCTTGCTTGGGATGATGATTGGGATCTGGTTGGGCCGGTTGCCAAGGCTGTTGATGTTGCCTTTGCCAGTCGGTCGGTTACGACGACCAATCTAAAAGGTGCGCTTGCCAAGCTTGATCGTACGGCTCGTCGGCGTTGTGCCGTCACGATGGTCGCCAACTCGAGTCCGCGTTATGACCTGCATCTGATGAACGCCATCGGCGCCTCGGTTACCTGCAGCAATGGTTTTGTGTACGCCTTTAACATTCTCATTCAGATGGGTGCTCTGCCGCAGGTCACGTATTTTGAATCGCCACGTCACGACACCTTCGATAGTCTCGAGGCGGGCGTGGCAGACTTTTCTCGCATGCTCGAGCATGGCAACGAGGACAAGATCGACCGCCTGCGTGACTATATCGCCCACCACATGATCGAGAACCCCCATGCCGGCGAGCCGGGATCCAAGGGCGTACCGCAGGGACGTTACATGCTCGACCACATCCGCAAAGTCCGATGGGCGTTTATCGCCTGGGAGCCGGTCTCCGTACCCCGCCCGTAGCCCATCTAAAGCTTGCATCGTCTTCCCGCCCGGCATCCGCATTCTTTGCGAACTGGGCAAACGCGCTCCACACCACGCCGTTCCTGCGCTATCGTGGGACAGCTCACGTAGATTAAGGCCCCATTGCGGGGCGCCCCATACATAGAAAGCGAGAACCCATGGCACTGACAGGAGCCCAGGTCAAGCAGCTTCGCAGCATGGCCCATCACCTCAACCCCGCCATCATCATCGGTAAGTCCGATGTCAACGAGGGCACCGTCGAGCAGACGGTCGCCTACCTGGAGAAGCACGAGCTCGTTAAGTGCTCCGTGCTGGACGGCTCCAGCCTTTCTGCCCGCGAGGCCGCCGAGGAGCTCGCCGAGCGCTGCCACGCCGACGTCGTTCAGGTTATCGGCCGCAAGTTCTCGCTGTATCGCGAGTCCTCGCGCAAGGATATCGAGAAGATCAAGCTCGTCTAAAACCGACTGGCCATACCGAGTAGCCTGCGGGCGTCCGAGTGATTCGGGCGCCCGTTTTTTATCGCTCGACAAGCACGCGCTTGAGCCTGCCTTCGACCAGGCGCTCATACAGGCGCCTTGTCTCGGGCTCGGGCACGCCTTGAACCTGCTCTCGCAGGTGGTGCATGTGGCCGCTGTATAGCTCGACAACATCGCGGCGTCGTCCCGCCGCACCGTAAACGCGCATGGCACAGCGAACCATATCCTCGCGCGCAGTCTCTTGGCGAAGCCCCGATTCAACGAGCCAAATTGCCGATTGCAGGTCATTTTCCTCGAGAGCGGCATTCGCTCCCCTAATCATGCAGTCGATGTACTTGGATTGCATAATGTGGCGCATGCGCGTAAAAAACGTGGGATTGCAACCGGTGGGAACATACAGCGGCCCCGCGTAGAGCTGCTCAACCTTAAGACAAAGCTCAACCAGGTGAGGGCCTCTCGCTGCCATACGGTTTCCCAGGATCTCGCGGCTCAGCTGGTCAAAGAGCCTTACATCGGTCTTAACGTAGTCGCCGTTGAGCCCTATGCACTCGTTTTGGATGAGCACGCACGACTTGCCATCCGGCGTTGGACCCAAAGCCGAGCGCAAGCGCGATACCGTCGAATACAGATTGTTGCGCGCCGCGCTAAACTCGGCATGGGGCCACAACTCCATGGCGATTGTCTCGCGGTCGACCATGGCATCCATGCCCAACGCGAGCCGCTCGGCAAGTGTTGCCGCCTTTTTGCGACGCCACATCTTATCCGTGATGGGAAAGCCGTCGCGCTCGGCGCGAAATGTGCCAAACATGCGCATCTCAATATGGCCGATCGTATCGACAGCCTCAACCTCGCCCGCCTGGAACAGGTGCTCGCTTTCGCCCTCAAAATCATCGCGTAGTGAATACCGCGACAGCTCACGCACCGGAAGCTTCTTGCGAATCCTGACGGCAGGCTCGCCCAGACAGTGCATCGCAAGACGCGCAAATAGCCGATACGATGGGTCTAAAATCCCCGAGCGATTCATAGACATCCAGGCGGCAAGATCGCTATCGCGGCCCGCAGCGGCCAGGTGCAGCGCCACGATCCAGGCTTCTGAGCCACCGACCTGCGTCTTGCTAATGTCGAGCAGCTCCGCCTCTTCGCGAACCGATACCAGCGACGTATTGCGCAGGTACGCCACGCGCTCCAGCAGCAACGCGTTTTCGCGCATGTACGTAATCGATTCGTCGGCGAGCTTGAGCACCTGAACCGCGCGGAACTTCGCGTTGACCGGCCGCCCCTCCGCCAGCGATTGCCAACCCTCCAGCAATAACCCAAACAGCTGAATTTGATTGTCACGAACACGCACCGCAAAGCGGTCGAGCTCGCCAAACGCCACATCGTCGGTCACGGGCAAGCCCGCGAGCAGGCGCCGCGCCGCGAGCACCATACGCAGCCAAATGGATGGCGCCTTAAGCCCGCGGATATCGAGCGCCTCGAGTATCTGCGCCATCTTGTCATCGCGCTCGTCGGGTTTAGCAAACGAGCCGTCGAACAGCTCCACCAGCATATGGTCGGCCTGTATGAGAATCCCCGCGATGTCGAGCTCGCAATCATAAGCTTTGCACGCCTTGAGCTTCGCGAGAACATTGCCGTCTTCCGCTCGCTCGGTTAGGTGGCGCTTGACCTCGATATGCGCGGACAGCATGTCGAGCACCTCGCAGGATGTCTGTTCTTGCACAACAGGGTTGGCGGGAAGCCCCAGGTCATTGTCGCCGTAAAAGGCGATAGTAAGCGCCTGGGCTATTTTCCAGGTAGCGGGGTCGACCTCGCGGGCCGCTTGGTCACCCGCACGTTCGATAACGGACGCCATATACCTTGCGAGCTTTGTATTGCACACGCTGACAGCCGCCAGATACACGCCGAGTGCCTCGGCGGATGTCGGCTCTTGCTCCTGCTTTTCCGCATTGATCATCGCCGACGCCGCACGGCAAATGTCCCCTCCGTGCCCGGTCAGGGCAAGATCGGCCCCATACTGCCCGGCAAGTTCCAATACCACATGGCGGTCCAAGAACGCGTCGGCCAGGTCCATAGCCAAATCGCATCGGCCCGCCTTGATCAAAATGCGAGCAGCCCGCGATACAAGTTCGGGACGGATCTCGGCAACAAGCTTTCGCAGCCTCAGGCGCGCGTTGTCCTTAGCGCCCAAACACCTAAAGGTGCGATCAGACGGATCCACGCCAAAAATCGGATAATCGCGCACAAAGATGGACTGGTCGACCATCGAAAGCCTCACGCCGCACGCCTCTAGCTCCGCAATGCGGCCCTCGCCCATCAGTACCATCAAACAGGCAACGGTAAACAACAGGTTGTTCTCGAGCGATGCGAGATCGGCCAGCGCCGCACCGTACACGTTGACGATTTCGTTCTCGAGCAACCCGGCAACATCGCCCTGTCCATACATTCCCGTCTGCAGGGCAGATACCAGCTCGGGCACACCCTGTGTGAGCCGATAGAAATCAAGCGATGTGCTGATTGAGAACGCCGTGGCCCATGACGAATACTCATAGGCGTGCACCTTGAGCATCTGCGCATTGACTTTTACAGAATCGCCCAGCCCGTGGATAAGCAATCGGTTGGAGGGGCGGCAGGCAATAAAGACCCCCGTCCCCGTAGCACGCAAGCTGCGGATTCGATCGATGAGGTCCTCGGTTTCGTGCTGCTCGAGATTGGGCACGTTGTCGATCGCAACGAGCGAATGAGGTTTGTCCTTAAGCTCATCGGCGACAACCTCGAGCTGCATAAAGAGCTCGCGTCCAATCGCGCGGTCGGCCTCGATTATCCGAACCGGTCCTCGCGTGGGGTCCGATTTAACTTCCTGCACGTATTGCAGCAATACCGACGTCTTACCAAACCCATCGGGCGCGTAGAGCAAAACAATTCCCGCCTTGCGCCCTTTAACGATGAGCTCGTTCATCAAGCGATCGCGCCGCACCATATAGCCGCCGCCCGTCGGCATCAGCTCGAGGTCGTCAGTATTGCCCAGATCGTTTACCATGCTTGCTCCTCAACTCGACCATATGGACACCGTAGCTGCAGGACCATATGAGCCGCCCCGTGAATAGCGCGACTTAGAGTTTTTAATTGTCTGCCGGTACGTGTTTGGCAAGTTTTTGTACAGCGAGGCCCGATGGTAACTTATCCCCCGACCAATAGGTCTTTGCGCAGGTCAATGCGCTTGCCAGCATGTCCCATCCCATTTGCAGTGTAGCGCAGTCGGCTATTTTTATTTGAGTTGCGCAACTCGCCTACTCCTCGCTACCGCCTGCGACTCTATGGTGGCAAATGTGCATAGAATCTGCTATAGAATGAATCACAAAAATTTAAAACCCTCCAGTCAAGCACGCGGCAAGGTTTCCGTCATGTATACGCCACGGCGTATGTCCACTAAAAAGGCCCCCGCAAAGCGAGGGCCTTTTGAGAAACTATGTAAGATCGCTTGATCGCGTTACTCGCAGAGCGAAAGAGCGGCCTCGTCAGCAACGACAACGCAGTTGGTGTGCAGCTGCAGGATCGAAGCCGGGCACTTGGGTGTAACCGGGCCATAGCACATATCGTGCACGGCCTGAGCCTTGGCCTCGCCGTTGGCGACAACCAGGATCATGCGGGCATACATGATGGTCTGGGTGCCCATGGTGTAAGCCTGACGGGGCACATCATCGATGCTGTCGAACAGGCGGCTGTTGGCCTGAATAGTGCTCTCGGTAAGGTCGACGCAGTGCGTACCCTTGGAGAAGTGATCATCGGGCTCGTTGAAGCCAATGTGACCGTTGTTACCGATGCCGAGCAGCTGCAGATCAGGGTAACCGGCAGCAGCGACAATCTTGTCGTACTCAGAGCAGGCAGCGGCAGCGTCGGGATTGGAGCCATCGGGCACATGCGTGTTGTTCAGGTCGATGTTAATGTGATCGAAGAAGTTCTCACGCATAAAGTAGTGGTAGCTCTGGGGATCGTCGTGCGAAAGGCCACGATACTCGTCGAGGTTGTAGGTGCTGACCTCGGCAAAGTCGACGTCACCCTTCTCGTACCAAGCGGCGAGCTGCTTGTAGGCGCCAATCGGGGTGGAGCCGGTGGCAAGACCCAGCACGCAATCGGGCTTGAGGATAACCTGGGCCGAGATGATATTGGCGGCCTTGCGGCTCATATCCTCGTAGTCTTTAGCTTTAATGATCTTCATTACGCGTCCTTTCTCGTACAAGAGAGGCAAGGCTCCCCTTACAAGCGCTTGCCCGCGGCCCGCGTCGGCCGCAACCAACGTGTGCGGCCACCAGGGCGAGGTCGCGTAATGTATGTGTCTCGTGTCTAGCCGCGTCGAGGCCCCTGCCCGTCCACGGTGACCCAAAGCTGTTTAGCTTCGGACAAATCCCATCTTGCCACGGAGGGCGTCCTCTTTCAAGGGCGCCCTCCGTAAACGTGTTCGAATTGTAGGCTAAAGGCCAAGCGCGCTCACTAGCGCTCGCGAGCGACGATGAGTTGGTCCATCTCCTCGACATGCTCGCCAATAGAACCCTTGATGCTCGAGAACTCAACGGAGTTGCACACCAAGATAGGAACCGTCACATCGTAACCCTCGGCGGCAATTGCCTCGCGATCGAACTCGATGAGTACATCGCCCTTATGGACGATGTCACCCACTTGCGCATGTACGGTAAAGTGCTTGCCCTCGAGCTGAACAGTGTCCAAACCAACATGGATGAGCACGTCCAGACCATCGACCGTGTTGAGCGCAACGGCGTGTCCCGTGGGAAAAATGGCCTCGACCTTGGCGTCTGCCGGCGCAATCACGCGCGTGCCGGCAGGCTGAATCGCCACGCCCTGGCCCAAAAGGCCGGTGGCAAACGTCTGATCGTTTACCTCGGAGAGCGGAATGACGTCGCCCGAGATGGGAGCATCCAGCGTAAGGACTCGACCACGCATACCAAAAGACCTTAGGACTTTAGTGAACATGCTCCCCCTCGGACATACCAATCAATCAAAATAGCCTTAACAGTTTACCACTTGGCACCCGTTATTGACCATTAGGGAAGTTCACGCTTGACAACCTCGACGATGTCGTCGACAACGCGCTGGGTCAGCTCGTGCGTCTCGGCCTCGGCCATAACGCGAACCAGCGGCTCGGTACCGCTCGGGCGCACCAAGATGCGGCCGCGACCATTGAGCTCCTTCTCGGCGGCAGCGACGGCGTCCCAAATGGGCTGGCAATCGTCCAGGCCGGCCTTGTTGTCCGAATGCACGTTGACGAGCACCTGCGGGTACTTCTTCATGATGCCGGCAAGGTCGGTGAGCGTGCGGCCAGTGCGCTTGAGCACGGCCAGAAGCTGCAGGGCCGTCACCAAGCCGTCGCCGG
>CABUUD010000097.1 GCA_902494585.1 uncultured Collinsella sp. | reverse complement strand
GGGCTTCAAAATGCCATGCGTCGCCGCATTGTGCAGGCGCCGTGCATGGCTATTTTGAAGCCCGTTTTGTTAGGCCTACTTAGAGACCGAAGGCAGATAGGACGAGGCCCCAGCCAGCGCCGATGACGTACATCATGACCAGGAACACGGCGTTTTCGCGAGCGCTGCGGTTGGTGCGGAACAGCACCAGATAACCCACGCCGGCGGAAATGAGCGTGCCGGCGAGCATCGGCGCCAGTTGCAGCGCACCTTCCAGATACAGCTGCGTAATGACCACGCTCGCCGAGCAGTTAGGGATCAGGCCGACAAGCGCCGAACCAAGAACGGCGAGCGTCTCGTTGCCGCGCAGGAACTGCTCGATCGCGGACTCGCCAAAGGTCTCGAGCACGGCGACCAGAATCAGCGTCACCAGGAAAATGAATACCGATACCTGCACGGTATGCGAGATGGCGCTGCGGATAATCGACAGGACGGGCGCACCTTCGTGTGAGTGGGAGTGACCGTGGTCATGATGGTGTTCATGCTCGCCCTCATGACCGTGATCGTGGCCATGTCCGTGGTCGTGCTCGTCCTCGTCTTCATCACAACCGCAATGGTCGCGCTCACACAGCTCATGGATGTGATCGGCGCTCACACCGGCCTCGGCCACCTCGTCGATGATGTCACCTCCGCTGTGGTCGTCATGCGCGCAGTTAACGTGCGCCGGATTGGCAGCGGTTCCCAACACGGTACGGCGAATCGCCGCATGCGCACGGGCGTTGCGACGCAGACCGCGAATGGCAGCATCCACGATAAAGCCCGTGACCAGCGCGATCAGCGCCTTCGAAGCCAAAAGCATCGCCATAGTCTGCACGGGAACCTGCTCGGCAAGTAGCAGCGGCAGCATCTCGTCGGAGGTCGAGAGAAACACCGCCACCAGGGTGCCCAGCGTCACGACGCGACCGGCGTACAGCGTTGCCGCCATGGCCGAAAAGCCGCACTGCGGCACCATGCCCAGCAACGAGCCAACCACGGGGCCAGCGGCGCCGGCACGCTTGATGGTACCGTTGACGCGATCGCCTGCCACATGCTCGAGCGTCTCGAGGACCAGATATGTCACCAACAAGAACGGCACCAGCGAGAGCGTGTCCTTGCCGGCGTCGAGCAGAATATCAATCAGCAAATCCATGACGGATGGAACCTTTCGTGTCTTTCGGCAGCATTGTAAAAGTCCTAGCGGTCAACTAGGGTATTGTAATTGTCCGAGGCGCGATGCCAATAGTTGCCCATGGTAAACTATCATCTCGCCATAACTCGACAAACCCGAGCCGCACAACGCGGCCCGTCCAAGGAGCAGCATATGAACGTATCGCAAGCACTCGAATACGAGCGCCAGCCGTTTATCCCCATGTTTATCTACGGCGACCACGGCGCCATGGAGTCCGAGCGCCAGAAGGGCGAGGAGGCCCTCAAGGTGCTCGAGACTGAGTACTTTACCGCCGAGGACGACCCCGGCTTCGACTTTGCCACCGTGCGCGACCTAGCCGACCGCAACCGCGACCTGTGCGACCAGATTGGCGAGGCGCGCCTGCGCAACGTGACGCCCGCGACGCTTTCGCGCGGCCTGTCCGACGCCGACACCTGCGCCGCCATCGGCAAGATGCAAAAGCGCACCGCCGCGTCCGTCATGCGCGAGATCCGCGGCGACCGCGACGCGCTCGGCGTCGCCTACGCCCGCAAGCCCATTCAGGGCACGGTGCTCGGCATCGACATCGAGACCACCGGCCGTGCACCCGAGCGCGGCTACATCATCAACGTGGGCTGGGAGATCATGGAGCTCACCAGCGACGCCGTCCCGCATGACGCCGAGGCACACTACTGCGGCCTGCCCGATATCTACCGCGGCGAGGATGTGCCGTTGTCGAATATCCACCACATCACCTGGGACGACATCGACGGCAAAACGCCCTTCCGCGAGAACAAGGAGCTGCAAAAGCAGCTGCTCAAGCTTATGAAGAAGTACCCGTACATGGCGCACAACGCCGCCTTTGAGGACAGCTGGTTCAAGATCCACCTGGACGGTTACGCCGAGGCACGCCGCGCAGGCAAGATCATCGTCATCGACTCGCGCCAGATCTGCCGCAGCCTGGACGCCGACGTGCGCTCGCTCCCCCGCGAGTCCGCGCCCGCCGCGCTCGAGAACTGGGCGCGCCGCCGTGGAACCCTCGCCGCCGACGCCAACGAGCAGCACCTGGGCCTCGACGACACCGACCTCATGCTCCGCACCGTCCAGGCCGAGTTCAACCTCAAAAACCTGTTTGCCAAGTAGATTGCCAAGCAGAGGTGCCATTCGCGAGCGATACCTTCCGGGGCATAGCGCCTGTGCAAAAGCAATACGCCGAGGCATCCTTCTCAAGCGACGCAATGCGGGCCGATATCCAAGTGGATATCGGCCTGTTTTTTCGGCACCGCGCACGCGGCCCCCGGCCATCGGAGCCTAGCCGCCGCACAACTAAGTACAACTAAGAACTTCGTTTGCGCATGTTCAAGCCAAATTACACATCATTTTTGACGCCGCTTTTGAATCAAAACGGCGCTGACCGGCATCAGTTGTGGAGGCCTGCGTAGCCAGCGAGCTGCGACAATGTTCCAAATGGCATCTTTCTCCATCATTGGCGTCAAACTCTTGGACAGCTTTCGTTATGTCGCAACATTTTGCCTTGGCGTTTATCGCGAACCCCGCCGCCTGGTCTGCCATGCTAGCTGTATGAGTATCGTGCTTTCACATAACACGGCAAAAGCGGTCTACCAAGCCGCATACTCGGTATCCGCAATTGGCACCGAGCCCTGCAGTCCCGCCGAAATCTACGGGGCGCGCCCCAGCAAGGAGCTGCTCGACTCTGCCGCCGACTGGCTCGCCAGGCACAATGTCGCCCTCGATGACGACGCCCCGCTCGATACAACGGTGTTCGAGCGCGCAAACGTGCGCAACATACCGGGCTGCAAATGCCACGTATCGTCTAAGCGTTTCTCGGGCTCGCGCTTTATCGAACTCGCTGACGACATCTATATTGTTGGCGTCGAACTCTGTGCGCTTCAGGCGGCAACCTATCTCCCCTTTCGCGAACTTGTGGAGTACTACTTCGAACTGTGTGGCGCCTATTCCCTTGGGCGCGATGCCTCGACAGCCTATACCGAGCACTTCGCGCTCACTTCGACCTCGAGCCTCAAGCACTTTTTTAACTCCCTCACCGACTGCAAGGGGCTTGAGCTTGCCCGAAAAGCCATCCGGTGCGTGCGGGACGGATGCCGCTCGCCGATGGAAACGGCGTTTGTTATGATGCTCACGTTACCCAGACGCGAGGGCGGGCTGGGCATTAGCGAGATCGAGACCGACTACGAAGTAAAGGTCACAGCTGCCGCAAAAGACCTCACGCGGCGCGAAACGTTCTATATGGATGCATATCTTAAGCGGTCCCGAACCGACATCGAATACAACGGATTTCAGCACGATGCCGAAGAAGACCGCGCCATTGACGAAGAGCGCAAGAACGCGCTGGCGTCCATGGGCTACGGAATCATTACCGTCAGTCGCTATTCCTTTATGCACGCCAGCGCCTTCGCCAGGGTCATGGAGGCGATCCAGCGAAAGGAGGGCATTCGCCCATCGCGCCTACCCAAAGATTTCGCAATTAAGCAGGAAGAGCTGCGACAATTTGTGCTCAGAAGATTTATCGAGGAAAAGAAGCGCATTGAGGAGCTCCTCCGTCAAGACGCAGGGCGGCGTAGTGCACTTGAGTTCGAGCACGCCGTGCTCGAAGGCATCTCGCTGGACGACCCGACGATCAACGATGTCCCTGCCATCGACGACATGCAAATCATCGAGCTGGATTGCCCGGAGTTCGCTCAAACAAGCACCTCCACGCCCGAAGGCAGGGTGTACGGGGCCAGAACAGAGGCAGACTGACAGGGTGGGTACCCTAGCGATGTGCAAAAACGGGAGTTTTCAGCAAAGCCGGGCATCCAAGGAGCTTCGAATTGATCCATTTTGCACCGATGCCACTGATTTCGATGCATGTTTGGCAACAACTGGGG
The DNA here is from genome assembly GCA_902494585.1 of uncultured Collinsella sp. Taxonomy (GTDB): domain Bacteria; phylum Actinomycetota; class Coriobacteriia; order Coriobacteriales; family Coriobacteriaceae; genus Collinsella. The sequence goes on along the minus strand of CABUUD010000097.1, from coordinate 3,018 downwards.
AATATCTATCGCCATTAACACTCTAGTAAAGCCCTGCGGCGGCAAATGCCGCAGCATTATGCAATAAATAACCCCTCGTCGATGCTGAAAACTCCCGATTTTGCACGTCGCTAGGGTACCCACGTTGACATCGGCGGCCTTATCCGCGCCCACCGATGCCCTTAGCCGCCTTTAGGACCAATCGATAGCAAAAAAATCGCGAATTATATTGACATATGAACATGCGCTCATATACTCGGAAGTAAGTTATATGAGCGCATGTTCATATGAAAGGATATTGCAATGAGCGATCACGCTGATGAAATAATGTCCGGCATCGACACCACCATCGTGCCCGACGTCCCCACCACCTGCTCGCCCGAGGACCTTCCCGACGAGGAGCTGCTGTACGACCTTGCCGACCTGTTCAAGGTCTTCAGCGACACCACGCGCATTAAGATCCTCTACGCCCTCATGGGCCGCGAACTCTGCGTGGCAGACATCGCCGAAGCGACCGCGACCTCGCAGTCTGCGGTGTCACACCAGCTGCGCACGCTCAAGCAGTCACACCTGGTCAAATTCCGACGCGACGGCCGCAACATCCTCTACTCGCTCGCCGATGATCATGTCTATACCATGCTCAACCAGGGCATGAGCCACATCTGCGAATAGCGACCAACCACGGTACCAGCGCGGCCTGCACCCAAGCCGCAAGACAGGGAAAGGAACCCACCATGAAAAAGCAGTTCAAGCTCGACGAGATCGACTGCGCCAACTGTGCGCGCGAGCTTCAGGACGAGCTGGCCAAGCTCGAGGGCGTCAAATCCGTGTCCGTTAACTTTATGACCCAGAAGCTGACGCTCGAGGCCGACGACGCCGAGTTCGACGAGGTCCTCGACCGCGTCGTAGAGTTCACCGCCGACGCCGAGCCGGACTGCGAGATCATTCTCTAGCCCAGGTTAACGCCAACCCAAAAGGCCGCGCTTGCCGCGGCCTTTGCTCGCGAAATTATATGAGCGAGTGTTCATACATTCAAATGGGAGGTTTGAATCATGGCAGCCGCCGATCCCACAAAGAAAAAGAAGAAGCGCAAGAAGAAAGAGTCCCTTGAGCATAAGCGCAATCGTATCCTGGTAGCGCTAGGCATTTTTGCGGTGGTGTACGCCCTCGAGGAGCTCGGTACCCTTACCGCCGCATTCGGCACCCCGGGTAACGTCTACGCCAGCTTCGTGCTGTTCCTGGTGCCGTTCCTAATTGCCGGCTACGACGTGCTCCAAAAGGCATACAACAACATCCGCCGCGGCAAGGCCTTCGACGAAAGCTTCCTCATGGCCGTCGCGACCATCGGCGCGTTTGCCATGGTGCTCTTCCCCGACACCGATCCGCACATGGCCGAAGGCGCCGCTGTCATGCTGTTCTATCAGGTCGGCGAGCTGTTCCAGGCCTACGCCGTGGGCAAGAGCCGCAAATCGATCAGCGCCATGATGGACATCGCGCCCGATTACGCCAACGTCGAGCAACCCGACGGCACACTCGAGCAGGTCTCCCCCGATGACATCGCCGTCGGCACCGTCATCGTCGTCAAGCCCGGCGAGCGCGTACCCATCGACGGCGTCATCGTCGAAGGCGAGACGCAACTCGACACCGCCGCCCTTACCGGCGAATCGATTCCCCGCCCGGCCAAAACCGGAGACGATATCATCAGCGGCTGCATCAACATGACGGGCCTCATCCACGTGCGCACCACCAAGCCATTTGGCGAGTCCACCGTCGCGCGCGTCCTGGAGCTCGTAGAAAACGCCAGCGAAAAGAAGGCGCGTACCGAGAACTTCATCACGCGCTTCGCCCGCGTCTACACGCCCGCCGTCACCGGCGCGGCCGCGGTACTCGCGCTCGGCGGCGGCTTGGTCACCGGCGCCTGGTCCGACTGGATCCTGCGCGGCCTGACCTTCCTGGTCGTCAGCTGCCCGTGCGCGCTCGTGATCAGCGTCCCGCTGAGCTTCTTTGGCGGCATCGGCGGCGCATCCAAGCTGGGCGTCCTCATCAAGGGCTCCAACTACCTCGAGACGCTCGCCGAAGTGGACACCGTCGTCTTTGACAAGACCGGCACGCTCACCAACGGCACGTTTTCGGTCGTGGCGGTACACCCCGAGGCAGGTTATACCGAGCAGTCGCTGCTCGAAGTCGCGGCCCTTGCCGAGTCGTTTTCCGATCACCCCATCGCACGGTCCATACGTGCCGCCTACCAGGGTGAGCTCGACCAGAATCGCGTGAGCGACTCCGCCAATGTCGCGGGTCACGGTTTCACGGCAACCATCGACGGCAAGCGCGTCGTCGTCGGCAACGCCAAGATGCTTGCTGCGGCCGGTATCGACGCTCCCAATTGCGAGGTCGTCGGTACGATCCTCCATGTGCTGGTCGATGACACGTACGCCGGCCATATCGTAATTGCCGACACCATAAAGGCCGATGCCGAGCAGGCTATTCGCGACTTGCACGCTGCCGGCGTCAAACGCACCGTCATGCTCACGGGCGACCGCGAGGAGGTTGCAGCGTCTGTGGCCAAGCAGCTGGGGCTCGACGAGTTCCACGCGCAGCTCCTGCCAGGCGACAAGGTCGAGCGTGTCGAGGCGCTGCTTGCAACCGAGAGCGGCAAGGGCAAGCTCGCCTTTGTCGGTGACGGCATCAACGACGCACCCGTGCTCACGCGCGCCGACGTCGGAATCGCCATGGGCGCCATGGGCTCGGACGCCGCAATTGAAGCTGCCGACGTGGTGCTGATGGACGACAAGCCGTCCAACATCTCCCGCGCGATCCGCGTGGCGCGCAAGACCATGACGATTGTTTGGCAGAACATCATCTTTGCGCTGGGCATTAAGCTGCTGATCCTGGTGCTCGCGGCGCTCGGCATCGCCAACATGTGGCTTGCCGTCTTTGGCGACGTAGGCGTGGCAATCATCGCCATCCTGAACGCCATGCGCGCGATGGGTGTCAAGAACCTGTAGCGTTCGTGGGCTGTCCGGCCGGGACCGGGCTTGG
>CABUUD010000096.1 GCA_902494585.1 uncultured Collinsella sp. | reverse complement strand
GGGGGTGAAGCTCCTGGGTCGTTGCGATCTGATAGCTCGAAAGCTCCGCCACAAACCACTCGTTATGCGCACGGCCATCGATCTCGTTCACCGGAGGCTCGCCAATGTTGCCGACAGCAACGCTCGCCTCGCCCGCTGCCTTAAGCAGGTAATCGGTCAGTGACGTGGTTGTCGTCTTGCCGTTGGTGCCCGTAATGGCAATCCAATTTTGGGGAGACAGACGGTAGGCAAACTCGGGCTCACCCATAATCTGGGCAGCGTGATCACGGCCAGCCTTAAAGAATGCCGAGAACTCCGAGATGCCCGGACACGTCACGCATACATCAAACGCGCCCTCGACCTGCTCGGTTCCGTAGACAAACGATGCCCCGTGCGCCTCGAGCGAGCGCGTGGCATCGTTGGGCTCGGACGTGCCGCCACCGTAAACGGTAACGGCACTCACACGCTCGGGATGTGCAAGCGCCCAGCGAGCGACATCAAGACCGGACTTACCCTGGCCCAAAACGAGCAGGCTAAAGACATCAGCAAGAGGCATGAAAGACCACTATCCCAACTGGAAGAACAACGCGAGGCCCAGGGCTCCGAAGGCCGCGGCGACAATCCAAAAACGGATGACGACCTTGGTCTCGGCCCAGCCCTTCTTTTCGAAATGATGATGAATGGGCGCCATAAGGAAGACGCGCTTGTGCGTAAAGTGGAAATAGACAACCTGGATCATGACCGACAGGGTCTCGACGATAAACAGACCGCCGATGATGAGGGAAACGACTTCGGTGTTGGTCATGATGGAGGTGCAGGCAAAAGCGGTACCCAGGGCAAGCGAGCCGGTATCGCCCATAAAGATGCTCGCCGGATAGCAGTTGAACCACAAAAAGCCCAGGCAGGCGCCGGCGCACGCCGTGCAGAAGATGGACAGGTTCACATCGCCGTGCAAAAACGCCATGGCAGCCATGGCCAGCATGGCGATCATGGAGGTGCCGCCGGCAAGACCGTCCAAGCCGTCGGTGAGGTTTACGGCGTTGGAAAGGCCCGCGATCATCAGCCAGCAAAAGACAAGGTAGAGCCACGGAAAAGAGAGGCCGCAAATGGTGGTCGAGAGCACACCAAGGTCGATCGTCAGGCCACCGGGGAAACGAATCTCGGGGGCGACGCCGCACCAGTTGACAGCAAGCACGGTAAAGGTAACGCAGATGAGGGTAAGGCCAATCATCTTGGCGTGAGGCGTCAGGCCGAGCGAGCGGCCGTGCGTGACAGAAGTCAGGTCGTCGATGAGGCCAAGAACGCCGGTTGCCAGCGTGGCGAGCAGCACAAGCACGAGCTCGGTGGTAAGCTTTCCCATCAAAAGGCAGGTCAGCGAAACGGCAACCAGGATGATGACGCCACCCATGGTGGGCGTGCCCTGCTTAATCAGGTGACGCTTGGGGCCATCGGCGCGAACCTGCTGGCCGATGCCCTCGACCTTCAGGAGCTTAATCCACCACGGCATAAGCAGCATCGCGATGACGGCGGCGATGCCCAATCCCAAAAATGCCTGGTACGTAGGATACGAAGGATTGCCGAACATGGACTAGCACACACCTTCCACAAAGCGATCGAGCTCAACGAAGCGTGAGCCCTTGACCAGCACGACATCATGCTGCTCAAGAGCGCCGCCCATACGGTCGAGCACCTGCTGATAGTCGGAGAACACCTGAATGCGGTCCTCATCCATACCCATCATGCGCGCGGTCTCGGCCATACGCTGGGCAAGCTCACCGCCGACACATGCGAGCATATCGAGCTTCTTGGCCGCCGCATAGGCGCCCACCAGCTCATGCATGCGAGGAGCCTCGTCGCCCATCTCGCCCATCTCGCCCAGAACCGCCATGCGCGAACCCGTGCACGAAAGCGAACACAGCAGGTCGAGGCCGGCTGCCATCGATTCGGCACTGGCGTTATATGAGTCGTCGATGACGCGAGCGCCGCTCTTGGCGCGCTTGATTTCCTGGCGATGCCCGGTAATCGTAAGACCCCTAAAGGCGGCATCGATCTGCTCGGGCGTCACGCCAAGACGATAGGCAACCGCCGCGGCCTTGACGGCATTGGGAACGGACTGCGCGCCGGGAATGGCAAGCAGTGTGTCGATAGTCTCGCCCAAGCCAAAATCGAGCGTAAAGACCGGGCGTCCCTCGTCATCAATGCGAATGTCACACGCACGGACCTCATCGTCGTCCGAGACGCCCGCAAGCATCACGTCGACGCCCGCAGGCGCGGCAAAGGCGTCGCGGATGAACGGAGTAAAGTCGTCCTCACCACCCAAAACCAGCAACGGGAGAAGGTCTCCGGCGGCGCACATGCCGCCAACAATCTCGGATTTGGCACGAGCGATATTCTCGCGACTGCCCAGAATACCGATATGGGAGGTGCCGATCTTGGTCACAATGGCAAGGTTGGGATTGGCGGACTGAGACATGCGCTCAATCTCGTGAAAATGGTTCATGCCCATCTCGAGCACCAGAACCTCGGTGTCGGCAGGGGCCGCCAGCACCGTGAGCGGCATACCGATCAGGTTGTTGTAGTTACCCTTGGTTGCCCAAACGCGATAGCGCTTGGCGAGCACCGCGGCGAGCACGTCCTTGGTCGTCGTCTTGCCGATAGAGCCGGTAATGCCAATTACCAGGCAGCCAAGCTCCAAACGATAAGCGTGAGCCAGGCGCAGCAAAAACTCCTCGGGGTCATCGGTATGCAGGATGGCGCAGCCCTTCTCATGGGCCAGCGAAAGCAGCTCGGCATCGGGCTCGCGCGTCATCACTACGGCGCCGGCACCCGACTCGATGGCACGGGAAGCAAAGTCGTTGCCGTCGACCTTTTCACCCGGGAAGGCGACGAATATCGTGCCCTCCTCAATCTGGCGCGAGTCGATAACGCAACCGCGGCATACCCGATCGGCTTCTCCCGTCACGGTTCGGGCCCCTGTTGCGGCCGCGAGATTGTTGACGGCGATCTCTATCATTGCAGCTCCCCTGTAAACCTAATAATGCTATCGGCGTATTGTATCCCAGCGCCGCCTACGCGTGGTGCAGGGCGTGTGAACAACCCGGATTAACCGACTGGCCATTTCATAGATAGTAACCCCCTACTTGGTGCGCGGGACACCCAACACGTCAAGCGCACTGGCCATAATGGACTGGAACGGCACTGCGGCGGCATCGGAGCCTGACGGGGTTCCGTCAAGGGTGATATAGCACAGGACCTTGGGCGACTGCGCCGGGGCAAACCCCATAAAAGACGACATGTAGTTCTCTTTGAGGTAGCCGCCGTTCTCATCGGCGCGCTCGGCCGTACCGGTCTTGCCCGCCACGTCGTAGCCGTCCACCGCGCCGCCAACGCCCGTTCCCTCGGCAACGACCGTCTGCATACACGATGTCACCTGCGAGGCGGCCTCCTCGGAAATCGCGCGATCCCCCTCGCCCCAATCCTTTTCATCGCCCTTGCTCGACTTATAGAAGTGCGGAGTCATCATCACGCCGCCGTTCGCGATGCCGCCCACGGCACGTGCGACCTCAATCGGCGAGACGGACAGCGCCTGGCCAAAGCTCATAGCACCCAAGGTGGCACCATCGTACTGGTCGCGCTCCTTGACGATGCCCAGACTCTCACCCGGAAAATCGACACCGGAGCTATGACCGATACCCCACTTGTCCACATAGGTGGCAAAATCATCGGCACCGATCTTGCGCCCCACCAGGACAAAACCGACATTGGACGAACGGCGCATCATCTCGCGTACGTCCATTGTCATGGTGTAGTCACGCTTGTCGGCATCGGTAACGGTATCGTCGCCCACCTTGATACTCGCGGGAACCTCAAACGATGTGCTCGGGCGCACAACGCCCAAATCAAATCCGGCGCCCGCAACCAGCGTCTTAAAGACCGAGCCGGGCTCGTAGGCATCCGTCACCAGACGAAGGTTCATGTCCTCGGTCTTGGCGTTTTCCAAATTGGTCTGGTCGTAGGTCGGATACGAGCAGGCGGCCAGGATCTCTCCAGTCGTCGGGTCGGTCACCAGGGCCGACCCGTTTTTGGCCTTCGTCTTCTCGACCGCCTCGGCCAAGGCATCTTCCGCGGCGCGCTGAATGTTGACGTCGATCGTCGTCACGATATCCACGCCATCGATCGCGGCAACCTTTTTATAGGCACCGCCCGCGATGTAGCCGCCATCTCTTGCGCGCTCGCGCACAAGAGAGCCATTCGTTCCGGTCAGAAGCTCATCGTATTGTTTTTCGAGTCCCGTCAGGCCAGCGTTGTCCACGTTCACGACGCCCAGCAGCTGAGAAGCCAGGTTTCCATACGGGTAAACCCGCTTCATCGCCTGCTCAAAGAGCACGCCGGGTAGATTCTTCTTTTCCAGGGCGGCAGCGTCATCCTCGTCGACCTGGCGCTTGATATACACCCAGGAACCATCAGACAGTACCAGCTTGCGACAGGTCTTTTTATCGATACCGGTGGCCTTGACCAGCGCCGAGACCGTCTTGTCGACGTCCTCGACAAGCTGAGGGTTCACGGCAACATTGCGGCATTCGACTGACGACGTCAGCACGTTGCCGTTGCGGTCGTAGATAGTGCCACGTTTGGCATAGAGCGTCTGTGAAAGCAGACGACGCGCGTCCGCGCGCTCGCGCAGCTTGTCAGCATTCACGATCTGGTATTCGGCAAGACGGAAGACGCCCGCGGCAAGGCCAACCCCGATACAGCCCATAACGACATCGCGGCGAGGCAGCGGCGTTCCCGTAACCCATTCAGACGACGACCCCTTGCGCGCGCCCGTATTGCGTACCCGAGGTCCGCCCGAGCCACGAAGACGCGACGCAGGGTCGTTGCCATAGGACGGCCCCGCGTTGTAAGATGGCCGACCCGTTCCTTGATAACCAGAACGTCCCCGCGAGGAGGGACGTCCAGACCCGTGGTCCCCGTCGGAACCGCGGCGATAGTCATTTGTCATACTCAGCTACCGTCTTATTTACTGAGCGGCCGCAGTCGAGCTAGCGCCCGCGGCTGCATCCTGCGAAAAGTCAAGCGTAACGCTCTCGCTGGGCTCCACCATGCCATAGGCGCCCGCAAGATCGCGAATACGTGTGTCGGCACCATAGACCGAATGCATGACCTCAAGGTTAGAACTCTCGTCGGTCGCCTTCTCGAGCGTGCTGGCAAGCTCTGCGTTGCCGTTGAGCACCTGGGCCGTGACACCGGCAAGTGCCACGCGGGCGACACCGATCGTCATGAAGACAGCCGCGATGATGCAAACCGTTTTAAGAACGCTCATGAAAACCGGGCTTACCGCCTGGTTTGCCTGACGGCCCGCGCCCGTGTAGACATCAAAACGCGGCGTGCGTTGCTCACGAGGGGCAACGGGCGCCTGCGGTGCCTCGCGGTAGGCGGGCATGGCGTTCATATCATAGGCGAGTGCTGCGTTTGAGGTGTTATAGCCCATGATATGCCGCCTCCCATCCCGAGTACGTTGGTAGTGTGTTTAAGCTTCGTTTATGGTGCGAGCGGGAGGTCCAATTTTGCGCGGTCGCGCCTACAGGCGCTGCGCCACGCGGATTTTGGCTGATCTCGCCCGAGGGTTGCGCGCAACCTCATCGGGTTGGGCAACCAAGGGTTTGCGGGTGATGACCTTGAGTATCGGCACGTTGCCACACACGCACACCGGAATCTCCGGCGGGCACGTGCACCCCTGGCTCATCTCCTTAAAGTGGTTCTTTACGATACGGTCCTCGAGCGAATGATACGAGATGACGCAGATGCGTCCGCCCGGGTTGAGCCACCTGGTGGCGGCATCAAGCCCCCTCTCGAGCACATCGAGCTCGTGGTTGACCTCGATGCGAATGGCCTGGAAGCTCTTCTTGGCCGGGTGCCCACCATGCCGACGAGCGGCAGCCGGAATGCCAGCCTTGATGATCTCGACAAATTGGCCTGTAGTTTCGATCGGTTCTTGCTCGCGACGGCGCACAATCTCGCGCGCAATCTGCGAGGCGAACTTCTCTTCGCCGTAGACGCGTAGAATCCGGGCGAGGTCGTGTTCGTTATAGGTGTTGATGACCTCAGCTGCGTTTAGGGTGTTGTTACCCGGATCCATCCGCATGTCCAATGGGGCATCTTCGTTATACGAAAAGCCCCTGCCAGGGATATCGAGTTGCGGTGACGAAACGCCCAAGTCAAACAGGAAGCCATCGACCCCGGGCACCTCGGCCGAGCAAAGCAGCTCGTCCAAGTCGCCGAAGTTGCCCTTCAGCAGCTGGTGCGGGACGCCGGGAACCTCGCGGTCCAGACGGGCACCAGCGGCCTCGAGGGCCATGTCGTCCTGATCGACGCCGAGCAAAAGGCCCGTCTCCCCCACCTGCGCGGCCATCTTTACCGAATGACCGGCACCGCCAAGGGTGCAATCGCAGACAACGGAGCCGCTCTTGAGCTGCAGCGACTCAAGCACTTCGCCGAGCATGACAGGTTCATGCCGATATTCTTGTGTCAAGATCCCACGCTCCATCCGTTACTCGTGCCTTGCCCTTACGAGAAGAAGAGGTCAAGCAGAGCCTCGTCGTCATCGTCCTCATCGGCCGCGGCGCGGTCCCAAACCTCAAGGTGGTCGTAGTTGCCCACAACCGTGACCTCGCGGTCAAGGTTCGCCTGCTTGCGGAGAGACTCAGAAAGACCGATACGACCGGCGCTGTCCACATCCATCGACGTGGTGCGCTTGTTGATCGCCCTCATGAGCTTCTGGTCGTTGATGTCACGCGGGTTAAAACCCTCGTGGCCCTCACGACCCGCGAAGAGTCCTTCGACCCACTTATCGAAGGCCTCGGCAGAGAACACGTACAGAGCATCGACATCCAGGGCTTTGAACACGCGAACGTGCTCTCCAAGTTCCTCGCGAAGGGGTGCAGGCAGGGACAGACGACCTTTTGCATCGAGATTGCGCTCGTATGCACCAGTCATTCCCATGTGCGCCCTCCCCTCGGTTACTCAGATGGCACGTACGCGGGGAACCACCCCGCCTGTCGACGTCATTAATAATATGGGGAACTGCCCCATTTTTCAACACCTTTCCCCACCTCTTCCCCC
>CABUUD010000095.1 GCA_902494585.1 uncultured Collinsella sp. | reverse complement strand
GGCGAGCGCCACCATAACGAGCGCGATGTAGGCACGCGCGCGGTGGGCGCGGCGGCGGGTGACGACGCCCTCGAGGTGTGAACACTCGGCAGCTGCACTGGAGGGGCTCGCGGGGCTCTCACTCTGGGTTTTGGCCTTGCGGTTATCTGCTGGCATGTGCCTCTGATCTTCCATATTGCTCGCCCCCTTATGCCTTGGCCGCGGCAAAGGCAAGCTGCAGCACCACATCGTGGGCCTGGGCCTCGTCGATGCAATTGGCGTCGCAGCCTTCCATGTACACAACGTAGCGAACGCTTGCCACCTCGTTGGCGGCCAGCGTGCAGATGGGCGTGGCGCCTGCGCGCGCCGTGGGCGTGTCGCCGGTGCCGTCCATGCTGTAGGCGCTTATGGAGCGCGCAGGGTCGGCGGTGTAGGTCCAGCCCGAGGCGCCCGCTGCCACAACCACGCCGTCTTGCGCGGTGGTGCGCCTGCTGGTGGCACCCGCGGTGCTGCCCAGGTCGTCGCAGGTAAAGATATGCGTTTGCGTACCCGACTGGGTCGTAATTACCAGACCCAGGCGCAGCGCAGCCAGCAGCTGCGGGTCGCTCGTCACGCTCATCTGGCCCGGATACAGGTACACGTTGAGCGCGCTGTCGCCGCCCTTAAGGTACAGCGTCCCCGAAAGAGCATAGTCGTCCAGCCGCGCGGTGCAGTCGGCGTAGTCGGTCGTGATGCCCGCGGCGTTTTGGAACGTGCCGCGCCAAAAGCGGGCAAGGTCTGACGTCGAGATGGGATAGAGCGTCTTGTCGGCAGAGGCAAGTGCGGTCGTCGTGTCCCAGGGCCCGTTGGCCGAAAGGCCAATCTGCAGATCGGAGCTCTCGTCGCTTACCGTATGCGCCACGGGCGTCACGTTGGTGTAGCGCGAGTTGCTAAACCAGGCGTAGGTGGCGGCGCTCAGGGCAGCTACCAGCACCAGCATCCATGCGGCCGCAGCAACCATGCGGCGGCGCGAGCTTAGGATGTCTTTGATGTTCGATGTACTCATCCCCGGCCCCCTTACGAACGCTTGCCAGCAAAGCGCAGCGCCAGCGATTGCAGGCTGGTGGCGGCCAGGTTGTTGGTGCAGTCGGGGTCGCAGCCTTCCAGCCACACGTACACATCCACGCGCACGGGCATGCTGCGGTTGGCGCCCTTGGCGGCAGCGGGCAGGCTGCAGATCTTGGTCGTGGCCTCCTTGAGGCTCACGACGCCGGTGTCTTCGTTGTAGTCGCAGAAGTTTGCGCTGGTCAGCTGGTCAAAATGGACCGTGGCGCCGTCGGAGCGGCTGCTGTCGAGCACCAGGTGGTTCTGCTCGTTCTCGTCGGCGTCCTTGCCATCGAGCGTGTTGTAGCGCGCCTGGGGATTGTGCTCGTCCGAGACCTCAAAGACGTACTGGCCCGTAACGATGTCGCCCTGCCCTGGAGCATAGGCGACCAGCCCCACGCGCAGGGCAGTGGAGATGGGGTTTGCCGAGTCCTGCTCGGTAAAGTCGATGCCCGACAGGTACACGTCGGTCGCGGCCGAGTTGGTGGCCAGGTACAGGGAGGTCTTGTAGTAGTCGGAATGCTCGGCCGTGCCAAACATGCTGGCAAACAGCGAGTCCTGCGTGGTTCCGCCGGTAAAGCCCGTTACCTTTTGGAAGCCGTTGAGCACGTTGTCGGTCGAGACGGGATCGAGCAGGCCCGCAAAGCTCAAACCGGCGTTGGTTTTGTATTCGCCGTCGTACTCGTTGGAGATGAGGAAGGTCACGCCCGTGCCCGCGGCCATCTTGACGTCGGTGATATGGCGGTTGGCGTTGTAGATGTACCAGGCATACGTTACGGCTCCGGCAGCAGCAAGGGCCACCAGCAACGTGGCGAGCATGCGATTGAACTGTTTTTGCAGCGAACGCGCGTCCGACATGCCCCTCCCCCAGATGCCGTGTTGTAAACTGCCTGGACACCATTTGCCCATAATGGAGTTATTCTACGCGAATGTGCTGTTCGTCGGGGGTACAAACGCGACTTTCCGCGTGCTGTTCGCGCTACATCGGGGCGGATAGGGTCGCAAATCGCCGCTTTTTAAAAAATAGTTCTTGCCACTGGGCGGGAGCTCCGTTATATTATTCCCTGCGCACTCGCGCACCCTTGATCGGGCGTTTAGCTCAGGGGGAGAGCGCTTCCCTGACACGGAAGAGGTCAGAAGTTCAAATCTTCTAACGCCCACCAAATGTTCGCAGCTCAGAGGCTTCGCCTCTGAGCTGTTTTGTTTTACGCCGCCAAGCCAAAAGGGCGCCGCGGCACCCAAAGCCGCTTCGACAGCTCCAATAACCATCCCAGCCGCGCCTAAAATCGCCAAGTAGCCCCAGCGATCACCCCGATTAGGCCCAAAGCCACCCAAACAGCCTTGGTGACCGCCCCAATCTGGCCTTCACAAGCCTCGTGGCCACATCCAGATAGCCTTCCCATAATCAGGTCTAATACTTTTCCCGAGAAGTGAACGAGCTTATTTGGGCCACCGAAGCATCCACACTTTTCGAAGCAAAAACCGCAGGATTCCAATGACAAAACCGCAGGAAATAAGCCACCAAAAGTGTCGATGTTTCGGGGGTCCGTTTTGACTCGTTCACTTCTCGGGAAAAGTATTAGACCTGAAAATAAGGCCCCTGGCCCCACCCCTAGCAACCGCCCCTACTAATGTTGACGCGCCTCGATAACCGTTTGCCAAAGCTTAAAACGCTTCGTTTCGACGCGCTTGAGGGCAAAATATCGCTGTTCCTCGCTCATGGGCTTGTTAAAAATGGGTCGCTTATTCCGATGCAGCTTCCGCCGGATGCGTTCGCACAGCCGAACGAGCTTGTCGTAGTCATTTGCCTGGTCAGTCGTCACGGTAAAGTACGCCACGCCGCTCAGCAGCTGTAACTCGTTGCGGCGCTCGGCATCCTTGTGGATCTTCTCGCTTCCGTCGTGGATGGCATCGCTGTCGTAATCGACCATCGCGGTCAGTACCTCTGGCAGCAGCCCGGCCTTTACTTTATCCATACCCACCTCGACTTTAGCCGTAAGCGTTATGTCGGGCGTGCGTTCCAACACGCGAAGCCTGCGATTGCGCCCATCGTTGTATCCATCGCGGATGAAGACCTTCTTGTTGAGCTCGGCCTTGCCCAATGCATACCCGCCGTAGCGCGCAGGCAGCGACATAAACATGCACAGCCCCGACTCCCTCGGAGAGCGCGACCCCTCGATCACATATGCAAGAAGCGCCTTTGCCTTCGCAAGATCTCTCACCTTGGGGGACTTCTCGATATACGCCACGATGAGCTCCTTGGTCGTGAGCCTGCCATCGCGCATGCCCGCATCCCTGCTGGTTACCCCACCGGGAGCAAGGTTATCCAACCGATAGTCCGATGTCATGGCATAGCCGGCATATATGGCAGCCGCTGCATCGCCATCGTGCACAGCCTGCAAAAACGCCAGCTCGGGAGAGCACACATACGCATCCAGGTCGCCCATCCAGTGGCCCAGCGAGATAAACGAACCCGCCGGAAGCTCGTTGGTGCACAGGTGCGTCTTAACATGCTTGCTCCGCCGACGGTCGGCTCGCGACGGCACCAGCAAATCCAGCGTTTCGATCCCCAGGTCGTAGCGATCGATAAACTCCTGCGCCTCCTGGTCGCAGAGCGCGCAGGCGTCCGCAATCGACACGACCTCTGGTTCCGAATCCCCAAAGCGCGGGTTCGGGATGTGTGCCAAGAGCGCCAGCGCAGCGTTATGTGAAACGATAAAGTGCCCCATGGCGCGAAGATAGCACGCGCGTCGGCGGCGGCTCGTGGCCCTGGCGAGTTTTCGACAAACAACCGGCGGTTTTTTGCCGCGGCGCGTCCAAACTGCTCATTCGTCGACGTCTAAATGCAAATCCGTCAAGCTTTTGGCAAGGTTGCCGCTCAACTGACCAAAAGCTGACCATGCACTTGCCCATTTGCTTGACGGCACGCCCCCGCCAAAATGCTCCGCGACTTCTCGGGCGGTCGAAGCGCTCGTTTAGCGACCACACACCCGCCGCTGGGGTATCCTTGGAGCACATGCACCGCAAGCCACACAAAGGAGCCGCCATGCGCACCGAGCTCGATGTTCCCTTTTCGCACAAAGACGAGGCCAAGGCCCTGGGCGCCAAGTGGGACCGGGTCAAGAAGATCTGGTACGTGCCCGATGGCGTCAACCCCGAGCCCTTTGCCGCGTGGCTGCCCGGCGTGGATCGCTCCGACCCCAGCGCGCCCTACATCTACCTGGTGCTGGGCAAGCGCGAATGTTGGAAGTGTCACGAGCAGACGACGGTCGCGGCCTTTGGCATTCCGTATTGGGCGGCCGAGGACTCGGGCAGCAAGGCTACGCCCAGCGCTGCGCCCGCCATGGACGACGCGGGCCACATCGTGATCGACACCGCCCGCGCCAACGCCATAGCCATCGTTCCCGCGCTGGGCTGCGTGCCGGCCGAGATCCGCGACTACCTGCGCGAGCGCTGCGGCTACAAGCCCGTAACGTCGCGCACCACCAAGGCCGTATCGCTCGCCAGCACCTGCACCGGCTGCGGCGCGCTGCAAGGCAGCCATTACCTGTTCGAGGAGCCCACGTCGCCGTTTGCGCTCACGGCCATCAACAAGCTGCCCGCGCTGGAGTTCGTGCGCGTGGAAGTCGCTGGCGTCTATGGCATCCCCGCCACCAAAGGCGACTTTGACCAGGCACTCTTCACCTGGGCATGCGGCCACCACACCCAGTTCCACAAGACCCTGTTCGAGGGGATTTACCTGTAGGGCAAAGCTCGAAAATCGAGTCCAGATTTCCTCGAAAATCGAGTGTGAAAATCCTCGTAAATCGAGTATGCGCAAGTAGCCGAATTGCCAACTCGAAGGCTACAGCCCCAGAATGTGCTCCAGATAGCCCTTATTGAACCAGAACGACTGCCTGGTCATGTCACCGGCGTACCCCACCGCATCGGCGAGGCCATGGTTGCGGTGTACGGGCTATAGCCGAACCAATATTGATATAAACAAGACGAGGGCCAGTTCAAACCTGAACTGGCCCTCGTCTTTTATCAAAGTTGCTAGCAGCGTTTACACTACTTTGAATCAGCTACGATGCCAACCAAGCTGACCGTTACGTCAAAGGTCGGGCTTCCTTCGCCCACATCGAGGCCAGACATATTCTGACAATCGCTGTCGGTGCCTTCCATCCAAACGACAACTTTCATGTTCGTGCCGTTGTAATCGACGTTCGAAGCGACCTTTTGCGCGTTGCCGCTCGGCCTAATGTAGCCTTCGCCCGCTTTCGTGGCACCCCAGTTATTGCCGTTTTGATCGAGCGAATCGGTGCCAGAAAGATGCAAATACGTAGGGGCAACAACCTCGTTCAGAGATTCAGAGTTGACACACGACCAACCTGCAACGGTAGTCACATCGTTGCCCGTATCGGCTGTCGAGGGAGCAGCTGGCGCATAGACAACGCGCAGCTCGCCGTTAATTACAATGCCCACGCGCAGGCTGTCTTTGATTTTGTCGAACCATTTCTGCGTGCCGCCATGCTGCGTAATCGTTATGAGCGAGCCGTTGCTCGCATCCAAATACACGTCGGCAACGCCGGTGTTCGCCACGGTATACAGCGTGTAATTCGCAACGGTGAATGCATAGTAATCGTTGCCTTGAATAGTGTACTTGCCGGGATTCTCACCCGAAATGGATGTGTCGACCTTTTGATAGGTGCTCACATTAACGCCCTGCCAGCTTTGGGGAACGTACCAGTTTTTGGCATCGTTCGTCGATGAAGGGCTAATCTCGTGACCGGCTGCGGAAGCGACCGTGGAGGTGTCGGAGCCGTGGTCGGGTGTGTCACCCTCAACGATTTGGAGTACCATGCCATTCGCTTGAGCGGAAATGGTGCTGGTAGTCGCATGAACTCTACTATTCGTGACAAACCATGCGTAGGTAGTTGCAGAAAGCGCCACCGCCGAGACGACGACGGTCAACGCTGCCCCAACAAGCTGAACCTTGAGCCTCTTTACTGAATCGTGCATACCCGTCGCCTCCCTTCATTAAGGAAAAGGGCAGGATCCCGGGCTGGGAACCTGCCCTCTTAAGCCAGCGTACAAACGCAGACTATTTGTTGGCTGCCTTAGCCTTAAAGAAAACCGTCATCTTTGCAGTATCGGTCAACAGGTTATTCTCAAGATTCGTGGTTTTAACTACATCATCCTTGCCCTCGTAGTAAAGGTAAACATGGACTGCAGTATCCTGACCAGCGGTGATATCGCCAAGAGTTACAGCGGCATTCTGATCAGCAGAAGTAAGCTTAACCTCGAACTCAGTCGAGTTCGCCTTCTGTCCGTATACTACCCAAGTGTTCCCGCTATCGTTCGTAACCAGCACGCGCAAGGCCTTCATGAGCTCAGAGCTTGACGCTGCATTCTTGGCAACTTCGACTTTATCAACTTCGAGATTAGTCAGATTCTGACCCTTAGAGCTGATGTTGTAATCCTGCTGAAGCGCATAGCTGCCCTTCACTGCTGCAGCAGTAGATCCAGCGGTTTCGACATTGTTCGGGTCCTTGCAAAGCTCGAGTGCACTATTAAGCGTACCATCATCAAGTTCCTTACCGAAGCCAGTCATCCACTGTCCCTTAGTGGCACCGGTTTCCTCGCCGTAGGTCGCGGGGAAGAGAGCTTTCTTCTCGACATTAGTAGTGACTGTAGTGGTGTCAACCCCACTTGCGCCCGTCATACCATTCGTGATGGTCATAAACGCAGCGTTCGACTGAGCGGAAATCGTGCTCGTGGTGGCGTCGACCTTATTGTTCGTCACAAACCATGCGAACGTGGCAGAGCCCAACGCTACGGCTGCCACGAGGACCATGGCGATGGCGGCGCCCATCTGCTTCTTTAATGCCTTGGTATCCATACGGACCCCTTTCTTTCCCCATTCATCCCAGACGACCCTCGAGAAGCCCGGAAGGGGAGCCCGCGCTTTCGTGTTGGATGTTGCTTGCCCATCCTTTAGACATGGAATCGAGAATACCATAATTCTTACGATTTCCTTATGAGTTTTCGAGAGCTTACATTCCGGCAGATTCATAGGCCCACCTCGGGTTATATGTGGTGCTATGCGAATATCGTTCACCTTATTTGATCTCTCTTCCGCTCAGTCATAAGTCCCTCTTAAGGCTTGCGACCGCAGTGCCATGCCAACGCATGCATACGCCCTCCG
>CABUUD010000094.1 GCA_902494585.1 uncultured Collinsella sp. | reverse complement strand
CGGCTCACCTTAAAAACCCATCTAATTTACCCGGGCCTCGTAACTCACCCTCCCCCCGCTTCTTTTTGTTCGTTTTTGCCTTGCAGCAAAAGTACTCTGCCGCTCCAAAGGACCTTACCGCTCCTCTAGCGTCCAGCCTTTCTGAGCGCAGAGGTCACGCAGGGTGGCCACCAGGTCGGCATTGGTGTTGCTGTCGACCACGATCTTGTCGATGTGGTCAGCGGCAATGTTGAGCTTGGGGAACGAGTGGCTGCAACCCGACAGGTTGAGCTCACCGACGTTGCAGGTAATCTCGAGTGCGCCAAGAATGTCATCATTCGAAAGATCAATCTTCTCGACGTCGCCCTGAAGGCCTTGGTCAACGGTAAAGAACATCAGGTTCTTAAGACCCGAAGCGTTGATGGAATTGACAGCACCCTTAAGGCCTTCAATACAAAAGGAATTGAGCTTGGGGCAGACGCTCAGGTCGAGGTCCTGGGTCGTCATGTCGCCAAACTTGAGCACCTCAAGTGCCTCGAGCTCGCTAAAGTCCGCACTCTTGGCGCTCAGGGTATTGATGCCGAGCGTATCGAGCTTGTCCAGCTTGCTAATGGGCGTGAAATCCGTCACCTCGTCGGTCACGACCAGCCTCGTGATGCACTGAGTCTCCTTGGCGGTCAGCTGGCCATCGTCATCGTTATCGTAGTCGGCAAGCAGCCCGTGCAGCGTATCATCCGAGATCGCATCAACATCGACGAGACCTTTTTCTTTCTTGGTCTCGGAGCCAGAGGCGTCAGTTGAGCTCGACTCTTTAGAGACGCTCGACGAGGCTCCCCCGCCGCCTTGCACGTCACCGACGCCGCCAATCACGGAGAAAACGGCAACCGCGCCTATGACCACAACCGCCGCAAGCACTACCAGGGCGCGAACGCCGCCCAAACGAGAGACGGCTTCATTTGCACGTTCAGCCGCCTGTCCATTCGGCTGGCTGGCAGGGCGAGGGATCCGACTTGTCGAACGCCCCGGCGTCTGCTGCGCCTGCCCAGCAGACTGTTCGGTTGCCTGCCCGTTCGGACGCATATTCACCCGCACATCCGGCGTCTCGGCAGCCCGCTCATGAGCCCCGCCCGAAGGCTGCTCGGTCACACGCTGTACCCGTTCGTTATCCCGCCAAGACATGTCGGGCTTAAAGTTCGCCATACTGCTTCTCCTCACTTGAATGCAGCGTCACTGCTGCTCCATGGTGTAGCCGTAGTCACTGCTCATTTTTTGCAAAAACTCGACCAGGCTGCTGCTCGTGTCGCTGTCGTACAAGATCTTGCCAACACAATTGGGTGTAAAAGTGAAATGGAAGGCATCTTCCCTGCCTGCCCCGCACAGATTGAGCGTTTCGACTCTGCAACCGATCTTCAGAACCTCGAGGTTCACATCACCCGACAGGTCAAGTGTCCCAATGCTGCCATCAAGGCCTTCGATCTGGACGTTCGTCAACGAGGACATGTTTTTGACATTCAAGGTATCGACGGGGCTCTCGAGCCTGTTTATGGTAACGCGCTGTAGCTGAGGAAAACGTGTGAGATCAACCTGAGGCACCGAGCAGTCGCCAATGGACAGATGAGTGATATTGCTAATGGAGCTTATGTCGTAGCTTTCGCTGTCGTAGTCACCGATGCCAAACGTCGTGATGTTGTGAAAGTTGGCCAGCAGCGGAAGCGAATCAAATGACTCGACGTCGATTGACCTAGCTTCATCCGCAGTCTCTTGCGAATTATTGCCGTCCTCATCTGCATCGAGCGCTAAGTCCGAGCGTAGCGCCTCGTCCGTAATTTCATCGAGCGTAAGCGCTGTGGCCTTTTTCGCTTCTTCCTGATGGCGCTCTTCTTTTTCCTTTTTACGCTGAGCGCGCGCCGCCTCGTCTTCTTGCTGTTGTTTGGCCTCGGAGCGCTGCTCGGTCTGCCGATTGGTGTCGGAGATGCCGCTTGTGATGGACGTGACCGCCACAATGGCGATGACCACCACCACGGCAAGAACGATCACCACGCGCGGACCGCCCAGGCGGTTCACGATATCGTTGACATCCGATCCGTTGGACCCGGCGCCCCCGCGGCCAGACCCGTTCTGATTAATTGCCATCCGTGTTTCCCCCTCCGCCGCCTACAGGCGGTCCTTGTCGAAGTAGTCAGCATCGCGCCAGTCGCCGCGCCAGCGGTAGGCATGGGCGTTCTCGCGCGACCAGTCGCTCAGGTGGCGCAGGACGAAGCGGCTCATGTCGTCCGCGAGCGGCTCGATCGGCCCCACGCGCCGCGCCTCGGCCGCCCGCTCCCAGAACGAGTACGCCATGAGGTAGAACGTGCCGGCGTCGACGTAGTCGCCCGGGTAGGCGGGGTCGTCGAACCAGCCGTGGGTGTCGGGCGTGCCGTTTTGCTCGCACCACTCCGCCACGTTGAGGGCGAGGCTCATCAGGGTCGTGTAGTCCTGCGGGTCGCCCGCGGCGAGCGCCTCGTGCAGGTTGGACATGGGGCCCTCGGCGCCGTAGGCCGGGTAGTACAGGTCCCAGATCCTCGACGCCGCGTCGTCGGTGAGCTCCATTCGCGAGGGGCGGTCGCCCAGGCCGTCGTCGTAGACGGGAGCGCTGGGGTCCTCACCCGTGAAGGCCCCGACGCCGTAGTCGAGCGTGGAGGCGCTGTTGCGGGCGCCGCGGGCGGCGCGGGCCATGGAGCCGAAGACGGAGTAGCCGCTGTGGTAGCCGCGGACCGTCTCGGTGACAAGCCGGCGCAGGCTGAAGTTGGCGTGGGCGCGGTCGCGGGCCTCGCGGGTGGCGGCGGAACCGCGGAAGAAATACGTGGCGCCGATGATCAGTTGCTTAATGATCATACTCAACGGGCCGGCAATGATTTCCGTCAAAACCACGAGAAGACCAATGAATACAACAGCACCCAGAGCGAATGGATTGAATGCGCTATACCCCGGCGCCGGAAGCCCCGTATGCAACACATCGTCTCCGCCAACGTTCAAGTACATGCGGTACCAGACCGAGCAGAGTCCCCAAACCGTAAAAATACGCAGTGGGAAAAACCGAACAATGGTGGGAATCGCGTCCACGATGCGCGAAAGATTGATGTTAAAGCGAGGACGATTCGCACCCTCGTTGTTTACCGGAGTAGCCGCCTCCGGATCGCCCGGAAGAGGCACGCCGGCGCGTCGCGCACGCAGACGGTCGAGACGCTCCTGAGTAGAAACCGTTTGAGCCTGCGGTACTTCTGACGAAATGGACGCTCCCGCAGTCTCACCCGCGAACGATGTCGCGTCCTCCTGCTGTCCCTCAGCACGAGCGCTATAAAGACGCGCGAGACGCTCTTGCGCCGACAAGCCTTCTTGCTGTTTATCGTTTGCCATATGTTTTGCCTTTATCTATTAGTAATGGAAGTGTGTCTGGGCATAGCGGTTAAGCGCATACCCAAACTCCCTGGTCACCGTCTTGATAGTGTGCGTCTCCATCTTTCTGGTCTGAGGATTACGCCGGTTAAAGACGAACGTGGGCATAAAGCCGCTCACTTCTTGAAACCCGCTCAGCGAATTAAAGGGGATGATAATCGGCGGATTGGAATTGCCCGGAGCGAAAAGCCTGCCCGCCACCGCCTTGCTATGACCCAAGCCTGGAACGAGCGACTTGACCACAGAATGGTTATCGAGCGTTGACCCCTCACGCTTGGCGATAATCTCAAGGTGGTTCTCGTAAATCCTAATAGAACATGGACGCCCATCGTACGAGCCCAAGCCCTCATTGATCACCACGTCGTTTCGAATCTCACGCTGAGCCATGTTCGAACGCGAGTGTGTATTTGTTTGAGAGCCGCGTTGAGACGCCACGTTCTCAATACCCAACATGTCATCAAAGGCAGCCATGGCGCGTCGCTCGGTGCCATGGAGGCCGTCATTGCGTTGCGGTGTATTGGGAACCTGCGGTCGAGGCACCATCGGTCGCTGCTGGCGACCATTATTGGAATCCGAAAAAAGATTCCCCAGTCGTAGCGTGGGCATACCATGCTCCTAACGTTTATCAAAATTAACAGGTCACCAAGGAGTCAGAAACCCTCCTTGGCGACCCAAAACAGTTCATGAAAAGAACGACCCGCTCGATTAGGCGGAAAGGAAAAGGTAGAAGAAGAATGCGCAGATTCCAAAGCCAATCAGCATCACAATAAATCCGAAGATGCTAAGCAGCTGTGCAATGGTCACGATACCCCAGAGGAAAAACTCGATGACGATCGGCAGGATCCAAGAGAAAAGCCAGGTGCGAATCGACTTTGCACTACCGGGGTGAGCATCGTCTCCAAAGAGAAGCATGACCGTCATACCACCGATGAGAATCGCCATTACCACGTCAAGCTTGGTAAACGTGTCGCCATCAACAAACATCGTTCCCATAAACCCAAAGGCGCTGGTGACAAGCGAAACGAAAACGACCAAGCGGCCAGCATAGCGTCCCAGTCTGTCCATCAACTGCGGATCCATGTAAAACGCCGCCGGCGCACGACCACTTGAAAATGCAAGCGAACCGACCTGAGCAAGAGGCTTGTCGTCTGCCGACATCGCAAGCTCCTCAAAAACCTGCCCCTTACGATCGGCAAACTCAACGAGCTGGAGCAAATATCGTTCAAGCGCATCCGAATTGGCATCGATATCGTTCCTAAGCGCGCTAACACGATCGGCGGCCGAATAAGAGCGCAGAAGATTGAGAGCGAGAAAACCAAAGCAGCCAATAAACGCAACCGCCAGGAAAATGCCCGCAAGCGGACCAAACGAACCCCAAGAAACAATCAGCTGACCAAAGGCACCACGGGAGCACATGATAAGGATGCAGTAAAGAAGCGCCACAAGAACGGTGTACATCAAAACACCCCGCTGCTCCTTCTTTATGGCAGCAGCGCGAGCATCGCTATCGGCAATACCCTCAACGACACCGTAATCGCGTGTATCCTGCTCGATAGCGGCCTTTAAGGAGCCGTCTGCAACACCGCGGCTATCCTCGAGGAACTCAGCATATTCGGCAGAGGAGATCAAGCTTTCATCTGCAAGAAGCCTTACGCCGCGAGCCGCGAGCAACCGCTCGTCAACGCCTTGGGATATAAGCTCGGCCACATAGCCGCGTGG
Organism: uncultured Collinsella sp.; assembly: GCA_902494585.1. Lineage (GTDB taxonomy): Bacteria > Actinomycetota > Coriobacteriia > Coriobacteriales > Coriobacteriaceae > Collinsella. Next base: position 2,137 of record CABUUD010000094.1, on the reverse strand, counting down.
CACGGCATCGTCGCCGACCTGAGCGCAAAACAGCGCATTGCGCGTGCAGGGGCGCGTTCCGTGCTTTCCGTCGACTTCCCAGCCGTTCACATACGGAACAGGCGTGAGCTCCATATCTTCCCGAAGCTTGATTCCCTCAAGACGCGCGTTGGAACCAGCCTGGATGAGCATGGAAACGGCAGTGTTTGCCGGCGGATTCAATCCGAGCAGGGCAATTTTAACCGCCTCGCCCACAGAGCCTTGGGCCGAGTCGTAGAGGTCGGTGTGGGCGGCAAGCCACAGCCAAGCAGCATAGCTACCAAACTTTCGATAAAACGCGCGCACCGCTTTCTTATTGACCGCGACCTTATCCATATAATCGATCACGACATCTATATCGACGGCTCCGTGCGAAGTTGCCGCATCTCGAGCCGAGATAATTGCCGCCATCTCAGAAACGCCCGCAAAATTGAGCAAGAATTCATCCAGCTTGTGAGCCGACGAGCAAACGCCAAAAAACGCCGCCGGACGATTAACAACCGACATAAGCACCGTCTGAGCAGCAGAACTTTTCTCCTCGTTGCGCGTCAGCAACCCCTTGAATAAACAAGCAGCGAAATGAGGATCACTCGAGTGCAGCGCCAACTTTTCGAGTTCATGAATATCGGCAGCAAGCTTTGCGCGTTCATCGTTGAAATCGTTGTCTTGAGAAAGAATGCGGGATAAGAATCCCGAGGGCAGCACGCCTGACGATTTTGACCCGTCGAGACCGGACAGAACGGCGTAGCGATCAATTTCGGTGACATCCATCTTGGCGATGCGTGCCGGAAGGGCATCGCTCGCATCGGTGAGCGAGACATCCTCGCCGCGCCACGACATAATCTTGCCGTTGGACATCTCATAGATTACGCAAGCAAGGGCCAGGTCGGGATTGGACGCTGTCTGGATATCCTCTTCGACCAACTGGTGAATCCTGGTCTGAAGGTCATTTTCACCCCAGTCGCCCATCAGGTTTTCGAGCTGCTGCTGGCTCATGCGAAGCTTGGCCTCGTCCCAATTGGAGGACAGCGTGCGAGCGAGCAACACCGGATCGCTATACAGCTTGCCGGCAAACTCGTAAGGTTTGCGTGCGCTACCGGCATCCATGGTGGGAAGTTTGCGATAGAAATGTTCTGGGTCGGCCATCCAGTCTTTGACCTCTTCGTAGCCAAAGCGCTCGCCCGATAGCTCAAACGTCAAACCCTTGAGCAGGTTCCCCAAGGTCGCATCTTCCGGATGGTTGAAGTCTGCAGGCTCGCCCGTCTCTTGGCGATCGGAAAGCGTATTGTCGCTTATGAACTCCTGCAGCGGATGGACATTGTTTTCGTAGAGCGTCCAGATCGTGTAGCCAAACGAATACCAGTCGTTACGAGGGTCGACCATGCCGCCACGACCGGGCGTGTAGCCGTCGGAGCGCGTCATGGTGTTCGTCAGTCGGCTGTCAAATCCGGCAAGCGAGCGGGCGGAGCCATAATCTCCGAGCACGATCTGTTTGTCGTACAGGTAGACGTTCTGCGGCTTAATGTCACGATGGACAATGCCAAGCTCGGTATGGAGCAACTCGATTGCCTGGCTGAGCTCGGGAATCACGCGGCTCTTAACCATATTCTTGCTACGGGGACGATCAAAAAGGCATGTGGCCAGCGGCGTAATGGAAACATCCCACAGCTGAGGAGCCGCAGCACCCACTTCGGTCACGCTCAGGCCCTGGTGCAGATAGGCAAAGATGGGCAGCAGATGCGTTTGAGACACGGGGCGGCCATTAAGCCCCATTACGGCGCTTACCACCTTTTGATATGCCGAACGCTCGGCGCCCACAAGAGGCTTAAAGACCTTGGCAACGCATGCCAAACCATCGCTCACCCGCTCGGCGGCAACAATGGTAGATTGACCGCCATGGCCAATGACCTGTCCCAAATGAATAATAAACTGCTGCCCGTCATTCGAGACAACCGTCGCATTCTCCGCAACAAAAGGCGAGGCAGATGCAGCGGCAGCATGTGCGCCCCCACGAGAAACGGTCACCGTTTCACCGTTGGGACTGGCCGTGGCGCCGCGCGAGACAGTTACCGTCTGGCCGTCGGGGCTCGCAGCGCGCGGCACCGTGACAGTTTCGCCT
>CABUUD010000093.1 GCA_902494585.1 uncultured Collinsella sp. | reverse complement strand
TTGATGAATTGGCGGCTGGCGCTGCCGTGGCTTACTGCTAGAAGGGTTTCGATGCCCTCGGAGCCCATGATATTGGTAAGCGCATCCACCATACGTTCTTGCAGCGCCTGGCTTCCTTCTCCTCCGAAGGGGACCAGGTCCTCGCCCGGATCCCAGACGTCGGTGGGCAGCGCGCCGTGCGGGCCTTCTTCGAAGGAGCCGTAGCAGCGCTCGATAATGCCTTCGCAGGGCTCAACGTCAGCGTCTGTGCCGAGGAGCTCGGTTGCGACGAGGCTTGCCGTGGCCATGGCTCGGCCCAAAGGGGAGGAGACCACTTTGTCGGGGACGACGCCGTGGGCCTTGAGCCATGTGGCCGCTGCCTGCGCCTGCTGACGACCCAGATCGGTAAGCGGTGAATCGCAGCGACCCTGGACCAGCTTTTTGACGTTGAACTCCGTCTGACCGTGGCGGAGTAGGTATAGGCGCTTCATGCTCTCCCCTTCTGCATAACTTGCTTTGCCGGCGCGGCCTACTCGTGGGTATGCCCTACGTAGTCTTCGTCGATCGTAATCTTGGCAATCGACTTGGGATATTCCGATTCGACCCGTTGTGCCAACGCGTGTTTTACGTCTTCGGCACTCATCTGCAGATCCGAGGGACGCACACAGTCAAAGATCACGTTGGTGTGCGTAGGACCCGGCACACAGCGCAGGTCATGAATCGAGAGGCGGCTATCGATCTCCTGAGCCATGGCGTGAATGCGCAAGCGCATGCTCGCCAGCTTGGGGTCATCGGTCACGATGGGGTCGTAGTGAAGTGTGACAATCATGCCGTCTTCGTTCCTAAACGACTGCTCGATGTTATCGAGCGTGTCGTGACTTTCCAGCGGGCTTGCCTCGGCTGCCATCTCAGCGTGAGCGCTTGCGAACTTCCTGCCCGGACCATAATCGTGAACCATAAGGTCGTGAACGCCCAAAACGCCGGGGTAGCTCATGATCTTGTCTCGAATGTGCTTGACCAGCTTAGGATCGGGCGTCTGGCCCAAAAGCGGGCTCACCGTATCCTGGATGAGTTCAAAACCGCTCCAGCCAATATAGGCGCCAACGGCAAGGCCGACCCATGCATCAAGATTGATATGCGTCACCTGGGAAACAATCGCGCACGCCAGCACGGCGCCTGTGGCAAGGACATCGTTCTTGGAATCCTGCGCGGTCGCATGCAGCGTCTCGGACTCAATGCGGTCACCGAGCTTTTGGTTGAGGGCCGCCATCCAGAGCTTTACGACCATCGAAAGCGCCAGGACCGCCACCAGGGCAAGCGAGAACTCGACAGGTTCGGGGTGGATGATGCGCTCAAACGAGGATTTGATAAGCTCAAGGCCGATCAGCAGCACGAGTGCAGCCACGACCAGACCCGAGAGATACTCGTAGCGACCGTGGCCGTAAGGATGCTCGGGGTCGGCCGGCTTGCTCGCCAGCTTAAAGCCCAGCACGCTCACGATATTCGAGCTGGCATCGGACAGGTTGTTCATGGCATCCGCCACGATCGAAACCGATCCCGACAGCACGCCAATTACGCCCTTCGCAGCGCATAGTGCCACATTGGCGAGAATACACACCACGCCCGTCAACGTGCCCACACGCGCACGATCGCCCTGTGCGCGCTTAACAATCCACTCGACCATCTACATCCGCCCCCACGGTTCTACCTATATATCCATTGCTCAAACGGATTGTAGTGTAGCCACTTTGTCTCCCAGATACAAAGAGGCCGCAGCCCGCACGGGCCACGGCCTTGGAGCATGACAAAAGAATCGTCCTTTTGTCGCACAGGTTTATGCGCTTACTTCAGCAGCGCTCGCCACTGTTTCGGGCGAATCGGCTCCGTCCTCCGTCGCCTGTTCCTTCGTCGGCACCACACCAAAGCAGTAGCTCAGCGCCGCAGACACCGCAAATGACACACCGCCGGCAGCGCAGCACCACAGCAGGTTCGAGATACCGCCCGTGGCAAAACCAATGACCATGAGGACATTCGTCATGCCGATGGTATAGGCCGTAACGTGGCCCACGGCCGCAACAAGGCCTCCGACGGCGCCGCCAATGGCCATGCACGTCAGGCACCTGCCATATTTAAAGCCGCAACCGTACAGCGCCGGCTCGCTTACGCCGCCAAGCACGCCCGAGATCGAATAGCCCAGCATGAGCGCCTTCTCGTCCTTATCCGCAACGCGGAGCGACGCGCCAAAAGGCATGCCCCAAACGGCGAACGTTGCCATCGTCGCGGCGATCAGGATGCACGAATCCGTTCCCACACTCATAAACTGCGCATAGGCGAGCGATAGGACGACGTTGCTGACGCCCGCGATCTTAAGGAACTCCCAGCCCGCGGCAAGCCCCATGAGCGTGAGCAGCGACACGATGCCACCGGAATTGCCAAGCATAAACATAAGCTGGCCCAACAGCATGCCCAGATAGCTGCCCGCCGGTGCCGTAATACACAGCGAAACCGGAACCATGACAAGCATGGTCGCAAACGGAACGAACGAAAACGCCACGGCCTTAGGGATAACGCGCGAAAAGAAACACTCCACTCGCCATAGCACGGGCACCGAGATGAGAACCGGAATAACAGTCGTCGTGTAATCGTTGACCGGCGCGGGAAGCAGGCCATACACGGAAGTCATCGATGCCCCCGTCGTCGATGCGGCATCGACGAGCTTAAGCAGATCGGGCGCAATCAATACGCCGCCCAGCATCATGCCCAGCTGCTCCGAGCAACCGAGCTGGCGGGCGGCCGCCCAACCAAGATAAACGGGCAAAAAGTAGTAGCCGGCGTTATAGAGCCAACTGTAGAACAGGCGATAGATTTCGGAATCGGCAGACCACAGGCCCAGCATGCCTTCGCCCATAATGACGGCGACGGTGCGGAACAACGCCGCGCAGACAATAAACGGCAGCGCCGACATCATGCTTTTGGACAGATAGTCCACCACGGCCATGGCGTTTGATGAAACCGTCGTTGTAAACGAGGTGTTAGAAACTTGTGGCATGGAACGCCTTTCCCAATGTGACATGTGGGTTGTCCCTTTATCACATCGTACGGTACTGACCGATTGCGCGGTACTTTTCGTAGCGGAGGTTTGTGAGGGTCGCGCCGTCGAGCCGCCCAAGCGTATCGAAGGCATCAAATGCCGAGGACATGACGGCACCGGCGATCTCCTCATGCGACAGGCCCCTATCATCAACAATGCCGTCGATGATGCCGAGCGCCAACAAATCGGGGGCCGTGAGCTTAAGCGCCTCGGCGGCCTCATTCGCGCGCTCGGTATCCTTCCACAGAATCGACGCACAGGCCTCGGGGCTCACGACCGAATAGGCCGAGCTCGAGAGCATCAGGATGCGGTCGGCCACGGACAGTGCCAGTGCGCCACCAGAGCCGCCCTCGCCTGTCACCACCGAGACAATCGGCGTCTTAAGGCCGCTCATCTCCATGAGATTCTGGGCAATCGCCTCGCCCTGGCCGCGCTCCTCGGCACCGATGCCGCAAAACGCGCCCGAAGTATCAACCAGGCACAGAACCGGCCGACCAAATTTCTCGGCTTGGTGCATCAGGCGACGTGCCTTGCGGTAGCCCTCGGGATGTGCCATACCAAAGTTGCGACGCATGCGCTCTTTGGTCGTGGTGCCGCGCTCGATGGCGATAACCGTCACAGGACGTCCGTCTTTCCAGCCAATGCCACCCACCACGGCGGCGTCATCACCAAAGTAACGGTCGCCATGCAGCTCCACAAATCCATCCAGGCCCAGCGAGATCATCTCACCTGCCGTGGCGCGATCTGCCGAGCGGGTCTGCTTGACAATCTCGAGCGCGGTTTTTGGTACGGCCGAGCGCTTGAACAAGTGTCCCAGCTTTTTGCCGCGACGACCCGTATGCACGATCTCATGCGGTGCCCCCAGGCCGGGCGCGTGCCCTTCGTGCAGTGCCAGCAGCTCGCCTACCGTGAGCGCAATCTCGCCACGCGGAACAACGGCATCGCAAAAGCCGTGCTCCAACAAAAACTCGGAGCGCTGGAATCCCTTGGGCAGGCGCTTGTGCATGTTCTGCTCGATCACGCGCGGGCCGGCAAATGCCGTCAGGGCATCGGGCTCGGCCAGGATAATATCGCCCTCCATGGCAAAGCTCGCGGTTACGCCTCCGGTCGTGGGGTCGGTGAGCACCGTGATATACAGACCGCCCGCCTCGCTGTGGCGCCTAACCGCCGCAGAAATCTTGGCCATCTGCATAAGCGATGTCACGCCCTCCTGCATGCGGGCGCCACCCGAAACGGTAAAGCCGACAACCGGCAGCGCCAGGTCGGTCGCGCGCTCAAACGTACGGCAGATCTTCTCGCCCACCACCGAGCCCATCGAGCCCATCATAAAGTTGGCATCCATAAAGAAGAGCGCCGTATCGCAGCCACAAATTTTGCCCCTGCCGCACACGACGGCATCGCGCTCGCCCGAACGCTCGCCAGTGCTCTTGAGCTTGTCGGCATAACCGGGAAACGAGAGGAAGTCCTCCGACGCCAGATTGGCATCCCATTCCTCAAACGTGCCCTCGTCGACCGTCATGCGCATGCGCGCGCGACCGCTCACGCGAAAGTGTTTGCCGCAACGAGGGCAGACCTCGAGGTTGTCGCGCAGGCGCGCCTCATCGATCACACGGCGGCACTCCGGGCACTTGATAAACACGTGGCGCGCGGGAAACTCGGCGCACGACTCGGTCATCGGCCCCTCGAGGACGTTGACCGTCTTCGCTTTTCTATTCATCAGCATAGAGATGCCCCATCAGATCGGTGTGGTACATGCCCGACAAGAACTCGTCGTTTGCCAGCACGTCGAGCTGAAGCTCGCTGTTTTCGCTCACGCCTTCAATCACGAGCTCGCCCAGGGCCGAGCGCATCTTGCGAATGGCGCCGTCACGCGTGGGCGCACACACGATGAGCTTGCCGAGCATGGAGTCGTAGTACGGCGGAACTTTCGCACCGGTAAACATGGCGGAATCCCAGCGCACGCGCGGACCACCCGGCACACGCAACGCGGTGACCGTTCCGCATGACGGCAGAAAGTCCGGCGTTTCGGCATTGATGCGGCACTCCATGGCGTGGTTGCGAACCGGCATGTCCTCCTGCTCAAAGGGCAGAGGCTGGCCGGCTGCCACGCGCAGCTGCCACTTGACCAAGTCGGTATCGGTCACAAACTCCGTAACCGGATGCTCCACCTGCAAGCGCGTGTTCATTTCCATAAAGTAGAAATTGCCGTCATCCGAATACAGGAACTCGATGGTACCGGCTCCTTCGTAGCCGACGGCACGAGCCAGGTCACGCGCTGCCTCGTGCATGCGAGCACGAATGTCGTCGCGTCCGTCGAGGCATGGCGCGGGGCTCTCCTCGATCAGCTTTTGGTTGCGGCGCTGCACCGAGCACTCGCGCTCGCCGAGCGAAAACACATGGCCCTGCTTATCGGCCATAATCTGCACCTCAACGTGGTGCGCCGGCGCGACGAACTTCTCCATGTAGCACTCGCCGTCGCCAAAAACGGCCTCGCCCTCGGCGCGTGCTTCAGTAAAGGCCTTTGCCGCGTCTTCCACGCGCTCGACCTTGCGAATACCGCGACCGCCGCCACCTGCACGCGCCTTGATGAGCACGGGGCAGCCAATGCGCTCGGCCTCGGCCGTCGCCTCCTCGGGGCTTTTGAGCAAATCGCAGCCCGGCACGATGGGCACGCCCGCCGCGGCGGCCGTTCGACGCGCGGCGTCCTTGTCGCCCATGCTGTCGATCACCCCGGCCGAAGGACCGACAAACGCCAGGCCATACTTGTCGCAGTCGCGCACGAAGCTCGCCTTCTCGGAGAAAAAGCCATAGCCGGGATGAATTGCCTTAGCTCCCGACTTTACGGCACAGGTGAGCACGGCATCGTCGTTGAGGTAGCTCTCGGCAAGACGCGGGCCGCCGATGCAATACGCCTCATCGGCAAGCTGCACGTGCAGCGCGTCCGCATCGGCCGTGGAATAAACGGCGACGGTCTTGATGCCCATATCGCGGCACGCGCGGATAACACGGACCGCGACTTCGCCGCGGTTGGCGATGAGCACTTTGTCGAACATGAAGCCTTCCTTAACTTTCGTGCATGAGTGCAAAAGACATATCGGCGCGACAGCAAACCTCACCGTTGACGCTCGCAGTACCCGTCGCAAAGCGGAACGGCCCGCGCGCACGCGTGATGGAGCACACCAGATCCACCGTGTCGCCCGGGCGCACCGGACGCTTAAAGCGCACCTTGTCCAGACTCGTGTAGAACGGCGTCGCGCCGCGCGCCTCCTCATCGCCCATCAGCAGCACGCAACAGTTTTGGGCGAGCATCTCGCACTGAATCACGCCGGGGACGACCGGGTTTCCCGGAAAATGCCCCTGCAAAAAGTACTCGTCGCCCGTAATCGTGATCTTGCCGTGGGCCTCGTCGCCCACCAGCTCGGCTTCGTCGAGCAAAAGCATCGGTTCGCGATGCGGCAACAGCTTCTTGAGCTCTTCTTTGTTCATGGATATCACCTATCCGATCCTCATGAGGCAGCTGCCAAACTCCACGAGGTCGCCGTCGGCCACGCAGATCTCGAGCACCTCGCCGTCTGCCTCGGCCGTCACCTCGTTGAGAACCTTCATGGCCTCGATGATGCAGAGGGTCTCACCGGCCTTGACCTTGGAGCCCACGTGCACAAACGGCTCGTCGCCCGGCGCCGGGGCAGCATAGAAAACGCCGACCATGGGAGCGGTCACCTCGGTGCCCTTAGGCTCCGGCGCGGCGGCAGGTGTCTGCGCGGTGGGTTCCGGCGCGGCGGGCATAGCTGCAGGAGCCGCAACCGGAGCGGCCATGGCGCTCGGCATGGGCATGGCAACCGGCTGCGCGGCGCTCGCGCGCTCGAGTTCGACCGCGGTGCCATCGGGCTCTTCAACACGCACGCGCGTGAGGCCGCGGTCCTCCATAACATCGGCTATCTCGGCAAGTCTTTTGGAATCCATGCTCTAGCTCCTCGTATATCTACGCAGCGCGATGGCGGCGTTGTGCCCGCCAAAGCCCAGGTTGGTCGAAAGCGCCCAGGTAAGGTCGGCGCGAACCGCGCGATTGGGCGTGTAGTCAAGATCGCAGGCGGGATCGGGCGTGTGGTAGTTAATGGTCGGGGGCACCACGCCCTGCTCGAGCGCCATGGCGCAGGCCATGACCTCGATGGCCCCCGTGGCACCGATCATGTGCCCCGTCATCGACTTAGTCGACGAGACATGTGCGGCGCGCGCCGCGTCCTCGCCGAGCGCTCG
>CABUUD010000092.1 GCA_902494585.1 uncultured Collinsella sp. | reverse complement strand
GCCGTCTTATCGCTGATCGCCTTGAGCACGTTGTCCACGCTCAGCTGGAACGTATCTTCATCGGCGAGCGCCTCAACACACGTACAGCCGGCCTTCTCAATCCAAACGCGATACTCCGGAAAGTACGGGGCGATAACAATAACCTCGTCGCCCGGGTTCGTAACGGCGTTGAGCGTGCAGGTGAGCGAAGCCGCGGCACCCACCGTCATAAAGACGTCCTTGCCCTCATAGCTCGTGCCAAAGCGACGGTTGAGCGATTCGGCGACAGCTGCTCGACATTGCGGCAGGCCCGGTGCGGGAGTGTAGCCGTGCAGCTGGTCACTCGGCAGCTCCAAGGCCTTCTTAATGGACTCCGCCACGGCAGCGGGCGCCGGAACACTCGGGTTGCCCAGCGAAAAATCGAATACGTTCTCCGCACCGATCTGTGCCTTGCGCTCAAGACCATAGCTAAAGATCTCGCGGATGATGGAGCTTTCCGCACCGCGAGCATACATAGTTTCGTTGATCATCTGTTCCCCTTTCGCATAGGCGCTATTGTACGCTTTAGTCGGGCAAAGCGCCGCAGTAATGTTCATTGGGGACAGACTTAAATGCGTGAAAACGCTCATTTAAGTCTGTCCCCAATCAACAGATGGCCCCATATCGCTCAAAAGAAAAGGCCTCCGCAGGTTTCCCCGCGGAGGCTTTCGTTAGAAGGACTATTTGTCGGTGTCGGCATCGGCGTTGACGACATGGCTATCGCCATCAACATCGGATGCGGCTTCGGCATCCTCCTGCATGGCCGCCTGCGCAAAAGCTGCGGCATCAGCCGCCAGCTCCTCCTCGCTCATACGAGGCATGCGCTTTTTGGTCGGCATGCCGGCCGCCTTGGCATTGCGCTCCTCCTTGGCCGCCAGGATATCGCCCTCGCGCTCAAGGTAGGCATCCCACTCGTTGTCGAGCAGGGCGTTCACGGCATCGCCCTCGACGGTCTCGCGCTCAAGCAGCACCTTCGCCATCAGATCGAGTTGATCGCGACGGGCATCCAGAATCTCGACCGCACGGCGATGGGCTTCGCGCATGATGCGCTGAACCTCGATATCGATGCGGCGTGCCGTCTCCTCGGAGTAATCCTGGTGATCGGCGTAATCGCGACCAAGGAACACCTGATGCTGTGCCTCGCCAAACACCTGCGTGCCCAGCTCCTCGCTCATGCCCAAACGCGTAACCATCTCGCGTGCCATCTTGGTCGCGCGCTCCAGGTCGTTGCTCGCGCCCGACGTGATGTCATCGCACATGAGCTCCTCGGCAACGCGGCCGCCCAAGAACACGGCGAGCTCGTCGAGCATCTCGTTCTTGGTCTTGAGGAAGTGATCCTCCTGTGGAAGCTGCAACGTGTAGCCCAGAGCCTGGCCGCGGCTGACAATCGAAATCTTATGAACCGGGTCGGAGTGCTCCAAGATGTGACCCACCAGGGCGTGACCGCTCTCGTGGTAGGCAATCGTGGTGCGCTCGGCTTCGGTCATCACGCGACCCTTGCGTTGCGGTCCGGCAATCACGCGCTCCATCGACTCCTCGACCTCGTCCATCGAGATCACGGAACGATGACGACGAGCGGCCAGCAGCGCAGACTCGTTGAGCAGGTTTGCCAGATCGGCACCGGTAAAGCCAACGGTCATCTGGGCGAGTTTCTCAAACTTAACGTCCTCGTCCATCGGCTTATTCTCGGCATGCACGCGCAAGATCTGCTCGCGGCCCTTTACGTCCGGACGGTCGACCGTGACCTGGCGGTCAAAACGACCGGGGCGCAGCAATGCCGGATCCAGAATATCGGGGCGGTTGGTTGCGGCGATCAGGATGACCGACTCGCTTTCTTCAAAACCGTCCATCTCGACCAGCAGCTGGTTGAGCGTCTGCTCGCGCTCGTCGTGGCCGCCGCCCAGACCGGCTCCGCGCTGACGTCCCACGGCATCGATCTCGTCAATAAAGATGATCGACGGAGCCTGAGACTTGGCCTCCTTAAAGAGGTCGCGCACGCGGCTGGCACCGACACCCACGAACATCTCGACAAAGTCAGAACCAGAGATGCTAAAGAACGGCACGCCCGCCTCGCCGGCAACGGCCTTGGCCAGCAGCGTCTTACCGGTACCCGGAGGGCCCACCAGCAAAACGCCGCGCGGGATCTTGGCACCCAGTTTGCGATAGCGGTCCGGATCGCTTAGGAAGTCGCGGATCTCCTCGAGCTCCTCGACGGCCTCGTCCACGCCGGCCACGTCCTCGAACTTAACCTTGGGACGCGTAGCCTCGTTGGTCTTGGCATTGGCCTTGCCAAACTGCATGTTCCTGTTATTGGCGCCCATCATCTGGCGCATAAAGTAGAACATGATGGCGATCAGGGCGATCGTCGGCAGCACGCTCATCGCCAAGTCGCCCCAAAAATCGGGGTCGTTGGTGTTGACGATATACTTGGTGTCGGGGTGCTCCGCCATAAGCTCGGCAAGCGAATCGGAGCCGACATAGGTCGAGGAAAAGCTCTTGAGCTCGCTCGTATCGCCCTTGTCCTTTTTTGTCTTCCAGTAATGACCCGCCACGCTTCCGTCTTGAACCGTATAGGTCAAATCTTCGACGCGATCCTGCTTAATGGCGCTGACCATCTCGCTCGTCGCGAGCTTAACGGTATTGCTGGAGCTGGCAAAACCGGATCCCATATTAAAGAAGGCATAGCCCAGAAGCGCGCAAGCCAAAAGAAAATACAGCCAGCCCGTACGCGTGGGCTTCTTGCCTCCGGGCATCCCCGGGATCTTAGGCTCCCGGGGAGTCTGGGAATTGTTGTCGTTACGGTCGTCGGGCATCTTACGAATAAACCTCCGGTTTCAAAATGCCCAGATACGGAAGGTTGCGATAGCGCTCGGCATAGTCGAGGCCGTAGCCCACCACAAAGGCATCGGGGCAATGGGTTCCAACATACTTGGGCGTGATGGCCGAGGTGCGGTCCTCAACGTCCTTCCACAGGAAGGCAGCGACCTCCAGCGAGGCGGGCTTGCGGCTCTCAAGGTTCTTCATCAGGTACTTGAGGGTCAGGCCCGAGTCCAGAATGTCCTCGACGATCAGCACGTCGCGACCCCGGATGTCGATATCCAGGTCCTTAATGATACGCACGATGCCCGAAGACTTCACACCGTCGCCATAGCTCGAAACAGCCATGAAATCGATGTTGGTCGGCAGCTCGATCTTGCGCATCAGGTCGCCCATAAAGACAACGGCGCCGCGCAGGACCGCGATCAACACCAGATCCTTACCAGCGTAGTCGCGCGTAATCTCCTCGCCCAGGCGAGAAACGATACCTTCGATATCCTCCTGCGTAAACAGAACCTTCTCGATATCCGGATGTTGAGAAGCCATGACAACCCTTTCTTGTGCTTAATCGCCCACACACCGCCGTATGGACGCGAACTACACATTCTAGCAGCGCACGGGGTATATTTTCCAGCCCGCGCATCATCAGCGCGGGAATACCGTCAACGCCGCACAGAAAAGCTGGTGCGAGGGGCTAATCCGCGTCAACCACGCGAAGCAGATAGGCCACACGCGTCGCCGCCGTGCACTTAAAGCGTTCGTCCGCGCGAACTCCGGCGACCCACACCACGGCACCTCCCGGCGCCGTCCTCACCATGGGCACGCCGGCGCGCTCGGAAACGGGAATGCGAGCCTCTCCTAGCAAGTCGGATACCTTCTTGCTTCGGCCACTCATTCCTAACGGGCACATCACGTCTCCCGGTGCGGGACCGTCCACCCACAGGCGCGCCAATCGCGCCTCGGCAGGGATCTCGCCACGCGAGCCCGCCAGGATCCGCTCACTATCGCTGTCGGCAAAACCCAGGGCAGCCGCGTCTACCAAAGCTGCCACTTCCCCGGCAGCCGCAAGCTCACGGGCGCGGCGCACGATATCGCATCCCGGCTCAACGGCCATCGGTTCTGTGACCAGCATACGTCCCCCGCCCAACGGCAAACGACCGGGTACGGTAACCCAGTCCGCGACCAGGCCCTCGCGAGCCACCGGAGCCTTAAACGCCAGCATGCCAAATTCGACGCGTGCGTCAATCCCCGCCGGAAGCGTGACCGAGCCTGCGCCCTCGGCAACGCAGGAAAGGACTCGCTCCACATGTCGCATCTCTGGACGAGCGTCCGGATCGATGCGTTTGATCGCCAGTCGCACGATGCGCCGCGCGATTACCACCTCGGCCGCAGCAAGGCGTCTGGCATCGAGCACTAGCGCACCCGCCGCCTCCTTGCGCAGGCAGCTTCGAAACGCCTGTGCCGACAGCTGGGACAGAAACGCATCTTCGTCACCAAGGATCTCGCAGGCGGCGCCAATCGTCTTGCACACGCTCGCATTACGCTGTGCCACCACTGGCATTACCCGATGGCGCACGTAGTTTCGCAGATACGAGACATCCTCGTTGCTCTCGTCTTCACGCCATGGCTGACCATGTACCTGCAGATAGCCCACAAGCTCGCCATGAGTTAGGTCGAGCAAGGGACGCACCACGATATTCCTTCGGCGGGGAATGCTCGAGAGCCCAGCTGGGCCCGACCCCTTAATAGCGTTCATCAAAAATGTTTCCGCGCGGTCCGAAGAGGTATGGGCAGTACAGATGCGCGCCGCCGTTCTCGGCGCCCCCGTCTTGGCGCACAGCTCGCGCACATACCTTCGCGCCGCTGCATAACGCACCTCGCGCGCAACCGCCTCGATATTGCCCGACTCCCCATCAAAATAAGCGTGCTCCACACACAGCGGTAAACCATATTGCGCGCAGAGCTCACGCACAAAGGCCTCGTCGCCATCGGACGCCTTACCTCGTAGATGATGGTTTACATGAAGCACATGCAGGCGCTCGCGAGCAATGGGAGCGACGCCGCGTCCATCTTGGATATCCAGCTTTGATGTGCACGCCATAAGAAGCAGTGCCGTCGAGTCCGCACCGCCTGATACCATGAGCACGACAGGAGCAGCCTGCTGCCTCGTCCGGGTCTCATCGACTACCCCAGGCACGGCATGGTGTCCATAATGCTGAAATACCGTAGGCATTTGCTTCCTCCTCTATTCGTCCGCACCCATTGTATCCTTTGGAATCTTATGTCTCGTCTGCACCTTCATATCCTCGGCAGTGGCTCTAAAGGCAACTGCACACTCATCGAGGGCCCGCAGGGGCTCATTATGGTCGATGACGGACTGTCTCGCCGCGAAACGCTCAAACGCATGGCGGAACTCGGACTGTCGGCAGACGATGTGTACGCCCTTGTTGTCACCCACGAACACAGCGACCACATCAAGGGGCTTGAGGTATGGTGCAAGCATTGGAATGGCCCGGTCTTTTCCAGCAGAGGAACGCTCACGTCCAAAGAAAGCCTCGCACATCTACCTGTCGAGGAATTCGACCCAGGTGACGCCCTCTCTATTGCCGGAGTCCACATTCAAACATATTCGACATCCCACGACGTCGTTAATCCCGTCGGCTACCGGTTTGACGCTCAGGGTGATTCAATTGGCTTTGCCACCGACACCGGCGAGTTGTCGAAGCATGCCATCGATACGCTCAAGGACTGTCGCATTCTCGCACTCGAAAGCAACCACGATGTAACCATGCTGCGTCAAGGCGACTATCCTCGCTTTCTTCAGGAACGTATCCTGTCTGTAAAAGGGCATCTCTCCAACGATCAGGCCGCCGATGCCGCACGCGCGTTGGTAACCGATCGCACCGAGCAACTTATCGCGATGCACATTAGCCAAGACAACAATCGCCCAAGCCTGACCGTCAAAAGCTACGCAAGCTCCCTCGACGCAACACTCGACAACGAGCTTGGCAGCACCGCCACCCGCGTTGAGGGGCTGCATAAACTCACGATACGTCCCGCCGGACAATATCGGCCCGTGACCATACAGTAAACAACAAAGGGGGCCGGGAATCACTTCCCAGCCCCCTTAACGTAGGCACCGATGCTAATAGCCGATAGCGTTAGTCGATGGAAATCTTCGTAACGTTCTTCTTCTCGACAATCTTAGGAACCGTAACGGTAAGGATGCCGTCAGCGTACTTTGCAGAAAGGCCCTCGCTCGAAGCATCCTTCAGGTACACACCACGCGTCGCGCTGTACGAGCTGAACTCCTTCTGCAGGAAGTTCTTACCCTCGTTTTCCTCGTCTTCCTCGACATTCACGCTAATGGACAGACGGCCCTCGTTAAGCTCGACATCGATGTCGTCCTTGGCGACGCCGGTCAGATAAGCCTTGACCTCATAGCCATCGCCCTTATCCTCAACGTCAACGGGGAACGCCTTAGAGGCAATCGAGCTGTTCGCTAGGTCGCTCATATCATCAAAGAGATCAAACAACGAGCTAGCAGAGGGACGAACACCAAAGACCGAACG
Source organism: uncultured Collinsella sp. (assembly GCA_902494585.1). GTDB lineage: Bacteria > Actinomycetota > Coriobacteriia > Coriobacteriales > Coriobacteriaceae > Collinsella. Next base: position 929 of record CABUUD010000092.1, on the reverse strand, counting down.
ATAAGGAACCATGCTTGCCATGACAACCACTCCTTTAAGGGACTGCCGAGCCATCTTCCAGGTGGCAGGGACTTCGTTTGACGCTCTAATATATGCCCAACGATTACGTATATATACATTTTGCTATAAAGTTTTTTAAGTCTCTTTCTATAAGCATATCTAAGTCTGATTGACTAAGGTTTTAACGAGGTTAAGGTTATTTGAACAGAGCCCTGAATACCAAATACGCGCCTGTCAAAACGAAGCAGGGGGCTTACAATGAGCGCATACTCGTTGTTAATGACAACCTAAGGGCATCATGGACGATCAGACCTCCGACAATTCGTTTGAGCCGCTGCAGAACGATAGTTCTGCCTACTCACAGCCCATACGCTACCATCGTCCCCATATTTCCCAAGAGCCCATTAACGATGCGGAACCTGAATATGTAACTCGAAATCGTTATCAAACCCTTGAAGAAACTCAATCGGGTCGCAGACACATGGGAGTCGCCTCGAGCGATCCGGTGTATCTAAAAGATGCCCCCTTATCCAAAAACAGCGCATGCAGCCAGGAGCAAACACAAACACCCACTAAGCAACATCGTAGAGGGCCCCGTCCCAAGCAAACTCTAACGCATTCCGCCCGCTATCTCGAGACGCCTAAGCAGGGGAAATCGATATTTACATCGTCAAACAGACGGCGCAAACAGCACCGCCTCCAAATCGCGCTCTTGATCATTGCCGTCGTGGCAATCGCGCTGGTCATTCATTTTATTTTCTTCAAATAGAGAAGGCTATTAAGCCATAGAGGCGTTTAGCCAATATCGACCAAACGCAAAAAAGGGGGAGGCCGCGAGGCCTCCCCCTTCTACATTCCCAATGGCGGCTCGGTGCCGTCCACCGGTCAGCGGCGCCCTGGCCTCCCACGGGCTGACCCCGCAGTACTCT
>CABUUD010000091.1 GCA_902494585.1 uncultured Collinsella sp. | reverse complement strand
GTTCGCTTCGCGCCCGCCACAGACGGGTCCCATAGGGTGCGGCGTGCATTTTTGCGAGTTTTCAGCACGCCAAGTTGCGTGTATACGCATTGAAAGCGTTAATCAACGGCTCCAGGCACCCTTTTATATCGTTTTAGAACAAGCATAGTTGTCTCAGGGGTCACAAGCATGCGCTTTGGAGGCACATCGGCAGGCATAAATGGCTTCGGGACCCATATATTTCAAGATTACGGCGGTGCCGACAGCACCACGATGCTGAAAACTCCGCTTTTTGCACGGTGTGGACGGGGGTAGGCGCGGGTAAAACCGGACTGAGCCGTATTTTTATGCAAGACGGCAATCGTTCTATGCATATCAAGAAGTGCAGTCAGCGTACCAAGCATTTAGAACGCAGGTTGCGGCGCATGAACGACCCCAGCCGCGGTGCACAGGCAGCCCTACATCACGTTTCCGCCAGCCCGCATCGCCGTCCCCGTGCGGGTCCGCACAATACGAGAAACCGTACTTTTGCCAATCCCGGTATAGTGCTCAATCTGACGCACCGTAAATCCGGCATCGCGCAATCCAACGATAACGGCATCGCGCCGCGCCGGCGGTGCGGCTTTAACCCCGTGGAGCGGAGCCCCGAGGCTCTTCGCCAACCTGTCGGCAAAGGCGTGGCGTTCCCACTCCGTCTCTTTCATATCGCACAGCACCGGTTCGCCGCCGTCGGGCATCGCTAGCGAATAGGCAATAAAGCCCTCGGCAGAACCAAAAAGTTCAAGTACACAAGAAGGATCGGAAAATCCCCTCGTGACATCGGCCGCATCGCTGTCGTAAGCGCGCAGATGCTCCGCAAAGCTGCTCCAGGGATAACGCTCGATTAGGCTAATGCCCTCCTCCTGCGGATCGGCGTGTACGGAGCGAATAGCCTCCATCACCTGCCAGTCGGTATCGAGCGAGCGGCGCTCAAAACGCTCACGAAATAGGCAGCCTGCGCGCCCAGCGCGCTTATTGAACCGACGAGCATACGTCAACAGCAGCCGCTGCATAGCAGCGCTCATTTCGTCCTCGTAATCCAAAAGCACCAGATCCACGTAGTCGCTCATGAGACACCAGGCCACAATCGTCACCTGGGCATCGCGGCAGCAGTCGCGCATCAGTTCCAAAAACTCCCACCGGTCGTCATCAGTCTCAAAGATGTTCTGCTTTCCGGTGCCACGGGCACAAACATGGTAAAAGCCGGTGACCGTTCTCCAAACGCGCTGCATGGCGCTCCCTTCGCCGGGATCTGCTTACCATCCAATACATCACGATTGAAACGTGCCATCAAAACATTCACGCAAAATGGCACCCGTCGACGGTAAAAGGCGGCAATCCGATGGCGAACGGCAATATAGCCACAGGTCAGGCAACGCTGTCTTGCCAAAAGCTAATCAAAACCTTGATAAAAACTGACACCCTACAAAATGTCGCTTGACCGCAAATAGTCTGGTTAAATCGTTTCAATTGAAAGTTCCGCGCTTCTCGCTACGAAAACTGAGCCGTTCGCCGAATATTCCGTGCATTTCGCGGTATTATAGGGGCTGCATGTCATGTCCCTTTCGAAGGGTCGCCCGGCAATCGCCAGCCACGACCCCCAGACGGGACGCCAACACGATAGAGAGGAGAGGCATGCAGTACTCACAGGAAGTGGAGAACATGTGCCCCGTTGCCAAGGGTGCATACCACGGCCCCGCACCCATCCCCGAGGAGGGCAAGTGGGTCCAGGCTAAGGAGATTTCCGACATCTCCGGTCTTACGCACGGTGTGGGTTGGTGCGCACCTCAGCAGGGCGCCTGCAAGCTCACGCTGAACGTCAAGGACGGCATCATCGAGGAGGCCCTCGTTGAGACCATCGGCTGCTCGGGCATGACCCACTCTGCCGCCATGGCTTCCGAGATCCTTCCCGGCAAGACCATCCTCGAGGCCCTCAACACCGACCTCGTCTGCGACGCCATCAACGTCGCTATGCGCGAGATCTTCCTGCAGATCGTTTACGGCCGCAGCCAGACCGCGTTCTCCGAGGGCGGCCTGCCCGTGGGCGCCTCCCTCGACGACCTCGGCAAGGGCCTTCGCTCCCAGGTCGGCACCATGTTCGGCACCAAGGCCAAGGGCGCTCGTTACCTCGAGCTCGCTCAGGGCTACGTCACCCGCATGGCTCTCAACGACAAGAACGAGATCATCGCGTTCGAGTTCCTGAACCTCGGCAAGTTCACCGACGCCGTCAAGGCCGGCAAGACCCCCGAGGAGGCCATCGCTGGCGCTATGGGCCACTATGGTCAGTGGGAGAACGCTGCCAAGTACATCGACCCGCGCACCGACGAGGAGACTCACTCCGTCGCCAGCGTGTTCCCGGTTCACGAGTAGAAAGGGAGGGAAATAACTATGACTGTTACGTTCGAAGGTTACGAGCGCCGCGCTGACAAGATCAACAAGTGCCTCGCCGACAACGGCATCGCCTCCCTCGAGGAAGCTCTGCAGATCTGCACCGACAAGGGCTTCAACCCGCGTGAGATCGTCAACAACACCCAGTCCATCGCCTTCCAGAACGCCGAGTGGGCCTACACCCTCGGCTGCGCTCTCGCTGTCAAGCGTGGCGCCAAGACTGCTTCTGAGGCTGCCGCCATCATCGGCGAGGGCATCCAGGCTTTCACCGTTCCCGGCTCCGTCGCCGAGGACCGCAAGGTCGGTCTGGGCCACGGTAACCTGGGCGCCATGCTGCTCTCCGACGACACCGAGTGCTTCGCCTTCCTGGCTGGCCATGAGTCCTTCGCTGCCGCCGAGGGCGCTATCGGCCTGGCTCTGAACGCCAACAAGGCTCGCAAGAAGCCGCTGCGCGTTATCCTCAACGGTCTGGGCAAGGACGCCGCTCAGATCATCGCCCGCATCAACGGCTTCACCTACGTGAAGACCCAGTTCGACTACTTCACGGGCGAGCTCAAGGTCGTCGAGACCATCCCCTACTCCGATGGTCCCCGCGCCGCCGTCAACTGCTACGGCGCCGACGACGTCCGCGAGGGCGTTGCCATCATGTGGCACGAGAACGTCGACATCTCGATCACCGGCAACTCCACCAACCCGACGCGCTTCCAGCACCCCGTCGCTGGCACCTACAAGAAGGAGCGCCTCGAGGCTGGCAAGAAGTACTTCTCCGTCGCTTCTGGTGGCGGCACTGGCCGTACCCTGCACCCGGACAACATGGGCGCCGGCCCTGCCTCTTACGGCATGACCGACACCATGGGCCGTATGCACTCCGACGCCCAGTTCGCCGGTTCTTCCTCCGTGCCTGCGCACGTCGACATGATGGGTCTCATCGGCATGGGCAACAACCCCATGGTCGGTGCCACCGTCGCCTGCGCTGTCGCCGTCGAGGAGGCCCTCAAGGCCTAATCTCGCCCGCGCGATGCTCATATAGTTGAGCTTTAGAGCCGCTACCCGCACGGGGAGCGGCTCTTTTTTTGTTGCAATAAAACGTTCGAGATCCGATATATCAGTTCTGATGGAACATGAAGTGTGAGGAGAAGGAGCCGCCAAGTGGCTTCAACGTCCACGTGCCATATTTGCCCTTTGCCGATTTATCCCATCTTTGCGATGCCTTTGCCGATCACCCATGCGACAATGCGCGAACGAGAAAGGAATCCCATGGAATCAACTGATGTACTGGTAATCGGATCGGGCATCGCTGGCCTTTGCGCCGCCATAGAAGCAGCACGCGCGGGCGCGACCGTTGCCATCGCAAGCGCCGGCAAGACCATGAGCGGATCGAGCTTCTTCCCGGGCACCTGGGGCCTCGGGCTTATTGGGCCCGTCGACGAAGACGACGAACAGAACCTTATCGACACCATCCAGGCCGTCGGCGGCGGCGTTGCCGACCCTACGCTCGTCCAGACGTTTGTCCACGGTATCCCCCAGGCCATCCAATGGCTCGAGCAAGATCTGGGTGTTGAGCTCCAGCGTCCGCAAAGCGCCGAGAGCGCCCAACAAAAGCAATTTATCCCCTGCTTTGACCATAAGACACGCAATTGGCGCGGCCTGACCCGCAAGCCTCTTGAAGACGCGTGTGCGGCCCAGATCAAGTCTCTTGGCATTCGTCTGCTCCCCCGCCACGAGCTCATCGATCTTGTTGAGGACACAACCGGAAAGATTACCGGCGCCGTGCTCTACAACCAAACAGACGAGCGCATCGTGACCTTTACAACAAAGGCCACTATCATCGCTGCGGGCGGCACGGGCGGCCTGTTCGAGCGCAGCCTCACTTCGGCCGATGTACTCAGCTCATCACAGGCCATCGCACTGGCGCACGGCGCATCCCTTACCAATATAGAGTTCATTCAGATGATGCCCGGTTTCATTGAACCTAAGCGCAACCTGGTCTTTAACGAAAAGACCTGGCGCTACGTCACGTTCGACCAACCGGTCGACATTGCCAACGAAAAGTTAGACGATCTGCTTGAGCAACGCTCAGGATATGGCCCCTTCACTTCGCGCCTAGCTTCCCGCGTCATCGATCTTGCCATCGATCAAGCAGGTGCCGAAGGCCTAGCGCTCCACTACGACTTCCCGCGAGAGAATGTCCCCGAGTTCGTGCAGACATTTGCCACTTGGCTACAAGACGAGCATGGTATCGCTCCGAGCGACGAGATGCGTGTGGCGATGTATGCCCACGCGGCCAACGGCGGCATCAAGATCGACAGGACCGCGTACACGGGCGTTGAGGACCTCTACGCCTGTGGCGAGGCAACAGGCGGCATACACGGCGCCGACCGCATCGGAGGGCTGTCGAGCGCCAATGGCATCGTATTCGGGCGCATTGCGGGCGCATCAGCGGCTCGAGCAGCACTGGACGCTCCGGAGGCTGACGCACCGGTGGATGTCGCCCTCCCCGAGCATGGCATCGCTACAGCAGTCGCCGAGCGCCTAACCCGCTGCCTCAAGCACACAATGAGCGCCTACTGCATGATCAACAGGACCGATGCGGGTCTATCCAAGGCACTGCAGGAGCTTGAAAGCCTGCAAGATGAAGCCACGACTCTAAATAAGCCGCACGCCAATGACAGCGAAATCGCTGCCCTCGCCCGCCTGCAGTCGCAGATTCAGCTGGCTGCGGAGATGGTCAAAGCCATGCGCAAACGAACCGAAAGCCTAGGTTCGCACTATCGAGCGAATTAAACTGGACGCCTATCTAACGCAGAACACAACTAATCGATATCCATGGGTCCCGTGAGCTCGAAGTGACACGGGGCCCATTCGTGTCCGCACGACAGCGTATCCTTATTCTGAATACAGAGCGGGCAAAGCCCGCATAGACAATAGGCCAGCGAGGAGGAGATATGGATAGTAGAGATATCGAGAAGTGGCGTGTCGAACTTGATAGCTACGCCAATGTGGAAGACGGGGTTGAGTATTGGCTCGCACGCGATTTAATGGAACCCATGGGATACACTCGATGGGAGAACTTCGCCGAAGTTGTTAAGAGGGCAAAAGTCTCGTGCGAAACAAACAAAACTCCAGTTGATTCCCATTTTCGTGACACCACGAAAATGGTAACTGCCGGTGTCGCCGCTCGCGCGGTTAAAGACTACAAACTTACGCGCTATGCATGCTATTTAATCGCCCAGAACGGAGATTCAAACAAGCCAGAGATCGCACTCGCCCAGGCATACTTTGCCGTGCAGACGCGCCGACAAGAGCTCATAGAGCAGCGCTTCGCAGAGATTCAGCGCTTGCAGGCGCGCCACTCGCTATCCGATTCAGAGAAACAGCTCTCGGGTATTGCGTTCAACCGCGGCGTAGACTCCAAAGGGTTCGCGATCATCAAGTCGAAAGGCGATGAGGCGTTATTCGGCGGCAGAAGCACAGTGGACATGAAGCGGCAGCTTGGTATGCCCAAGAGCGCAGCATTGGCGGACAAGCTAGCCGATGTTCTCATCAAAGCAAAGGACCTCACGAACTCGATGACGGCTTTCAATGCAGAGGAACACGACCTATACGGTCTGGACCAGATCAAGCAAGAGCACGTCGAGAACAATACAAGCGTGCGTGGCAGCCTCATCGACCGTGGAATTGTCCCCGAAAACCTACCGCCTGCCGAGGATACAAAGAAGCTCGAGCGCCGCGTGAAGGCAGACGAGAAGAAACTCAAGGAGGGTACAGACGGCTTTACCGATCCACAGGGTAGACTCGATTTGTAAATATTTCGGGTAACTTCGGTGGGCCGTCAGGGGGTCAGCCTGCTGCGCAGGCGTCCGCTGCGGCGCTTCGCGCCTTGCGCGCTACGCTGGTAAATGCTTACGCATTTCCTCAGCTACGCGCCCTTTCGGGTTCGACCCCATGCAAGGTAAACAAAAAAAGACGGCCAACTTTCATTGACCGTCTTAACATTCTTTGGTGGGCCGTCAGGGGGTCGAACCCTGGACCTTGGGATTAAGAGTCTTGAACGTGATGTTATGGAGTGCCTTGTAGCAGCAAAATCGCAGGTAGTTATGTTTCCACACGCTCTCACCGCACTGAAACTGCATTGCAGAACGGATATTGACGGATATCTGGCAATGCATAAAGCCCCTCCCCGGCAGTTCATGCCGGGGAGGGGCTGCATCTATCAATTTCTAAAGTCTTTTTGGCTGCCGACGCGCACGATTGCCCATCCGAGAAGACCGGTCAGCAGTCCTGCAGCAGCGCCGACAATAAAACAGATATCAAATGGATTCATATGCACACCTATCGATAGAGTTGCTTGACGAGCGCTTGGCCGATGGCGACGTTGGTGTCGCGGCCCTGGTATCCGTCCGCACCCGATGATCCGCACGAGATACCTTGAGCGATGAGCCACTGCTGGTGTTTGAAGACCGTTCCCGAACCCATCTGTCGCGCCTGAACACCGCCGACCACGGGATAGACTTTGCATCCGACCTTGTCCTGCAGGGCGCGGACGGCATTCGAGCCAACCCCGCCCTTGACGTACTCGATTACGCCGCGGTCGCATGCCCAAAGGTATCGCTTATTCGCCGGCCATTGACCGGAGATCACGCCATCGGCAGTCGTGCCGAGCTGGCATTGCAGCTCCTTGGCCATCTTCGGGCCGAAATATCGCGTGTCTCCGAGGCTCGGGACCGTATTGTCCGCGACTTCCGTATTTGACCCATTCAGTGTCTTGCCGTCGCCAAGCCAGTAGAGCGTGCCGTCCCATGGGTAGCTGTAGTACGCCTTGATGTTGGACTCGCGCCCGGTCTGGTCGCCCTTGGTGCCGGTGACGGTCCCCTTTTCAGAAATGGAGAATTGGGCCAAGAGGTCGCCGCGAGCGGATCCATAGGGAGAGACGCACACGGCGGTGTGGCACTTCTCGTTGAGGTAGATGTCTCCACGCTGGGCGGACTTGACGCCCATCTTACGCCAGCCGAAAAGGCCCGTCTTGAGCAGCTGCTCCCGCATGTTTCCGGTATACGAG
>CABUUD010000090.1 GCA_902494585.1 uncultured Collinsella sp. | reverse complement strand
GCGGCCTCCGTGCGCGACGCCCGCCGCAACGCCTTTGCCCTGCTCAGTGAGCTCGGTCTGCTCGAGCACCCAGGTGCCGCTCGGCTTTTGGACAGCCTCGACGAGCAAACGCGCAGCGTGACAGCCACCATGATCGAGCGCGGCATCAACAGCCCGCGTACCAGCAGCATGGGGCGTCTCTTTGATGCCGCGGCAGCAATTCTGGGCATCTGCGACAAGGCAACCTACGAGGGCGAACCCGCCATCGAGCTTGAGGCTGCCGCCTGGCGCGCACTCAGCAGTGAAAGTGCCTGCCCCGCCGGCAATATAGCCGGCTTTTCCGTAACCGAATCATCCCGTCCGGACGCCTGCCATGTTCTAAACTCCAGATCGCTTATTGAGGCGCTTTTGGAGGGAACCAGGGCCGGCACTGCGGCCTACAGGCTCGCGCTCGACTTCCATATCGCCATCGCGCGCTCTTCGGCACGAATCGCACGCGAAATCTGCGCGCGCGAAGGCATCGATACCGTCGCGCTCTCGGGCGGCGTGTTCATGAACCGACTTTTGCTCCAGCTCCTCACCCGCGAGCTCAAAAGCATGGGTCTCACTGTCTTGATTCCCCAAACCGTGCCCGTTAACGACGGCTGCATCGCCTACGGTCAGGCGGCAGTCGCAAGCGCTCGTCTTGCGCAGGTTGCATCGCAGTAGGCTGTTCGGCCAGCCCGCAAGCCGCCGTCTCACAGGTGTAGCGCGTTTGCCCGCAGCGCCCGCGAGCGCTACCATCAACTGATGGATTATTGAGCGCCCGTCCAGCGCAAAGCGTATAAAAGGGGAACAATATGTGCCTTGCCGTTCCCGGTAAAGTAGTCAAACGCGACGACGACCTCAAGGCCACCGTCGACATGATGGGCATCGAGCGCCCCGTGTCGCTGCGACTCGTGCCGACGGCGCAGGTTGGCGACTATATTCTCGTACACGCCGGCTTTGGCATCCAGATTGTCGACGAGCAGGAAGCACAGGAAACGCTCGAGCTTGTTAATGCCATGTCCGAGCTGGTCGAAGAAGACCAGCTGACCACCAACCCGGCGGAGGCTTACTAGTGGCGCCCGAGCAGCCGGCGCGCTCCGGTATCGATTTCTCGGCATTCCGCGATCCCAAGCTGGCTCGCGAGCTCATCGAGCGCATTCATGAGCTTGTCGGCGACCGCACCATCAACCTTATGGAAGTCTGCGGCACGCATACCGTGAGCATCGGGCGCTATGGCTTTCGCTCCATTATGCCGGCCGGGCTCAAGCTGCTGAGCGGCCCGGGCTGCCCCGTCTGCGTCACCGCCAACCGCGACATCGACCACGCAATCGCGCTCGCCAACATAGACGGCGCCATCATCACCACCTTTGGCGACATGATGCGCGTGCCCGGATCATCCACCTCGCTCGCTGCGCAAAAGGCGGCGGGGCGCGATATCCGTATCGTCTATTCCCCGCTCGACGCGCTCGACATTGCCGAGCAAAACCCTGATCGCCCGGTCATTTTTATGGGCGTGGGCTTTGAGACTACGACGCCCACCATCGCCGCCGCCATCTTGGAGGCCGAGGTGCGCGGGCTTTTGAACTTCTCGGTCTATTGCGCCCACAAGGCCACGCCGCCGGCGTTGCGCGCCATCGCCAACGACCCCGAGACCACCATCGACGGCTTTATCCTGCCGGGCCACGTCGCCACCATCACGGGCTTGGCGCCCTTTAGCTTTTTGGTCGACGAATTCAATACCCCGGGCGTGGTCACGGGATTTGAACCGGTCGATATCCTGCAGGGCATCTGCATGCTGGTCCAGATGGTTGTTGAGGGGCAGCCCGCGATCGACAACGCCTACCGTCGCGGCGTCAATGCCGACGGCAATCCCGTGGCGCGCCAGCTGGTCGAGCAGGTATTTGAGCCGTGCGATACCACGTGGCGCGGGCTGGGGCTGATTGCCAACTCGGGCCTTTCCATCCGCCCCGAGTTCTCGCGCTTTGATGCCCGCGCTCGCTTTGACGTGCCCGTTGAGGCGACGGTCGAGCCGCGCGGGTGCCGCTGCGGCGACGTGCTGCGCGGGGCCATTGCGCCGTGCAGCTGCCCGCTCTTTGGCCGCACCTGCACGCCCGAGCACCCCGTCGGCCCATGCATGGTGAGCTCCGAGGGCAGCTGCGCGGCGTACTACCGCTACCGCGACTAGCCCGGGCACACCCGCACACCGGCACCACCCACGATTGGAGTTTTCGATATGTCCCATAGCGTTACCGATAGCACCGTCCTGCTGGGCCACGGCTCCGGCGGACAGATGATGAAGCGCATCATCGATGAGGTCTTTTTGGATGCCTTTGGGTCGCCCGAGCTGCTCGAAGGCAACGACGCCGGCGTCGCCGCGCTGCCCGCGAGCGGGCGCATCGCCATGTCGACCGACAGCTTTGTAGTCTCGCCGCAGTTCTTCCCCGGTGGCAACATCGGCCGCCTCGCCGTGTGCGGAACCGTCAACGACGTCGCGACCTCGGGCGCCAACGTGCGCTACCTATCGTGCGGCTTTATCCTCGAAGAGGGCTATCCCATGGATAAGCTCCACCAGATTGTGCAGACGATGGCCGAAACGGCGCACGAAGCGGGCGTGTCCATAATCACGGGCGACACTAAGGTGGTCGAGCGCGGCGGGGCCGACGGCGTCTATATCAATACCGCCGGTGTGGGCGAGGTACCCGCGGGCGTGGCGCTCAGCGGCGCAAACTGCCGGCCCGGCGACGTCATCCTGGTGTCGGGCACACTGGGTGACCACGGCATCGCCATCATGAGTCAGCGCGAGGGTCTGGCGTTTTCGAGCACCATCGAAAGCGATGCCGCGCCGCTCAACCACCTGATTGCCGATGTGCTTTCCGCAGTACCCGACACACGTTGCTTCCGCGACCCCACGCGCGGTGGCCTGGCGTCCACACTCAACGAGTTTGCACAGGCCAGCGGCGTTGCCATGGAGGTCGACGAGGATGCCGTGCCCGTGCGTCCCGACGTGCAGGCCGCCTGCGAGATGCTCGGCTACGATGTGCTGCAGGTGGCAAACGAGGGCAAGATGGTTGCCGTCGTGCCGGCCGAACAAGCCGATGCGGCGCTGGCCGCCATGCGCGCCGCCCACTACGGTGAGAACGCCGCGATTATCGGCCGCGTGCTGCCACTTGGATCGGACGCTCGACCCGCCGTGCGCGTACGTACCGGCTGGGGTTCGACCCGCATCCTCGACATGCTCGTAGGAGAGCAGCTGCCGAGAATTTGCTAACGACAAAGGCTCAGGGCTATTAAAGATATTCAGATTCCAAACATGCCCGGCACGCATGCCCAGTATCATGGGGTGCGTTTTACAACTCAAGCGGCAGGAGCACCCATGGCAGCAGCTTTTTCCCATGTGATCTTTGACCTGGACGGCACCATTCTCAACACGCTCGAGGACCTGGCGGCCGCCGGCAACCATACCTGCGAGGCGCACGGCTGGCCCACGTTTGCCGTTGACGAGTACCGCTACAAGGTGGGAAACGGCATGCTCAAGCTGGTTGAGCGCTTTATGCCCGCCGAGTACGCAGGCGACGGCCGCATGTTTGAGCAGACGCTTGCCGAGTTTAGGGCTTACTACGGCGAGCACAAGGAAGACCACACCGCTCCCTATGCCGGCACGATCGAGATGCTCGACCGCTTGCGCGCCGCGGGCGTTCAGCTTGCCGTGCTCACTAACAAGGACCACGTCTCGGCGGCTCCGCTTATCGAGAAGTATTTTGGTTCCGAGCGCTTTGCGCTGGTGCAGGGCCGTGTCGATGCGTTTCCGCCCAAGCCCGAAGCACCCGTCACGCTGCATGTGATGGAAGAGCTAGGCGCCGACCCGGCGACCACGCTCTACGTAGGCGATTCCAATGTCGATATCCTGACCGGCCACAACGCCGGCCTTAAGAGTGCGGGCGTCAGCTGGGGTTTCCGCGGCCGCGCAGAGCTGGAAGCCGCCGGCGCCGACTACGTAGTGGACACCCAGGCAGAGCTCACGGCGCTGGTACTGGGCGAGTAACCGCTCGTCCCTCCCACGGGCAGCTAATTTGGGACGGGACTCTTTTAGCTGCCCCCGCACCAAAGAAGTGTCCCCAACTGCCGGCAGAAAAGGAACGTCCCCAAGTTCCGCCCCAATGACTACCATGGCAACGCCGCAGGTAGAGGACGGACAGCGAAAACGCCCCTAAGCGAGCAAGGTGACGTGAAATGAAAGGGCGCTGACCTTCTGGTCGCGCCCTTGAAATTGAACGTCAGATTGCCGCTTGGGGGCGTTTGCAGCGTCGAGCAGTTACGGCGTTTGGTAAAACGCCGTAACGAACTAGCTCATCATCGCATTCATCATCTCGGTGGTTGCGGAATCGTCGGCAGACCACTCGTTATCCTCGTTGGCGGAATATTTAAAGGTGACCTTGGTGTCCTTGGTCTTAGCGGCCTTGGTCACATCGACCATCACCTGGCCGGCCATCTTGTACAGGTCATCCTCGGAAGGCATCGTATCGAGTGCGGCGACCTTCTCCTGATACTGGGTGGCGAAATCTTCGACGATCTTATTCATGGACTTGCAGGTGATGGTAACCTCGGCGGTCGCGGTGCCCTTGTCCTCATCGACCGTCACATCGCCGATCTTGTAATCAAAGCCCTCGAGATAGCTCTTGGCGTACTCCTTGGGATCGATGCCCAGTTGCTCAAACTCGTCGCCCGAAGCCTCTTCCAGACCGGAGAGGAAATCATCGCCGCCGTTCTTGATCTCGTCAAACTGGCTCGTAAGGTCGTTGGTGATGAGCTCCTCCACCGAAGGCCCTCCGCAGCCGGAAAGCAAAACCACGCACGCGACCAGGGCAGCCATCAGGGGCGCAAGCAGCAGCTTCTTTTTCATGACATTCCTCCAAACAAGCGGCGCCGCGTTCCCTACGCAGCGCACGTCGTAACAGCAAGTCCATATTAGCAGCCCGGCCCAACCCCCTGCGTCGCAAAAGCGCAGGCGGCTCAATTTGACGAGCGAATGGCCCGTAAAACAAGCCCCCTGCAATAAAATGCACCTGCTTAGCCTATTTAAAAAGGGTGGCCGGATAACCCGACCACCCTTGCGCATCTTCTGAATGCCGCAGACTACTTGCGGACGACCTTAACGATGGCGTCACCGGCGGCGACGGCAGACTCGGCCTCGACGGCGAGCTCGACGTCGGCAAACTCGGCGGTGTTGGACACGGCCACGACGACGCAGTCCTTATAACCGGCAGCAGCAATCTTGGCGCGGTCGATCTTGAGTATGGGCTGACCAGCTTTGACGACGTCGTCGGCCTTGACGAAGCCCTCGAAGCCATCACCGTTCATGTTGACGGTATCGACGCCAACGTGCACCAGAACCTCGATGCCGCTATCGGACTGCAGGCCCACGGCATGACCCATGGTGACGGTCACCTTGCCGTCGCAGGGAGCGTAGACCAGGTCGTCCTCGGGCCACACAGCGCAGCCCTTGCCCAGAACCTCGCCACCAAAGACGGGATCGGGCACGTCGGCCATCTTGATGACCTTGCCCTTGACAGGCGAGCACAGCACGTCGGCGCCAGCAGAAGCAGAGATGGAGGCCGGAGCAGCAGCTGCCGCGGGCTCAGCCTTCTTCTTAAACATGTCAAACAGACCCATATGTTTTCTCCTCTTGATTAAGCGCAACGTTATGCGCATGCCTATGGTGATTATAGTGCCAAATGATCAAATTGCTAAGGTGAGGGCTCGAATCGCAAGCCCTTCCAAGCCCCTCCCAAAACCTTTTACCAGTGGCACTCATATTGTCGATTAAGCCAGACCCTCGGTGCCGTTGGACTTGATGATCTTCTGGTATGCGAAGAAGCTGTCCTTGCGGCGGCGCTCATAGGTACCGGTGCCGTCGTCGTACTTATCGACGTGGATGAAGCCGTAGCGCTTGCGCATCTCGCCCGTGCCGGCGGAAACCAGGTCGATGGGACCCCACCAGGTGTAGGCAATCAGGTCAACGCCATCGGCAATGGCCTCGCCCATGGCCTTGATGTGGCTCTGCAAGTAGGCGATGCGGTACGGGTCGTGGATGGAGCCGTCCTCCTCGACCTCGTCGTAAGCGCCCATGCCGTTCTCGACCACCATCAGCGGAATCTCGTAGCGGGCGTAAATCTCGTTGAGGGCGATGCGCAGGCCCAGCGGATCGATCTGCCAGCCCCAGTCGGTGGACTCCAGATAGGGGTTCTTGCCGCCAAAGGTCATGTTGCCCTCGGTCATCTCGTGATCCTTGTGGGTGCCCACGGTGCCGGACATGTAATAGCTAAAGGAGTAGAAGTCGACCTTGCCGTCGGCGATATCCTGCAGATCGCCGTCCTCCATCGCGAGCTCAACATCGTTCTCGGCCCAGAAGCGCTTGGCATAGAACGGGTACTTGCCGCGCACCTGCACGTCGGAGCAGTACCAGTTCATGGTATTCATCTCCTGCTGCGTGGCGAACACGTCGGCCGGATCGCACGTGGCGGCATAGGAAAGGATGAAGCAGTCCATGTTGCCCATCTTAAACTGCGGGTAATGCTCGTGGGCATAGCGCACGACGCGGCCGCTGGCGACAAACTGGTGATGCAGGGCCTGCATACGGGCCTGCGGCGTGGTGTGGACCGCCGAAGCCGGACCCTCAAAGCCCTGAATCATGCTGGTCTCAAAGAGGTTGCCCATGTCCTGAGTACCGCAGTTGATCTCGTTGAAGGTGAGCCAGAACTTGACCTTGTCCTGATAGCGATCGAAGACGGTCTGGCAGTACTTCTCAAAGAAGCCGATGAGCTCACGGCTCGCCCAGCCGTTGTATTTCTCGACCAGGTGATAGGGCATCTCGTAGTGCGAGAGGGTCACGAGCGGCTCGATATTGTGAGCGCGCAGGCAGTCGAAGACGCGGTCGTAGAAGGCGAGGCCGGCCTCGTTGGGCTCAGCGTCGTCACCGTTGGGGAAGATACGGCTCCAGGAGATGGACATGCGAAACATGGTAAAGCCCATCTCGGCGAACAGCGCGATGTCCTCCTCGTAGTGATGGTAGAAATCGATACCGTCATGATTGGGGTAGAAGCGGTTGGGGTCGATGTCAATCGTAATCTGACGCGGCTCCTTGTAGCTGCCGCCCAAGAAATGGTCGTCGACGGAGGGACCGCGGCCGTCCACGTTCCAAGCGCCCTCAAACTGGTTGGCGGCGGTGGCGCCACCCCAATAGAAACCCTCGGGGAACTTGATGTTTGCCATGAGCATCTCCTTTGCATCGCGGGTCGATGAGCTGAGTATCGCCCACGCGCGGGACGGGCAGAAGCGGGCGTACCAAACCCGACACTTCTTTTCGCGCCCACGGACCGCCGCCGCCCCGTCTCTGACACTTCCTGATACCGACCAAAAAGGGACAGGTTTATTTTGGCAGGTTTTATCTGCGGAAATGCTGTCTCG
>CABUUD010000089.1 GCA_902494585.1 uncultured Collinsella sp. | reverse complement strand
TCCAAAAGCAGCAGTGGGGCGGTGCCCAGGACATCGCGAGCCACGGCCACCTCCGCCACCTTCCAGGCCAGAACCAACGTTCGCTGCTGACCTTGGCTGGCAAATGAACGGGCGGAGCGACCCGCCACGGTAAACTCAATCTCATCGCGATGCGGTCCCACCAACGTCACGCCGCGGCGAATTTCCTCGTCGGCACGCTCATCGAGGGCCGCGAGCATATGCTCGTATGCCCAGTCCTTAAGTTCCTCGCGCCCCTCGGTTTGAGGCAAATCCCCCAGCGTGGACACATAGGACACGCCTGCGTCCTCACCGGACGCCACCTGCCCATACGCGGCGCGCACATGGCCTGCCAGTCGGTCGAGCAGGGCCAAACGATGTACGAGCAGGGCTGACCCGGCGCGGGCGATGGAGTCATTCCATGCGCCAAGCATCTCGCGGCAGCACCAGGACTCCTTGAGCAGGGCGTTGCGCTGCGTCACGCAACGCCCGTAGGTGCTCGCCAGGTCGGCGTAACGGGCGCTCAGTTGCACGCCAAAGTCATCGAGGGCGGCGCGGCGCACACTGGCACCGCGTTTGACCATATCCAGATGATCGGGGCAAAACAGCACGCTCGGCAAAACCCCGCGCACGCCGGGGGCCGAACATCTCTTGCCGTTACGGCTAAACGAGCGCTTGCCGTCCTCAACGCCCAGCCCCATATCGAGCACGCGGCCATCGCCCTCGAGTCTCAACTCGAGCCTGCACGAGCCCGTGCCGTCGTGCACGAGCTCGGTAGCGGTGGGATGCCTAAACGAGACGCCGCTCGTCAAAAGCTGCAGCGCCTCTATAAGGTTGGTCTTTCCCGCCGCGTTGGGCCCCGCAAGCACCGTCACGCCCTCGTCCAGGTCAAGACGGTAGCTATCGAAACTGCGGTAGCGCGCGACGGAAAGGTTGCGGGCAAACATGGTCATGGCGCAGCGCTAGATGCGAACCGGCATGACCAGGTACAGGTAGTTGATCTTGTCGTAGGACTTAAAGATACCCGCCTGCGAGTAGCTCTTGAGCTCCAGCGTGATCTCCTTCTCCTTGGACAGGGCATTGAGGCAGCCAAAGATGTAGTGGTAGTTAAAGGCGATGGTGCCCGACTCGCCCTCGGCCTCGACATCGATCGTCTCCTGCGCCAGATCCTGGTCATTGGAGATGGAGGACAGGCCCATCTGACCGTTCTCGACATCGATCTCGAACTTGACGGCGGGGTTCGCGCTCGCGATGACCGCCACGCGCTTGAGGGCGGCATTAAAAGCCGCCACGTCGATCTTGACGCTCGTTACGCACGAATCGGGGATGAGCTGCTTGTAGTTGGGGTACACGCCCTCGATACGGCGCGACACGTAGGTGGTGTTGCCGGCCTCAAAGACAACCTGGGTGTCGGTGGCGCCGATCATGATGGTCGCCTGGCTGGCCATGATGCTCAGGGCGTCGTTGAAGGCGTCGGCCGGAACGTTGAGCTCAAAGGACCCCTCGAGCGTCGAGGTCTCGACCTGGGTGTCGCATACAGCCAGACGGAAGGAGTCGGTTGCCACCAGGCGCACGGTGTTGTTCTCGACCTTCATGTGCACGCCTCCCAGGATGGGGCGGGCCTTATCAGTCGAAGTGACGCGCCACACGCGGCCGACCATCTCGGACAGGATATCGGTCGGGAGCTCCACCGCACTTTCGATGGCATAGGCGGGGAACTCGGGGAAATCGTTGGCGTCGAGCGTGTTGAGGCGGAAGGAGCTCTTCTCGCATCCGATCAGCACCTGACGCTCCGAGAGCTCAAAGGTAACCGGGGCGTCGGGAAGGGTCTTCGTAATGTTCGAGAGCATCTTGCAGGGAATCACCATCTCGCCCTCTTCTTCGACATGCGCGGCAATGCGATGACGAATCGAGATGGTGTAGTTAGAGGTTTGGAATTCCAAGATGCCGTCCTGCGCCTTAACGAGCACGCCCGACAGGATGGGAAGGGTAGATGCCGAAGCGACGCCTTTCATAACGACGCCGATGGCTTGCGTGAGCGAGCTTTGGCTGACGGTGAACTTCATCTTTTAATACCTTTCTATAGATATAAATATCTTAATAATAGTAATAGCACTGACGAAACTGTTGATTACTCCCAAAAGCGCTGGTCAACCCCAAAAAGAGAATCGACAGCGCCCTGTGCGCAACCGACCGTGTTTTCCACGTTCAAAACCTGCGGAAAACTTTTCATCGCCTTGTGGCGAGTTTTAGACATGTTATGCCCGGCGTTTCGACAAGTTTTCAACAGGTGTCTCTATTTCCCTACGAGCGCAGTGTAATTTTATCTCGCAGCGATTTGAGATCCTCGGTTATGGTGCGGTCTTCCTGAATCATCTTCTGAACCTTTTTATAGCTCGTACTGACGGTTGAGTGGTTGCGGTTGCCAAACTCCGCGCCCACCGCCGTAGTCGTCATCTCGCACATCTCGATGGCCAGATATATGGCGATATGGCGGGCTTTGGCTATGTTGGCGTTGCGGCGCGGGCCAATGAGCTCCTCGTGCGTCACGCCGTACTGCTCTTCAATGACAGACTGGACCGTCTGCACGTTGATCTTTTTGGCCGACGTATCGAAGTACTGGCTTGCGATGGCGTCGATGTCGTCGAAACTGAGCTCGCTGCCCTCGCGTTCGCGGTCTCCTGCCTCGCCGGCGCAGCGTTCGCAGAAGCTCTCGAGTTCGCGGATGTTGGTTCCCGAGACTTCTGCCATGTGCTTAAAGTGCTCGTCGGTCAGATGCCCACCATCGCCGCCATAGGCCGCCAGCAGCGAGTCGTCACCCGCCTCGGGTGCGGCGGCTATCGTGTTCTCGTAGTAGCGCTGCAAGATCTTGTATTTCATCTCGTAGCTGGGCTCCGCCACCAAACAGAGCATACCGGCATTAAAACGGCTGGTAAGGCGCTCGTCCATGCTCAGGTCTTTGGGCGCACGGTCGGCTGCGATGACGACTTTTTTGTTGTTGCGGATAAACTCGTCCATGAGCTGGAAGAAGTAGTCCACGCTCGCGCGCTTGCCGATGATGTTTTGAATGTCGTCGATGATGAGCACGTCCACGTCGTGGTATGCCTGCATGATGGGGGCGTTGCTCTTCTTTTGTCGGTCGAACTCCGTCATCAGGTCATCGAGGTACGCCTGTGAGTTGGCGTACTTTACCTTGATCTCGGGCGACTTTTCGGCGAGTTCGTTTTTGATGGCGAGCAGCAGATGGGTCTTGCCCAGCCCCGATTTGCCATAGATGAACAGGGATGTGCATGTGCCGCGTTCGTCCGCGAGCGCGGCAAACTTGAGGGCTGAGCGATAGGCATGGCTGTTTTCTGGGCCGTAGACAAAGTTTTCGAAGGTGAATTTCGAGTTGGCCGCGAGCGGCGCGCCGTCGGTGTTCTGCTCGATCGGTGCCGCAGCTGCGGGGACGCTCATGGGCGATGTGGAGGCTGGTTTTGCACTCTTTGCAGGCGCCTCGCCTTTCATCTGGTTCATCATGCGGCGGAAATCGTCGGCCGAAAGCGTGTTTTTGATTGCGATGCCCGAATCCTCGCCCGGTGTTGCGTCGTGCGCGATAGGCATGTGTGTGGCAGCGGACATGGGAGCCGCCGGCGTCGAGACGGTGGGCATGGTTTCACGGGAAACATCGCCGATTTGATGCTCGGGAGCCGACACTGTGGTGGTAGCTGGCGCCGCCGGGGGAACGACGGGTGCCGCGGGTGCGGCGTTATCTGCCGCGGAGCCCTGTGGTGCCACGATGTTGAGCGCAATCGGTGCAAAGGCGATCTCTTCCAGGTACGCCTCGATGGTCGGCTGATGCTTTTTGAGCTGAGCGATGGCAAATCGTGAGGGGGCCTCAATCGTCAAGGTGTCCTCGGTCAGGCTCACAGCACGCGATTGCCCCAGCATGTTGATGAGGCGCGCATCTTGGCCGTCGCGCTGACAAAAGGCGATGGCATCCCCCAGGATGATGCTTGCTTCCTCGTCCACTGTCTCTCCCGTTCCTTAAGCTTGGGCCCGCACGCGAGCGCTTCCGATTTCGGTCAGATGGTATTTCTGCCCATGTTTGACTATCAAGCCCGTCTGCGCCAAATCGTTGAGCGTGCGCGACCAGGTGGGTGCAGAGTTTCCAAACGCCCGCGCCAAGTCCGTCGCGCCGCACTCTTGATGTTGGGCCAGATACCCTAATGCAGCGTTGCCGCGTTCGCTTATAAACACGTCCGACTGCGGTTGTGCGTATTGATTCGCCGCATTAGGATACATCATTTGAGCTGCTGGTTGTTGAGAACTCTGCATGGGCGGCATCTGCTGTTGAAAACTTTGCGGCCACTGTTGGTAAGGCTGCGGCGGCATCTGCTGAGTCCAGGGGTTGAGGTTTCCCTGCGGCATCTGCTGATACGGCTGCTGGTACGGCTGAGGATACTGCTGGGCATATCCCTGCTGCGGCATATATTGGGGAGGATACCCTTGTGGGTACGGTTGGTAGCCCATTTGCGCGACGTTTGGCATGGCCGCCGTCTGCTGCACGGCGCCTGTGTCCGGATCTGCCGAGCCTATCCCCTCCGGCATGTTTTGCACTGGGTTGCCCAGCGGTGTCTGGGGGTCTTGCATGGGAAAACTTCCAGGCTGCTGCATCTGCTGCGCCACGGGCTGCTGTGTAAACGTGCTGGATAGGGGATACGCCGGCTGCTCCGTCTCGGGGCGCACGGCGGCCCCTCGCCCTCCGGCGCGCTCGATTTCCTGTACGCGCTTGGGATTCAGGCTTACCGTGACCACGGTGCCGTTGCCCATGTTGTCCTCGATGGATACAGCGCCGCCGGCGTTTTCCAGGTACTCCTGCACCATGGGAAACCCGGCTCCGGTTCCGCGGATGTATCGTTTCATGTTGCTGTTTGCGCTGGTAACGCCAAAGTCGAACGCGCGCTCCTTGTCGTCGATCCCCGGTCCCTGGTCTGCGAATCGGATGGTGTCGCCGCCGTCTAGGATCGAGATGATGGGCTCTGCAAAGTGGGCGTGGATAAAGTTTTCGACAATCTCGCGGATAACCATGAGCGAGATGTGCCCGCCCTGTTCTTTCATGCACTGGTAGACGGTGTTGGTTGTCTCTTCCAGATAGGTGCGCACGTCCTTAGGTTCGATGACGATGACGCGCGGCGTCGACAGCATGTCGTCATAGACCGCGATACGTGCGGCATACATGGCAGCCTGCGTTTTCGCAGCGGCCTGCTCTTCCTCGCCACGCTTTTCGCGCACGCCGGTGATGTGCTCGTTGTCGGGTGCCGGGTCTCCGGAATCGACCATGGTGTAAAAGTCGTCAGACATGCCGCTCGCAATCTTTCAAAAGGTTTCGAACAAATAGTAGCTCACCGTGCAATGTTTCTCATCTTTCGACAACTTTTCAAAACCTGTTGAAAACTTTGGAAAACAGGCGAAAAGTTCTCAACATTGCCAACATGACCTGTTGAAAACTCGATGAAATATCGTGAAAAGTTGTCATGCACCGCTAAATCGAGCTTGGCTTATGGGGGAACCGTGTGAACTGCGCAACCTTTTACCTTTGATTTCTTGACATTTGAACATTGATTTCCCTACAATCTTCAAGCTCACGTGTCTATATCTGCGTCCGCGTCCCCGCGGACACTCGAAATGCAGCAGGAGGAACTTAAGATGAAGCGTACGTATCAGCCTAATAAGCGTAAGCGTGCCAAGACCCATGGCTTCCGTGCCCGTATGGCCACTAAGGGTGGTCGTGCCGTGCTCGCCCGTCGTCGCGCCAAGGGCCGCAAGCGTCTCACTGTCTAGCAGCGATACACACATCTCGCATGAAGACTATTAAGTCTCGGCAAGATTTCGAGCATGTGTTCAGTCAGGGGCGTCGTTTCAATCACCCTCTGATTCGAATGACCATATGTGAATCGGTTGGCGAAGGCGACTCCGGAAGGGTCGCCTTCGTTGGTGCTAAGCGACTCGGTTGTGCCGTCGTGCGCAACCGATCTAAGCGTGTGATGCGCGAGGCCGCCCGCAGCTGCGGATTTCCCGTTGCGGGTTATGACATCATCTTGTTTGCAACTCCCAAGACTAGGGTTTCCTCGCCGCAGGAGATGGACAAGGCGTTGCGTTCGCTTATGAAGCGCGCCGGCGTTGCCGGGGAGGAGCGATGAGCAATCACGTTTTGCGACGTGTTGCCATCGCTCCTATTCGCATATATCAACAGGTTATTTCGCCCTTATTGCCTGACGCCTGCATTTATTACCCAACGTGCTCGCAATACGCCATCCAGGCGATTGAGAAGCACGGTGTTTTGAGAGGCTGCTGGCTTGCCGTGAGGCGCATCGCTCGCTGCAATCCCCTGCACGTCGGCGGTTATGACCCTGTGCCCTAGCGGGCACTCGCTATCGGAGGAAAACTTACATGTGGGATTGGATCGTTAACATCCTTTTCGAGCTGCTCAAGCTCATCCAGACCTTTGCGGTCGACTGGGGCCTGTCCATCATCATTCTGGTGGTCATCATCCGTCTGCTGCTGACGCCGCTTATGCTCAAGTCGACCAAGTCGACGGCTCGCATGCAGGTGCTGCAGCCCAAGATGCTCGAGATCCAGGAGCGCTATGCCGACGATCCCCAGCGTCAGGCCGAGGAGATGCAGAAGTTCTACAGCGAGAACAAGTTCAACCCCATGGCTGGCTGTCTGCCGCTGCTGATTCAGATGCCTATCCTGTTCGCCCTGTTTACATTGCTGCGCAACCTGCCGCAGTACTTTAACGACGGCACGTTCTCGTTCTTCAACATCCTGCCCGACCTGACCACCACGCCGAGCGCTTCCTTTGCCGATGGCTTTATGGATGCACTGCCTGCGCTGGTTTGCCTGATCCTGTTTGCCGTCCTGACCCTGATTCCGCAGCTCTATATGTCGCGCAACCAGACCGGCCAGCAGGCTCAGAGCATGCGTATGATGGCCGTTGTCATGACGGTCATGATGCTTTGGATGGGCTGGAGCCTTCCCGTTGGTGTTCTGCTGTACTACGACGTCTCGTCTGCTTGGCAGGTTATCCAGCAGATTTTTGTGACGCAGAAGGTCATCGACAAGGCGAAGGCCGATGAGGAGGAGCGTCTTAAGAACGCTCCGCTGCAGGTTGAGGTCACTCGTCGCGAGAAGAAGCCGCGCCCGCACAAGAAGAAGTAGTGGGATATCAATCTTATTTAGGTACCTAACTTTTGGAGTACGTTATGTCTGAAGAGATCATCGAGGATATGCTTGAGGAGGTTGCCCCGCAGGTCGCGGGCGATTATCCCGAGATTGCACAGCGCTACAAGGCTGGTGAAGAGCTGACCGATGAGGAGCTCGACACCATTGCCGATGTTGCGATTTCCATCCTGCGTTCCATCCTTTCGCACTTCGATGCCGCCAACTCTCCTATCGATGAGTATGAGGGCGACGAGGGTGAGCTGATTTTGGATGTAACGGCTCCCGACCTTGCTGTTCTCATTGGCCGTCATGGTCGCACTCTTGATGCTCTTCAGGTTATGTTCTCTTTGCTGGTGAGCCGCAAGCTTGGCTTTAGGTATCCGGTTGTAGTGGACGTCGAGGGATACAAGAGTCGCCGTCAGGATAAGGTCGCCTCCATGGCTCAGTCTGCTG
>CABUUD010000088.1 GCA_902494585.1 uncultured Collinsella sp. | reverse complement strand
GTTACGGCGTTTGGTAAAACGCCGTAACTAAAACCCGTGGCGCTCCAGGAAGCGGAAGGCTAGGCGAATCCAAGGACGGACAGCCGCCTGCTTGTCCTCGTTGTCGACCGCAGTGTTGGCGTTGCCGAGCGAAAGGCCGTGGCCGCCCTGGTCAAAGACGTGCATCTCGCATGCGACGCCCTCCTCGGCCATGCGCTGCGCAAACGGATAGACCTGCGCGATCGGCGCCGTCTTGTCATCGGACACGCCCCACACAAAGGTCGGCGGCATCTGGCGCGAAACATGTGTGGAGGGGCAGATATCGGCCAGGTGATCGTCAGTTGCCTCGCCACCCGTCACCATCGACAGGTAGTCGTTGAGCAGATCGCGCCCCGTCTTGCCGCCCGTCTTGGGCACACGCAAGTCAATGCGCGGATCGCGCGTCTGCATGTCGCGCACATAGGCAAAGTCGAGCAGCGGATAGCCCAGCACCACGGCATCGGGACGAATGTCGTCCGGACGCGCCCCTGCCAGGCCCGCGAAGGGACCGGTCTTCCACTGTGTCGCCAGCGAGGCGCAGATCATACCGCCCGCAGAAAAGCCCACAACGCACACGCGCTTGGGATCGACATGCCACTCGTCGGCATTCGCACGAACCGTGGCGAGCATCTTGGCAAGATCTGCCTGGGGGTGCGGAAAGCTCACGTCACCCGTGCCACTCGTCACATAGTTGAGCACAAAGGCCTGGTAACCGTGATCCAAAAACGCAAACGCCACGGGATCCTGTTCATGCGGGGCGATATGCGTAAACGCACCTCCGCCGCAGATAATCACGGCAGGGCGGCGGCCATTCGGTTTATCGGGCAGCGGCTCGGCACCCAAATACGTAAACGTCGCTGGATATTCCTCGGTCGGCTCCTCGCCCCACAGCGCGTGGTTCTCGACAATCATATGTGCTCCCTTCGCGCAAATTATGCGCCCTTGTTTTTCGTCTTCAAGCGTACCCCACTTGAGCCCGTGGCACAGAAACACTTCAGCAACAAGCTTCCTATCAACTGATATATCACATAATCCCAGCTCAGGACCATCGCTGAGCAGCGTAGAATAGGGGACGTTGACCAAGCCGCGAAACACATATGAAACGTTTCCGGCAAACCAAACGCGCGATATGCGCCTATTTAAGTTGGAGGCAACTATGGGTCTGCTCGATTCGCTTAAGTCCACCTTCACCTCGACGGGCGAGGCGTCCGTTCCGCCCGCAGCAAGCTTCGCCACCCGCGAAGGCGTCATCTATGCCCCCGTCAACGGCGTGCTCGTCAACCTGAACGAGGTCCCCGACGAGACGATCGCCTCGGGCATGCTTGGCCAGGGCTATGGCATCGAGCCCATTACCGGCACTATCTATGCGCCCGCCAACGGCCGCATCGGCGCTACCACCGTCACCAACCACTCCATTGGCATGATCACCGAGGACGGTCTTCGCGTATTCATCCATGTTGGCCTGGGCACCGTGGAAATGAACGGCAAGGGTTTTGCCCGCTTTGTCGAGATGGGCGATGTGGTCAAGGCAGGCCAGCCGCTCATCAGCTTCGACCGCGAGGCCATTAAGGCCGCTGGCCACGAGGACATCGTGACCGTCATCGTCTCCGAGCTCGATCGTCTTAAGAGCATCGACCATGTCGGCGAGTCTGGAACGCTTATCGGCGGCAACCCGCTCGTCAAGCTTGGCGACCCGCTGCTGGTTGCCAAGACCAAGTAGTCAGGCCCCGCGCCACACAGCCAAAAGGCACCTCGTCAAGCGCCCGCGACCATTTGGCCGCGGGCGCTTTTCGTTTGAAAAACCATCCCGCCAATGCCTTATCTGTATATCCCAAATGAGCCGAGCTGCTAGAATATCGAACTGTATGGATAACTATCATTCAACCGTTATGGGAGGATACGTGAACCGCACCAAAATCGCGCAGCTCTACGCCGACGCCGAGTCGCTCGGCGGCCAGACCGTCACCGTCGCCGGCTGGGTCAAGTCCGTCCGCGACATGAAGAACTTTGGCTTTGTTACGCTCAACGACGGCAGCTGCTTCCGCGACCTGCAGGTCGTCATGAACCGCGATGCACTCGACAACTACGACGGGATCGCCCATCAAAACGTCTCGGCCGCCCTCATCTGCACCGGCACCGTCAAGCTGACCCCCGATGCGCCCCAGCCTTTCGAGGTTTCTGCCACCTCCATCGAGGTCGAGGGCGTCAGCGCCCCGGATTACCCGCTGCAGAAGAAGCGCGCAACCGTCGAGTTCCTGCGCACCCAGCAGCACCTGCGCCCGCGCACCAACCTGTTCCGAGCCGTGTTCCGCATCCGCTCTGTCGCGGCTGCGGCCATCCACCGCTTCTTCCAGGAGCAGGGCTTTGTCTACGTCAACACCCCTATCATCACCACGAGTGACTGCGAGGGCGCCGGCGAGATGTTCCGCGTGACCACGCTCGACCCCAAAAATCCGCCCCTCACCGAGTCCGGCGAGGTCGACTGGAGCCAGGACTTCTTTGGCAAGCACGCGAGCCTCACCGTGTCCGGCCAGCTCAACGCCGAGAACTTTGCCATGGCCTTTGGCGACGTGTACACCTTTGGCCCCACCTTCCGCGCCGAAAACTCCAACACCACGCGCCACGCCGCCGAGTTTTGGATGATCGAGCCCGAGATGGCCTTTGCCGATCTGAACGACTACATGGATAACGCCGAAGCCATGCTCAAGTACGTCCTCAAGGACGTTATGGCCAC
This sequence comes from uncultured Collinsella sp., assembly GCA_902494585.1. Classification (GTDB taxonomy): domain Bacteria; phylum Actinomycetota; class Coriobacteriia; order Coriobacteriales; family Coriobacteriaceae; genus Collinsella. The sequence continues at coordinate 5,185 of CABUUD010000088.1, read as the reverse complement.
CTGCCCCGACGAGCTCAACATGCTCAACAAGTTTGTGGACAAGGGCCTGATCGAGCGCCTGGACCACGTGGCAAACTCCGACTTTGCCCGCGTTACCTACACCGATGCCATCGAGATCCTGGAGCAGGCAGTCGCTGCTGGCCACCAGTTTGATTACCCCGTCAGCTGGGGCATCGACCTGCAGACCGAGCACGAGCGCTTCCTGACCGAGGAGCACTTTAAGCGCCCGACCTTCGTAACCGACTACCCGGCAGAGATCAAGGCCTTCTATATGCGCATGAACGACGACGGCAAGACCGTCGCCGCCGCCGACTGCCTGGTGCCGGGCATCGGCGAGATCATCGGTGGCTCCCAGCGCGAGGAGCGCCTGGACCTGCTCGAGGCCCGTATCAAGGACCTGGGCATGAATCCCGAGCAGTACAAGTACTATCTGGACCTGCGCCGCTACGGTTCCTGCAAGCACGCCGGCTACGGTCTGGGCTTCGAGCGCTTGGTCATGTATCTGACCGGCGTGGGCAACATCCGCGACGTCCTGCCGCACCCGCGCACCGTGGGCAACGCCGACTTCTAATACGTCGGACGCTAGCTCGCGTCGCCACACGCAAACGCTCATCGCACAAGCGTCTCTCGACATCGGTCGAGAGACGCTTTTTTCAACAGCATCCGTCAAGCTTTTGGCAAGTTTTTGGTCAGTTGAGCAGGGCTGTTGAAAACTCGACCCGCCGTTTGCCGACGACTACCGACCGCCCAGAGCGCCCTGCGCCCCTGGGAAAACCCCGCGCCCTAGGCTCCATACCGTCACCACCCAAAACGGAAAGGACGTGGGCACCATGACCGAAGCCGCTGTTGAAACCTACGACACCACGACCAGAGGCGCCGCCTCGATGGCAGCCTATCGTGCCGTTCGCATCTTGCAACTATTAAGCGAGAACACTGGCGAGGACAAGACCATGCTTTCCGATGAGTTGATCCGGCGCCTCGCCCATCCCGACGACCCCGCCCGCATGCCCATCTCGGCGGCGCGGCGCAGCATCTACACTGCCATCTCCGCACTTCGCCATGCCGGATACGAAATTGAGTACAAACGCGGCGTGGGGTATCAGCTCTTGACCCGTCCGCTCACCGACGAAGAGATCATCCGGCTCCACGGTATGGTCATGCGCAACCGCTCTACGCCCATCGCCATTCGAAAAAGCATGGCTCAGCACTTGGTCGCCATGGCGAGTGCCGACGTTCGCGGCTACCTCGATGCACCCGAGCCTGCTCCAAGCGCCGGCGGCAAATCCACCAAGGCCACGCGCACGCCCGTCAAGCGCATCGACACCTGCGAGCTCGTCGAGCAGGCCATCGACCACGGAACCACGGTGAGTTTTGATATTTCGAGCGTCACGGCACGTGGCGAAACCGAAGTAGCACGGATGACACTCCGCCCCTTTGCCATCAAGCAACGAGACGGCATCTCGTATTTGCTGGGAACGGTCTATGACGCCCGAGGCGCCGATGACACGCTGCGTACCGTAGAGATCGGGCGCATGAGAAACGTCACCACGCGTCTCCTCGACGGCAAGAAGCTCTTCGCCGCCCTGGAGGAGGACGACGCCTCCGCCGCATAAGAACCTCCGCCGTCCATTCGACTACCCGTACCGCCCATCCGGTTCTGTATTAAAAAACCCGCCAGGTTATTGTAAAAATGGACATCCGCGCTACTATAGTTCCACTTGCACTTTGTTTGAGTGCAGTGTTTCCAGCCATTTCTATACTGGGGGTAACGATATGAAGGACATCACCATCAGCCGCAGGAGCCTTCTGGTCTCTGCCGGCCTGCTCGCGCTCGCTCCGCTCGCCGGATGCGGCGGCAACTCTGGTTCCGGCTCTGCTGCCGCCGGTTCCGACTACACCGTCGGCATTCTGCAGCTCACCGAGCACTCCGCACTCGACGCCGCCAACGACGGCTTCGTCAAGGCCATCAAGAAGAGCGGCCTTAAGGTCAAAATCGACCAGAAGAACGCCCAGAATGACCAGTCCACGTGTAAGTCCATCGCCGACAAGTTCGTGGGCGATGGCGTCGACCTGATCTATGCCATCGCTACGCCCGCCGCGCAGGCCGCCGCCGGTGCCACGGCCGATATCCCCATCGTGGGCTGCGCCATCACCGACTACGCCGCCTCCGGCCTGGTCCAGGACAACGACAAGCCCGGCACCAACGTTACTGGCGCCTCCGACCTCACCCCGGTCGCCGAGCAGCTCGAGATGATGCAGAAGGTCCTGCCCGACGTAAAGAAGGTCGGTCTGCTCTACTGCACCGCCGAGTCCAACTCCGACGTCCAGATCAAGGCCGCCAAGAAGGAGCTCGACAAGCTGGGCCTGGACTACACCGACTTCACCGTCTCGAGCTCCAACGAGATCCAGTCCGTCGTCGAATCTGCCGTTGGCAAGGTCGACGCGCTGTACTCCCCCACCGATAACACCATCGCCGCGGGCGCTTCGCAGGTCGGCCAAATCTGCAAGGAGAATAAGCTCCCCTTCGTAACCGGCGAGGAGGGCATGTGCATGGCCGGCGGCCTGTTCACCCTCTCCATCAACTATGAGGACCTGGGCTACGCCGCGGGCGAGATGGCCGTTAAGATCCTGAAGGGCGAGGCCAAGCCCGAGGATATGCCGATCAAGCACCTCTCGAGCAAGGACCTGGTCGTCGTCAAGAACGACGAGATGGCCGAGGCGCTGGGCATCGACCTTTCCGCTCTGGACGAGTAGCGCCATGCGCGGTAACGCGTCTAGGACCCGCACTCGCGCCATAGCTGCGTTATTCAATATCTGAGCCACAGGGGCGAACGCCAAAGACCGGCGTTCGCCCTGCTTGTTACGGATGAGACAAAACATCCGGCCGCAGCTCTTTTATGCATTGTTACCGCTATCATGGTGACTCACGTGTCCACCCTATCCTAGGAGGTATGAAGCATGCTTATTGCATTGCAGGGCGCCGTTTCGCAGGGCGTCCTCTGGGGCATTATGGTGCTTGGCGTGTTTATCACGTTCCGCCTGCTCGACATCCCCGATATGACCTGCGACGGCAGCTTTGCCCTCGGCGGCTGCGTCTGCGCCGTACTCATCGTCAATAACAACGTCGACCCGCTGCTCGCCGTGCTGGCCGGCATGTGCGCCGGCGCCATCGCGGGCGCGGTCACGGGCATTTTGACCACGGTCTTTGAGATTCCCGCGATCCTCGCCGGAATCCTGACGCAGATCAGCCTGTGGTCCATCAACCTGCGCATCATGGGCAAATCCAATACGCCCATCCTTGCCAAGGGCACCATCTTCTCGTCTGTCAGCAACATGACGGGCCTGCCGCAGTCCACCGTCGCCATCATCCTGGGCATCTTGCTCGCTGTGGCTATCGTCGCCATCCTGTATTGGTTCTTTGGCACCGAGATCGGCTCGGCGCTGCGCGCCACCGGCAACAACGAGTACATGATCCGCGCTCTGGGCGTCAACACCAACTCCACCAAGATGATCGCCCTCGTGCTCTCCAACGCCCTCATCGGCCTTTCGGGCGCGCTCATCTGCCAGAGCCAAAAGTATGCCGACATTGGCATGGGCACCGGTGCCATCGTTATCGGTCTTGCCGCCATTGTTATCGGCGAGGTGCTCGGCCGCCTGCTGCCCGGCGGCCTCACGCAGTTTAGCGTCCGTCTTGCCTCCGCCGTCTTTGGCTCCGTGGTGTACTTCCTCATCCGCGCCATCGTGCTGCAGTTGGGCATGGACGCCAACGACATGAAGCTGCTTTCCGCTGTGATCGTCGCCGTGGCCCTGTGCGTGCCCGTGGTTTGGGAGCGCTATAAGCTCCGCAGCTCCTACACGAAGGGGGATGAGGCAGATGCTTAAGCTCTCACACGTCAAGAAGACCTTTAACAAGGGCACCGTCACCGAGAAGCGCGCGCTCACCGGCGTCGACCTCACCCTTAACGACGGCGACTTTGTAACCGTGATTGGCGGCAACGGCGCCGGCAAGTCCACGCTGCTCAACATGATCGCCGGCGTGTATCCGCTCGATTCGGGCGTTATCGAGCTCGACGGCACCGACATCTCGCGTCTGAGCGAGTCGCAGCGCGCCAAGTACCTGGGCCGCGTGTTCCAGGACCCCATGCGCGGCACCGCAGCCGACATGCAAATTGCCGAGAACCTGGCCCTCGCCAAGCGCCGCGGCCAGCATCGCGGTCTTTCGTGGGGCGTCACCAAAGCCGAGAAGGACGAGTACGTTGAGCTGCTCAAGCGCCTGGACCTTGGTCTGGACACGCGCCTCAACGCCAAGGTCGGCCTGCTTTCGGGCGGCCAGCGCCAGGCACTCACCCTGCTCATGGCCACGCTCACCAAGCCACGCCTGCTGCTGCTCGACGAGCACACCGCGGCGCTCGACCCCAAGACAGCCTCTAAGGTGCTCAATCTGACCGAGGAAATCGTCGACGAGCACCACCTGACCACGCTCATGGTCACGCATAACATGAACGACGCCATCCGTCTGGGCAATCGTCTGATCATGATGCACGAGGGCCACGTAATCTACGACGTGGCAGGCGACGAGAAGAAGTCGCTCACCGTTGCCGACCTGCTGCAGAAGTTCGAGGAGGTCTCGGGCGGCGAGCTCGCCAACGACCGCATGCTGCTGAGCTAACGACCTAGAAAACCACCACAAAGGGGACAGGCACCTTTGTGGTGGTTTTTGTTAAAGAGTAAGGAGACTGCCATGAAAAGAATCCCCCGCCTTGCGTTAGCCACTGCGTTGTTAGCCGGCGCGCTCGCAGGCATCCCAAGCCTCGCTTTCGCGGAGAACCTGCCCGCCGCTATTGACGGCGCCGTAACCGTCATGCACACCAACGACATCCACGGCAGCTACAAGTACAGCTACAACGCAAGCAAGGGCACGGGCACCATTGGCTTTGACGGGCTGGCGGTTCTCTATAGCGCTCAAAGCAACGCCCCCGACTTTCTGCTCGATGTAGGCGACACCTTCCACGGGCAGTCCTTTGCCACCATGAGCGAGGGCAAGAGCATCGCCGAACTCATGGACACCTTTTAATATGAGCAGGACATTGTCAAGAGGCAAAATCGGGCCTGGCCCCAACGATATGGGGTCAGGCCCTCTCCCTATATCAGCCCGTCCGCGGCGACCTCGGCGTGTCTTACCGAC
>CABUUD010000087.1 GCA_902494585.1 uncultured Collinsella sp. | reverse complement strand
GCCACGCTCGCGAGCGGCATCGATGACCTGCGGCACCACACCGTGCGCGCGAATGATCACGGTGCCCGACGTGGCATCGTCAAGGGTCTCAGCCAGACCGACGCCCGCCTCGGCAAGCTCGCGCACCACGATGGGATTATGGATGAGCGGGCCCAGGGTGTGGACCTGAGCGTTCTCCCCCGCTTGCGGGGCGGCCGCCAGGGCCATATCGAGCGCACGCTGCACGCCGTAGCAGGTGCCAGCGTGGGCGGCGATTTCGATGGTGGGGGCGTCTGCCTTGCCGGTCACAGCCTCGGCAGTGTTCATGACATACTCGCCCATGGCTAGAACCTGCCCGGGTGCTCGGCGCAAAGGTCATCGCGCATGGCGTAGACGCGATTCATGGCTTCGGACTCAAACCATGCCAGGCGTTCCTTGCGCTTGAGCTCGGCCGGAGCATCGGAAAGCGAGATGGCCTTGCCGGCACGGATCCAGCATTTTTTGGGGCGCATGAGCTTTTTGCCCTTAGGCGTAATATCGGACCAACCACAAATGGCGAGTGGGTTGACGGGCGCCTTGCCCATCTGAGCGATGAGCGCAAAGCCGCCGTGGACTTCGGGTTTGATCTCGCGCGAGCGGATGCGCGTGCCCTCGGGGAAGATCAGGACGTCTTCACCGCGCTGCAGTGCATGTTGAGCGGCGCGCAGACACTTCATGTCGGCAGTGCCACGCTCGACGGGAATGCCGCCCACGCGGCTAAAGGCCCAGCGCACAATCTTGCTCTTGGCGAACTCGGACTTAAAGATGGGGCGGATGCGGCGGCCGCCGTAGAACAGCGCCGTCTCTACAGCCAGGAGCTCGGCCATCGAGGTGTGGTTGCAGATGACCACGCTGCCGCGGCCTTCCTGGCGCTCAAACAGCAGGTCCGCGTCCTCGACCTTCCAGCGCCACATGAGCTTGGTGAATGCCCAAAGGATTGCCATGACCACGAAGACGGTGCCGCGGATGAGCGCCGGGAACTCGTCGTAGGGGGCGTTGTAGTAATCCTCGGGCGTCTGCTTAAACAGGCGCATGGGCTACCTCCTTTGGTTGATGAGGTCCTCGATGATCGAGACGACCTCATCGATGGTGTGGGCGGTGGAGTCGACGTGAACCGCGTCCTCGGCGGGCACGAGCGGCGCGACCTCGCGGCTGCTGTCGAGCTTATCGCGCTGCTTGAGGGCGTCGAGGGTCTCGTCGACCTCGGCCTCGAGCTGCTCTTCGGTGAGCGGTTGGGCGTCGTTTTGGTGGCGCTGCAGAACGCGGCGACGGGCGCGCTCGCGCGGGTCGGCGGTCAGAAAGACCTTGACCTGCGCGTTGGGGAAGACGACGGTGCCGATGTCACGACCCTCGGCGACGATATCGCGGTCTTCGGCGGCGCGGCGCTGGTGGATGAGCATGGCTGCGCGCACGCCTGGGTAGGCCGAGACCTTGGACACGTTGGCGTCGACCTGCGGGGTGCGGATGGCAGCCGAGGCGTCCTGGCCGTCGATGGTCAGGCGCGTGTCCTCGCCGGTGCCGTTGGTAAAGCGGATCTCGATCTGCTCGGCGAGGGCGTCGATGGCCGCCTCGTCATCCAGGTCGATGCCGCGGTCGAGCGCGGCGAAGGTGACGGCGCGATACATGGCGCCCGTGTCGAGCTTGTTAAAGCCCAGCTGGCGGGCGATCTCCTTGGCGATGGTGGACTTGCCGGAACCGGCGGGGCCGTCGATGGCGACGATCATGCAATGCTTCCTTTCGGTGGTTGACGTGCTGGTATGGGACGCAGGCGCTGGGGCTTGGCGGAATGGTTAGCCCGTGTAGCGCTCGCGGTAGGTGTTGCGCTTGGGCGCGGAGCCGTGGCTGCCGTGATGGCGCGTACGGGTCGCGGTATTGGTCGCCGGTGCGGCGCCGCGCTTGGAGCTGGCCTGCTTGGGCGGGATACCGCCGGCCTTGAGGATCTGTACCTCGCGGTCGGTGAGCTCGCGCCACGAACCCTTGGCTACGTCCTTGAGCTCCAGACCGGCAAAGTTGCAGCGGTGCAGGCGGATCACCGGGTGGTGAATCTTGCTCAGCATGCGCTTGACCTGGTTCTTGCGGCCCTCTCGGATGATGACTTCGACGGCGGTGGTGCCGGGCTTGACGCCTTGCGGAGCCACGGCCTCGGCCTCGCGCGCGCTGATGACGCGGCAGATCGCCGGCTGGCACAGGCCGTCGTCGAGCTCGATGCCGCGACGTAGCGGCGCAAGATCGCGGTTGGACAGCTGGCCGTCCACGAGCGCCTGGTAGGTCTTGTAGACGTGCTTGCTGGGGTGTAGCAGGTCCTGCGACAGGTCGCCGTCGGTGGTAAAGAGCAAAAGGCCCGTGGTGTCGCGGTCCAGACGGCCCACCGGGAAGAGTCCCGGAAAACGGTTGCGCGGGACCAGGTCGGCCACGCAAGGGCGCTCCTGCGGATCGCTCATGGTGGTGAGGTAGCCGGTCGGCTTGTAGAGCATCAGGTACACGGCGCCCTGGTTGAGCTTGACGGGCATGCCGTCGACCTCGATATGGTCGCGGTCGACGTCGACCTTGGTGCCTAGCTCGGTTGCTACCTGGCCGTTGACGGTCACGCGGCCGGCGGTCATCAGATCCTCCGAGCCGCGACGGCTCGCCACGCCCGCGCGCGCCAAAAAGCGCTGCAGGCGCATGGTGTGCGGGTAGACGGGCTGGGCGCCGCCTGCGGGCGTGGTGGCGCCCGTGGCACTTGCGGTGCGCGTCTCCCCTGCTTCGTTAGTCCTCGTCATGCAAATCCTCCGAGGTAACACCTGTGGGCAGAAGCTCTTCGCCACCGGTGTCCTCAACATCGGTATCGATCAGTTCGCGCTCTTCGTCCAGGTCCTCGGCCTGCTCCTCAAGCGTGGACTGAATGCTGCGACCACTCAGACGCTCGCGGATAAACTGGCGCGACTGCTCGTCGGGGGCAAACTGCTCCAGATCGGGCAGGTCGCGAGTGGAGCGCAGGCCGAACTTTTCCAAGAAGGCGTTGGTCGTGCCATAGATGATGGCCTGACCGCGCTCGGGGTCGCGGCCGAGCTCGCGCACCAGGCCCTTATCCACGAGCGACGCGATGACGCCATCGGAGTTGACGCCGCGGATGCCCTTGACCACCTCGCGTGTGACGGGCTGGTGGTAGGCGATGACGGCCAGGGTCTCGAGTGCCGCCTGCGACAGCTTTTGCGTGTCCCAGCTCAGCACATAGGCCTCGACCACGTCGTGGTAGGCGGGGTGCGTAAACAGGCGCCAGCCACCGGCGACCTCGCGCAGCTGAAAGCCGCGGTTGGCCTCTTCGTACTCAACCTTGAGTTCGGCCAACAGCGACGCGCACTCGCCCGGGGCGATATCCAGCGCACCTGCCAGCGCGGGTGCGCTGACGGGGTCGCTCGACACCAGTAGCAGCGCCTCTAGGGCGCCTTTGAGGCTGTTTGCCTCCAGCGTGGAAAGGGTTGACATGGTTGGTCGCTCCTATTCGGTGAGCTCGGGGCCCTCGCCGGGCACGTACGCCTCGGCGCCCTCGACGCGGTTGATTTGAATGGTTCTGAAGATCTCGTCCTGGCTCAGCGTGAGCGAGCCGCGCTTGGCGAGCTCGAGCATGGCCAGGAAGGTGACGACGAGCTGCTCGGTGGTGGCGTCGCCGTCCAGCAGCTCGCGGAAGGTGCAGGTTTGGTGCGCCATGGTAAAGCGGTCGACCGAGGCCACCGTCAGGTCGAGCGGCACGCGATGCGGTGCCACGTGCTCGGCCTCCAGCAGGAAGGTCTGGCGCTTACCGTCAAGGTCGGCGCAGATGACGGCGAGACCGCGCAGGGTAATGCCGGCCAGGTAGTCGGGCATAAGGCCCAGAAACTCGGGGTCGGGGCCGGCCACGCGCGGATGCATGCGGCTCTCGGCCTGCATACGCGCGCCAAGGGCTGCCGCCGCGCCCTTAAACTGCTTGTAGGCGATCAAGCGCTGAATCAGGACCTCGCGCAGGGCGTCGCCGTCAAGCGCACTGAGCTCCTCGAGGTCTTCATCGTCCTCGTCATCGTCGTCTGTCTTGCGCGGGGCTTCTTGGGGCACCAGCGAGGCGGCCTTGATATCCAAAAGGGTTGCCGCGACCAGCAAAAAGTCGCTCGCCACGTCCAGGTCCAGCGCCTCGATGCGCTCGGCCTCGGCAAGGTATTGCTCGGCCACCTCGCTGATCGAGATGGCGCCGATATCAACTTTTTGGCGGGTTACCAGCTGCAGCAGCAGGTCGAACGGTCCGCTGTAGACCTGCGTCGACACGCGATACGACATCTTCGACCTCCTTTGACGGCGCCTTCGCGGCGCGGTTTGGGTGCATGTTGCGACCGTTTTGCACGGTCGAACAGTAAGTTTACCCTAGATGCCGGCGATTGCGAAGTTGAGCAGCCACTCGGCCAGCGGATACACGGTAACGTCGAAATAGCGCCCGATCACGTCGATGCCGGTCCACATAGGCAGCAGGTACAGCACCAGGATGAGGATGGGCATGGCGTATTGCTGCAGACGATAGTAGTTGGCGAGCGCCTTGCCTTTAAGGAACGGGACGATGATCGACGAGCCGTCAAGCGGCGGGATCGGGATGAGATTAAAGAACGCGAGCGACAGGTTGACCACGATAAAGGTGGCGCCGAAGTTCATGATTTGGGAGGCCACGGCAAACGACATGCTGTTGTAGAGGTTGCCGTATGCCGCGTGCATGAGGGCGGCTGCGAGACACGCGAGCGCGATGTTCGATGCGGGGCCAGCCGCGCTCACCAGGACCTCGTCGCGTTTGGGGTGCTTGAGGTTATTGAGGTAGACGGGCACGGGCTTGGCAAAGGCAAACACCGGGCCGCCGGCGGCGAGCATCAGCAGCGGCAGGAGAATGGTGCCGAACGGGTCGATATGGTTGAGCGGGTTGAGCGAAACGCGACCGCGCGAACGGGCCGTCTTGTCGCCGAGCGCCCAGGCCGCAGCGGCGTGCGCGCTCTCATGGATCACGATGCCCACGATGACGGCAACGGCGCTGGCAAACAGATTCATGAGGTAGCTGCTGGACATGTTGCTCCTCTAGCGGACGTGGCGCGAGGCGCGCGTGAGCAGGTAGTCGGCCACAAACAGGATGACGGCGACGATGGCGTAATCCAGACGGAACACGCCGCCAAAAGGCGATGTGATGACGCCGTAGCCGGCGATGGCACCCGGCAGCGCGCGAGAAAGCTCGACGACAAAGCCGACGATCTGCAGCTTGGCGGTCAGGCCGCTAAAGCACAGCAGCACGGTCATCGCGCTCATAAAGATGCCGCAGATGCGACAGGCGATGGCGATGATGCTCATCGCCACGGCAGCGGCTTTACGAGAGTTCACGCGCGGTCTCCTCTTCGATCTGGGTTGAAAGCTCGAGCCATTCGTCCTCGAGCTTGGGCAGCTCTTGCTTAAGGCCGTTATATTCCCCCAGCGCGGCGTTGAACTTGTCCTGATCGGCATAAAGCTCTTCGCTTGCCATCAATTCCATAAGCTCGTCATAGCGGGCACGCTTTTTGTCCAGCTCTGCCTCGATCTTTTTGAGCTGGTTGCGCACGCCCTTGAGCTTTTTGTTGAGCGCGGCGCGAGCCTGGGCCTCGGCGCGCTTTTGCTCCTTGGTCTTTTTGCCCTCGGCAGGCTTGGGAGCCGCGGCTGGGCTGCTGGCCTGGGCGGCGTTGGCGGGCTTAGTGCTCCTGCTTGCCTCCGGTGCGCTCTCCCCTGCCGTCTCGGCGGCGGCGCGGGCAGCGAGGTCCTCGCGCTTGAAGAGGTAGTAGTCGTAGTCGCCGTCGTAGACCGTGACCTTGCCGTCGCGGATGTCGATCACGCGGTTCGCCACGGCGCGCACCAGGTGCTCGTCGTGGCTGATCAGCACAATGGTGCCGGGGAAGTTTTGCAGGGCGTTTTCGAGCATGTCCACCGAGTCGATATCCAGGTGGTTGGTAGGCTCGTCCAGGCACAGGAGCGCCTCGGGGGCCACGAGCATCTTGGCCAAGGCCAAACGCGCCTTTTCGCCGCCGGAGAGTACGCGGACCTGCTTTTCGATGGAATCGTTGTCGCTAAACAAGAAGGCGCCCAGCAGGCTGCGCTGCTGCGGCACGGTCCACTTGGGCGTGACGGTGTCGATCTCTTGCAAGACGGTGTTGGACTCGGTCATGCCCTCGAGCGCATGCTGGGCATAGTAGGCGATGCCCACGTTGGTACCCAGGTCGCGCGTGCCGGAAGTGGGCGGCTCCAGGCCGGCGAGGATCTTCATGAGGGTGGACTTGCCGGCGCCGTTGGGGCCGACAAGCGCCACGTGCTCGCCGCGGTAGAGTTTGAGGTCGATGTCGCTGTAGATGTGCTTGTCGCCGTAGGACTTGGAGACGCCCTCCAGGCTCACGACCATATCGCCGGAGCGCGGCGGGTCGGGGAACTTAAAGTCGATGAGCTTGTGGCCCTCGGGCAGGATGACGAGCTCCTTTTTGATTTGCTCGATCTTGCGGATGCGCTCCTGCGCCTGGGCGGCCTTGGTGGGCTTGTAGCGGAACTTGTCAACGAAGACCTGCATGTGGGCGATGTCGCGCTCCTGCGCGGCACGCTTGGCGCGCATCTGCTCCAGGTTGTCCTCACGCTGCTTGAGGTAGCTGCTGTAGTTGCCGGTGTAGGTGGTCACGCGGCGGTTTTCGAGCGCGGCGACGTGGTCGACGCAGGCGTCCATGAAGGCGCGGTCGTGGCTGACGATGAGCACGGCGCCGTCGTAGTTGGCGATAAAGCCGCGCAGCCACTGGACGCTTTCGAGGTCCAAGTGGTTGGTGGGCTCGTCCAGCAGCAGCAAGTCGGGGTGGCGCAGGAAGAGCTTGGCCAGCGCGATGCGCATCTGCCAGCCGCCCGAGAACTCGGAGCATGGGCGTTCAAAGTCGGTGACCTTAAAGCCCAGGCCGGACAGGATCTTGCGGGCGTTGCTCTCGAGCTCGTAACCGCCCAGATGCTCAAAGCGGTCCTGGACCTGGCCGTACTCGTTAAGGAGCGCATCGACGTCCTTGCCCTGCTCGGAGAGCTCGGTGATCTGGGCCTGCAGCTCGTTGGCGCGCTCGCCCATGCGGCGGATTTCCTTGGCGGCTGCCATGACCTCGGCAAGGATGGTGGTGTCCTTTTGCTCCAAGTTGGTTTCCTGCTCTAGGTAGCCCACCTGGCAGTCCTTGGCGTACTGGATCTGGCCGGCGTCGGGGCTGTCGATGCCCATGATGATCTTGAGCATGGTGGTTTTGCCGGCGCCGTTGGGTCCCACGAGCGCAAAACGCTCGCCGGGGTTGATCTGGAAGGACGCGCCACTAAAGAGGACGCGCGCGCCGAAGCTTTTTTCGATCTTGTCGACCAGGAGGATCATGGTGCCGCCTTTGACCTTGTGTGCCTATATGAAAAAAGGCCCCAACTTGCGTTGGAGCCTCATTCAATGCTCGGGTGGAGACGAGGGGGATCGAACCCCTGACCTCTTGACTGCCAGTCAAGCGCTCTCCCAGCTGAGCTACGCCCCCGTGCGAAGAAGTACTATACGGGAACTCGGACGGCGATGCAAGGACAATTTCGGAAAATATTTTGCGGGCGGCGGTGCGGGGGCGCAGCCAGGCCGCGGACGCAGGTGTGGGAACGGGCCGCGAGACCCCGCGATGCCCTTATCCGCCCGCGGGGCGCGCCCCGCGGGCGACGGCGTGGCCGCCGCCCTCCTCTCCGGCGCCCTCGGGACATCTCGAATCCCGCGGACCGCCGTTTCTCGCATCCGCGGCGCGGGCCGCCATCCGCCCAACGGCTGTCCCGCCGGCGCCGGGCCCGTTATCGGGGCCAACCGCGCCCCCGCACACCCGACGATTCCAAAACCATGCCGGTTTACGGGGCCAGGCCGGGAACCCCCGAGCATAGCGCAATCGGTAAAATCAAAACCGCAGGTAGACGACTCGCACATTCCGCGAAATGCAGGGTATGGACGGCCGGTCCGGGTC
>CABUUD010000086.1 GCA_902494585.1 uncultured Collinsella sp. | reverse complement strand
TGGGGCGGCCAGATGCACGGCCCCAACGAGTGCGCCAACGAGGAGCAGCTCAAGCAAGCACTCAAGATCTATATCGTGGCAATCCTGCGCTTGAATGAGCTAGAGCTGTAGGGCTTCCCCAGGCACCCGACCTTGCCCCTCAAACCGTCGCTTGCGTACCAAAGTACGCGGCGCTCCTCTTTCGGGGCAATCTCGGGCACCTGGGAAACCCCAACAATTTGCTTGGATACAAGTTCGAATACCGAGCCGGCGGTACTTTCGCCCAGGCTTCTAGCAAGTTGCGGTGGAATAGTTCCTAGAATCGGCTGCCTGACAGCCAAACAGGAACTATTTCACCGCAACTTTGTTTTTATTGGTGTAAAAGGCGGGTCATGCTTGGGGGCGGGTTTGTTATTCGTTTGTAAAGCCGAGCCGCGCTTGCGGTAAGGGTCTATCAATAGCCCGTAAGAAACCGCAGTTGGCGCGGGCGCTGCCCGATCGGGGGTCGTATCTTTCCAAACAGCAAAGCGGGCAGGGTGTCCGCGAGTCGCATGTACGAAAGGAAGATCATGCTCGATCAGGCTTATTCTCGTCGTCAGTTCCTCGGCCTCGCTGGTGGTTTTGCCAGCATCGTCGGTCTTGGTCTCGTTGGTTGCGGCGGCTCCGGCGCATCCGACGCCGCCGACAAGGGTAGCGCCGCTGCTGCCGAGTCCGTCTCCGGCGAGGTGACCTACGACGGTGCCTCTTCGTTCCAGGCTCTCGTCGAGGCCGCTGCCGAGAAGTTCATGGACGCCAACCCCGATGTCTCCGTCTCCGGCTCGGGTAACGGTTCAGGCAAGGGCCTGACCGCTGTTGCCGCCGGCACCGTCACCATCGGCAACTCCGACGTCTTCGCCGAGACCAAGCTTGAGGCCGATCAGGTCAAGAACCTCGTCGACCACGAGGTCGCCGTCGTGGGCATGGGCCCCGTCGTCTCCAAGAACGTCAAGGTCGACGACCTATCCCTCGAGCAGCTCAAGGGTATCTTCTCCGGTCAGATTACCAACTGGAAGGAGGTCGGCGGCGACGACGCCACCATCGTCGTCCTCAACCGCAAGGCCGGCTCCGGCACCCGCGCCACCTTCGAGGCCGCCGTCTTTGGCGACGAGGCCGTCGACTTTAAGGGCGATGCCGAGCTCGACAAGTCCGGCGACGTTCAGACTCAGATGGGCAGTACCGACAACGCCATCTCCTACCTCGACTTCTCGCACTTCGATGACTCCAAGTTCAACGCCATCAAAGTCGAGGGCGTCGAGCCCAAGAGCAAGAACGTCACCGACGACTCTTTCAAGATCTGGGCTACCGAGCACATGTACTGCTCCAAGGACGCCGACGAGGCCACCAAGGCCTTCCTGGAGTTTATGCTCTCCGACGACGTTCAGGGCAAGCTCGTCGAGGAGCAGGGCTTTATCCCCGTCTCTGCCATGAAGGTCGTCAAGGACGCCAGCGGCAAGGTCTCTGCTAAATAAGTAATCGCCCCCGGAAAGGTTTGCAATGGCAAAACAGCTGCCAAAGCGCGACCTTGAGAACGTGGGCCTGGGCGTCACGGGCGCGTGCGTAGCGCTCGTGACGCTTGTCGTTGCCGCGCTCATCTTTATGGTCGCCCAGAAGGGCCTCTCGGCTTTTTTCAAGGACGGCGTTTCGGTCGTCGAGTTCTTCACCGGCACCAAGTGGGACCTGGCCAACACGGCTAAAAACGGCCTGCCCTACACCGGCGCCCTGCCCCTGATCGTCACCTCGTTTGCGGTCATGGTGCTCTCCACGCTCATCGCACTGCCCATTGCTATCGGCTCTGCTATCTTTGCGGTCGAGATTAGCCCTAAGTTTGGCTCCAAGATCTTTCAGCCGCTTATTGAGCTTTTGACCGGCATTCCTTCGGTCGTCTTTGGCCTGATCGGTTTTCACGTGGTTGTCGGCCTTATGAAGAGTGTTTTCCATGTGAGCACGGGTCTGGGCATCTTACCCGGCGCCATCGTGCTGGCCGTCATGATCCTGCCGACCATGACCACGCTTTCGGTCGATGGCCTGCGCGCCGTGCCCGACAGCTACCGTCAGGGCTCGCTCGCGCTGGGCTATACCCGCTGGCAGACCATCTGGCACGTGGTGCTCAAATCCGCCATGCCGTCGCTCATGACCGCAGTCATCCTTGGCATGACCCGCGCCTTTGGCGAGACGCTCGCCGTGCGCATGGTTATCGGCGGCATCGAGGCCATGCCGACGTCACTGCTGTCGCCGGCGTCCACCATTACCACCACGCTCACCACGTCTATGGCGGTCTATGCCGAGGGCTCGGCCCAGGACGATGTTCTGTGGGCGCTCGGCCTGCTGCTGATGGGCATGAGTCTCATCTTCATCCTGATCATCCACCTTATCGGCCGCAAGGGGGCGAAGGCTCGTGGCTAGCACGCGCATCCATATCGACGAGGCGAGGTTCGGGCGCGTCCAAAAGCAGGACCGCATCGCCACGGGCGTGCTGACGGCGATCGCCGCCATCGTCATGCTCATCGTCGTCTCCATGGTGGCCTATATCCTGTTCGAGGGCGTCTCGACGCTGTTCCAGCCGGGCTTTCTCACGCAGCCGTCGCGCGCCAACGGTACCCAGGGTGGCGTGCTCTACCAGCTGTTCGACTCGTTCTACCTGCTGCTGATCACTCTGGTCATCTCGGTGCCCATCAGTCTGGGCGGGGCGGTCTTCCTGGTTGAGTACGCGCCGAACGGCCCTATCCGCGACATTGCCTCTACCGCCATCGAGACGCTGTCCTCGCTGCCTTCCATCGTCGTCGGCATGTTCGGCTTTCTGGTGTTCTCGGTGCAGCTGGGCTGGAAGTACTCCATCATCTCCGGCGCTGTCGCGCTCACCATGTTCAATATCCCCATCCTGGTGCGCGTGATCCAGCAGGCGCTCGAGGACGTGCCACAGGCCCAGCGCGATGCATGCCTGGCCATGGGCCTTACCCGCTGGGAGGCCACGCTGCACATCCTGATTCCCGAGGCCATGCCCGCCATCGTGACCGGCATTGTGCTTTCGGCCGGCCGTGTGTTTGGCGAGGCCGCGGCACTGCTCTTTACCTCGGGCATGAGCTCGCCGGTGCGTCTGAACTTCTTGAGCTTTAACCTGTCGAGCCCCACCTGCGCCTGGAACGTGTTCCGTCCCGGCGAGTCGCTCGCCGTGCACATCTACAAGATCTATGGCGAGGGCAGCCCCGAGGCTCAGCAGATCGTTTGGGGCACCGCTGCACTGCTGATGATTTGCGTGCTGCTGTTTAACGTAATCGCCCGTATCGTGGGCAAGCAACTGGCAAGGAGGATGACGGCCGAGTGAGCGAGATGAAAGCAACACCCGCAGCCGAAGCGGCACCGTCCGAGACCCAGAACTTCCTGTCGAGCGTGGGGGAGAGCGAGAAGCGCGTGCGCGCGAGCGGCAAGGCCGTGAGCGACGAGGTCGTGCTCTCCACCAAGGACGTCAACGTGTACTATGGCGACCACCATGCCCTGCACGATACGTCGCTCGACTTTCACAAGGGCGAGATCACGGCGCTCATCGGGCCTTCGGGCTGCGGTAAGTCGACCTTCTTACGCGGCCTCAACCTGATGAATCGCGAGATTCGCGGCTGCCGCGTGGAGGGCGAGATCAACTACCGCGGGCGCAACGTGAACACCAAGACCGAGAACACCTACGAGTTGCGTCGCTCCATTGGCATGGTATTCCAACAGCCCAACCCTTTCCGCAAGTCCATTCGCGACAACATTACGTTTGCGCCCAGGCGTCACGGCATTACCGACCGCGACGAGCTTGATCGTATGGTCGAGGAAAGTCTGCGTGGTGCGGCGCTGTGGGACGAGGTCAAGGACAAGCTCGACAAGAGCGCCTACGCGCTTTCGGGCGGCCAGCAGCAGCGTCTGTGCATTGCGCGCACGCTGGCGCTCAATCCCGACGTGATCCTGTTTGACGAGCCCTGCTCGGCGCTCGACCCCATCTCGACGCTGGCGATCGAGGACCTCATGTCATCGATCGTTGCCGACCGTGCCATCGTCATCGTGACGCACAACATGGAGCAGGCGTCGCGCGTGTCCAACCGCACGGCGTTCTTCTACATGGGCGATATGGTTGAGTACGACGAGACTGACGAGATTTTCCAACGGCCCAAGGATAAGCGGCTGAATGATTACCTCACCGGCATGTTCTCCTAGTCCGGGACATGCTTGAGGCCCGCGGCGGCCACGGTTGCCGCGGGACTGATTGGAGAGGCGGGTCATCTCTTTTGCGAGATGGCCCGCCTTTTGCTCTGCGACCGAAATGACCACCACAAAGGGGACAGGCACCTTCGTGGTGGTTTGGGGTGGGGCTCGCTGCTATCATGGACAACGTTGTATTTCTACGAAGGAGCAGGGCATATGGCGATTCTTTTGGGATGCGATTCCGTCAGCCTAGAGTTTCCCACCAAGCATATTTTCGATAGCGTGACGCTCGGCGTGGACGAGGGCGACCGTATTGGTATCGTCGGTAAAAACGGCGACGGCAAGTCGACGCTGCTGAGTGTGCTCGCCGGCACGCTGGAGCCCGACGATGGCCGCGTGACGCACCGCCGCGACACCACGATCGGATTGCTCGGCCAAAAGGACAACCTGGCCGATGCCGACACCGTGCATCATGCCGTCGTGGGCGATACGCCCGAGTATGAGTGGGCCTCGAGCCCACGTACGCGTCAGATCCTCGCTGGCCTTATTAGCGATGTGCCCTGGGAGGGCACGGTGGGCGAGCTTTCGGGCGGCCAGCGCCGTCGCGTGGACCTCGCGCGCCTGCTGATCGGCGACTATGACGTGCTTATGCTTGACGAGCCCACCAACCACCTGGACATGCGCACCATCAACTGGCTCGCGCGCCACTTAAAGGCCCGCTGGCAGCGCGGTCAGGGCGCGATGCTCGTGGTCACGCACGACCGCTGGTTCTTGGACGAGGTCTGCACCAGTATGTGGGAGGTCCATGACGGCCAGGTCGATCCCTTCGAGGGCGGCTATTCGGCATACATCCTGCAGCGCGTAGAGCGCGACCGCATGGCCGCGGTTACCGAGGAGCGCCGTCGCAACATGGCGCGCAAGGAGCTCGCGTGGCTAAGCCGCGGCGCCCAGGCGCGCTCCACCAAGCCCAAGTTTCGCGTGGATGCCGCTCGCGAGCTCATCGCCGACGTACCGCCCGTGCGCGACGAGCTGGAGCTCAAGCGCCTCGCCGTGAGCCGCCTGGGCAAGCAGGTCATCGACGTGGTCGACGTGGACGCCGGCTATGCGGATACCGATGGCGCGCCCAAGCAGGTACTTTCCGACGTGACCTGGCTCATCGGAGCGGGCGACCGCTATGGACTTTTGGGCGAGAACGGCGCTGGCAAGTCGACGCTGCTCGACGTGATTCAGGGCAAGATTGAGCCCACGCGCGGCCGCGTGAAGATTGGCCAGACGGTGCGCTTTGGCGTGCTGTCGCAGCAGCTCGAGGAGCTCGAGCCCTACATGGGCGACACGATCCGCGAGGTTCTCGGCAACTATAAGAAGTACTACGTCATCGACGGCAAGGAGACTTCGCCCGAGAAGCTCTGCGAACGCCTGGGCTTTACGACCCAGCAGCTCTGGAGCCGCATCGGCGATCTTTCGGGCGGCCAGCGCCGTCGCCTGTCGCTGTTGCTGACGATCCTGGACGAGCCCAACGTGCTTATCCTGGACGAGCCTGGTAACGACCTGGATACCGACATGCTCGCGATTGTCGAGGATTTGCTGGACGGTTGGCCCGGCACGCTGATCCTGGTGACGCACGACCGCTTCTTGATGGAGCGCGTGACCGACCAGCAGTGGGCGCTGCTCGACGGCCACCTGACGCATATGCCCGGCGGCGTCGACCAGTACCTACGCCTGTGCAACGCCACCGCCGAGGGTGAGCCCGTGGGTGCGCCGAGCGCCAAGACCGGCACGTTTGACACCGGTGCCGCGGCAACTGCGGCCGAAAAGCCCAAGTCGAGCGGCCAGCCCAATGGTCTTTCCAACGCCGAGCGCCAGAAGCTCCGCCGCGAGGTGAGCTCGCTTGAGCGCAAAATGGAGACGCAGCGCGCTCGCGTGGAGGAGGCCGAGGCCGCGATGGCCCAGGTCGACCCCACCAACTACACGGCGCTGGGCGAGCAGCAGGCAAAGATTGACGAGGCTCACGCCGCCATGGACGAGCTGGAGATGGCGTGGCTCGAGGCGAGCGAGAAGCTCGAGGGCGAGGAGTAGGCAAGGATGATCAAGGCCGCATTTTTCGATATCGACGGCACGTTGCTGAGCTTTAAGACCCATCGGATTCCGGCGTCGGCGCAGCAGGTGCTCGACAGCTTTCGCGAGCAGGGGATTGCGTGCATAATCGCCACGGGTCGCCCGACCTACCAGATGCCGGATTGGCTGTTCGACTTGGGTTGGGATGCGTACATTACGCTTTCGGGTCAGCACTGTTTTGATGCCAAGGGCGTTTATCGCAGCTGCCCGATCGATCCGGACGACGTTGCGGTGATTGTGGACCAGGTGGCGCAGGGACGCTACGACTCACTGTGCATGCAGGGCGAGAATTCGTTTGTGAACCGTCTGTCCAAGCGCGTGGTGGCGGCTGCCGACAATGCCGGAATCTCGTATCACGAGGAGCCTTTTGAGCATGCTTTCGATGCACCGGTTTACCAGTTCTGTGCCTTTGTGGACCCGGCCGACCAGGGCATAGTTACCGATGTCCTGTCGCATTCTACAACCACGCGCTGGTGCGACCTGTTCTGCGACATTATTCCGGCCAACGGCGGCAAGGACCTGGGCGTGGCGGCGACGCTGGAGCGCCTGGGCATCGACGCGAGCGAGGCGATTGCCTTTGGCGATGGCGAGAACGACCTGTCGATGTTTTCCGCCGTGGGCACAAGTGTGGCCATGGGCAACGCGCAGGATACCGTGAAGGCCGCGGCGACCTACGTAACGACCGCCGTGGACGATGACGGCATCTACAACGCCGCGAAGCACTTTGGCCTGTTATAGCTGCGGCTCGGCACTTGGGGACGCTCCTTTTCTGCCGGCAGCTGGGGACACTCCCTGCGCGTTGCGTGTCGTGTCGCCCTGCTTGCTCCGCGCATTTTGTGAAACACGGTTAACTTTTTAGACAATGTAGTAAGACATGGGCAACTTTTGCGGTAAAGTAATTCAAGCAAAAGTATCCAAAGGCTAACTAGAAGCCATCGCGAAAGGCGGCCCATGGCCCTGCGTGAATCTGGAGAAGACTATCTCGAATCTATTTATGTGCTCTCGGAGCGCCAGGGCATCGTTCGGTCAATTGACGTCGCCGAATACCTGGGCGTAACCAAGGCAAGTGTCTCTAAAGCCATGGCGACGCTGGAAAGCAACGGCTATGTCGAAATGGGAAAACGAGATGTTCATCTGACGGAACGCGGTATTGAGGTTGCCCGTCAAATGTGGGAGCGCCATTGCTTTTTTGTGGGGCTGCTCGAGGACGCAGGCGTAGCGCCTGAGGTTGCCTCGCAAGAGGGCTGCCACATGGAGCATTGCCTGAGCGAGGAGAGCTTTGAGAAGCTAAGGTCGATGTTGGGGCGGGAAGATGTGGCGGGCCCAGCAACGGAAGCCTAATTGATCCCCAGTAGCGCGGAGTTCGCGCAAAGCGCGAACCAGCGAAAGGGGGATAGGGGATTCGAACAACAACGAGTCCGACGCAGTCCAAAGTGGAGCATTCGGTGCGCGACGCCATCACAGCTGAGTTATCTCTTCGTTCCCAAAGAGGCGCGCCTCCCGCGCCAAAGGCGCGGGACAGCGACCGGGATAAGTGGCCCCACCAACTAAGTCCAACTCAGACAAGGAACCCCGCCAGCAAGCGATGCCCAAGAACCGCCAGCAACGTTACCGCAGGCCGGGACCGGGCTTGGTTTTGAAAACATTCCGCAGACCAGAAGTGCCCCCGTTCGTAGCTCCGAAGGAGCAGAACGGGGGCACTTCATTGGTC
>CABUUD010000085.1 GCA_902494585.1 uncultured Collinsella sp. | reverse complement strand
GTCATGACGTGCCGCAGATCTCTTGATGCTATGGTTGTGCCGGCGGGGCTAACTGCTCCGCCGGCCTTTTTTAAAGGAGAATCGAAGCGTGAGAACGGGTATTTCTGTCTATCTTTCCAGTCCCCTGCAGGATATCGAGCGGACGATTGAACATGGTGCCGCGGCGGGTGCGCGCTATGCGTTTACCTCGCTGCATATTCCCGAGGATGGGGGAGCGGCATATGCCGATAAGGTTCGCCAGGTGCTGTCGCTGCTTTCCGCTCGCGGTATTGCGCTCATTGCCGATGTGGGGCCGCGCACGTGCGATTTGCTGGGCCTTGAACGCATGGAGGATTTGCGTGATCTGGGGCTGGAATACCTGCGCCTGGATTACGGCTTTAGTGCCCAGCGGGTCGCGGAACTGTCCGGTGTATTTCGCATTGTGGTCAATGCATCGACGGTGAGCTCTGACGAAATCGCATCGTGGCGAGAAGCCGGCGCCGACGTGACTCGTTTCGCCGCGTGCCACAATTTTTACCCCAAGCCTTATACCGGTTTAGCTCTTGAAGATGTTGTTCGGACGAATCTTCGTCTTGCGGCGCTCGGCTTTGAAATCATGGCTTTTGTGCCGGGCGATGCCAACGTTCGTGGGCCGGTATTCGAGGGATTGCCGACGGTTGAGGCGCAACGCGGTCGCGCGTCAAAGGTTGCCCTCAACATGCTTGAGCTCGCACATGGCGCCGATTGCGACATTGTTTTGGTCGGCGACCCCGATCTTTCCGAAGCGGGTTGGGCGCAGTTTGCCCAGATTTCCGCGGGGTATGTTGACATGCCGTGCCAGCTCGACCCCGGATACTCCTATTTGTTGGGTCAAGTCCATCACGATCGGCCCGATTCGAGCGCCCTTATTTTTAGGTCTCAGGAGTCGCGTACGTCGCTTAAGCCGGATTCCGTGCCGACGGATGCCGGTGCAGGTCTGCCGCGAAAAGCGGGGTCGATTGCCGTCAGCAATAGCGGCTATGGGCGCTACGAAGGCGAGCTTGAGATTGCACGAGTCGACCTTCTCGGGGACGAGCGCATGAACGTTGTAGGCCATATTGCGCCCGAGGCGATGGAGTTGCTGCCGTTTGTTAAGCGAGGCTTTGGGGTGCGGTTCGTTTAGCGTGTGGCGCATGGACTACAATTGCCCCATTGCGCGAATGCACCACGTTTGTCGCGTGCTCGCATTGGCCGATCTATATTTGGAGGATTCTCATGACCGTGCTGTTTGTTGAATATCCCAAATGCTCGACGTGTAAAAAGGCCAAGGCCTGGTTGGACGAGCATGGAGTTGAGTACGTCGATCGCGATATTGTTACAGATAATCCTTCGGCTGAGGAACTTGCGACCTGGATTGCGCGTTCGGGGCTGCCGGTGCGTCGCTTCTTTAACTCGTCGGGCATGAAGTATCGAGAGCTTGGCCTGAAGGCGCGCCTGGACGCGGGGATGACGGATCAGGAATGCTATGAGCTGCTGGCGACCGACGGTATGCTGGTTAAGCGTCCGCTGCTGGTGGGCGATGATTTTGCGATTCCTGGCTTTAGGGAAGCGGTCTGGGCCGAGGCGCTGCTGTAGCAACTGCGGAAAGTGCATCCCGTTTTGGATGGGGATTCTGGGGTGTACTTTCCGTCGGCGGGTTCGCTCCGGTCAGTCCTCAAGCTGTGCCCACTTATGCGGGTCGTAGATCTTTACTTGCTTGTTGGGCTTGCCGCTCCAGTACTCTTCGTCCATAAAGGGCAGATATGCCTGAATGCCGGGGCAGATGAACGGGATTCGCTGCGCTTGCAAACGGTCGCGTTGGCATTGCTCCAAATGGGTTTCCGAAATCACGACGGGAATACCGGATAGCTCCACGAGGCCTGCTTGAACTCGCTTGAGGTCGGGTAGCGTCGCGTGCCATGCCATTCGCATCATCAAAAATGAGGCGCCGCGATATGTTGCCTGCATGACTGTGATGGCGGGGCGTAACGTGGGATGAATTTTGTGTCGATCTGGCCAAGGGATAGCAGTTATCTCGAGGCCCAGGGTCTCCCATAGGTAATCAAGCTCATCATCCATGTCGCCTCGATGTCCGCGCGATAATTGGCATCCTGATTGTGTCACTATTGACGGCGACCAGAATGCAGCAATCTGCCAACGGTAATTACGGTGCGCTTACGGCATTTTGCCCCTTGCATGCGGTCTGGCTTCACAGGTCCTTCATGGGTTGGAGCAAATTGGCCGATTTTCAAAAAAGTTAAAAATGGGGCTTGCGTCACCGTAGAACTTCCAGTATATTTCTTTCTTGCGCAAAGGCACAGCCGAGCGCAGCGATGCAGTCATTGGGATGTCGTCTAATGGCAGGACAGCGGATTCTGGTTCCGTCAATGGGGGTTCGACTCCCTCCATCCCAGCCATTGCATTTGCTACATATGGCCCGTTCGTCTAGCGGTTTAGGACGCCGCCCTCTCAAGGCGGAGATCACCAGTTCGAATCTGGTACGGGCTACCACAAAATGAACGCCCGGGCCTCGCAAGAGACCCGGGTTTTGTGTATTGACCGTATATGCGGCGTCTGCCGTGTTTCGCTCAGATCGAGGAGTAGCCATGGATCTGCCCATCAGCTTGCAAGACATCACGTATGCCGAGAACTATCTGGCGCAGGGCGACCTGGCCA
This sequence comes from uncultured Collinsella sp., assembly GCA_902494585.1. Taxonomy (GTDB): domain Bacteria; phylum Actinomycetota; class Coriobacteriia; order Coriobacteriales; family Coriobacteriaceae; genus Collinsella. Next base: position 5,550 of record CABUUD010000085.1, on the reverse strand, counting down.
CGGCGACGCCGCTGTTGGAGCGTCTGGTTGAGCTCGCCGAGGAGTATATCGATGCCGAGTGCAAGACGGAGGAGAACCGCCAGTACTTTAGCTTCGATAGCAAGTTTGAGCGTCTGGCCTACCGCCGCGTGGAAAAGGATCCGCGCGAGCTGGTGCAGGTCGAGGTGCCCTTTGATCGCCTGTATTCCGACATGGCGTATGCCTACATTCGCCAGCAGGATTATGTGAGTGCTCGCAACGCCTTGATGCAGGCCGTGCGCTGGGACCCCATGAACTGCAACTACCGCCTGGATCTGGCCGAGCTGTTCCGTGCGCTCGAGGACAAGCAGGAGTGGGCATCGCTTTCGTTTTCGGTGCTAGAGCGTGCGAGCGACGGCAAGTGCGCCGCCCGCGCCTACGCCAACTTGGGCCAGTATTTCCTTGAGCCCGAGACCGAGAACGTCTCGGCGGCCGTGGGTTGCGCGCGCCTGGCGCTGCGCTTGGCCCCTGGCGACGCGCATACGACGCGCCTGCTCAACAAGATCCATACTGCCTATCCGGATGCCGTCGATGAGAGCGACGACCACGTGATGGGCGAGCTGAGCCTGCAAGGCGTGCCGACCTCGCCTTCGGCCGAGATTGCCATCTGCCTGATCATGTGTGCGACCGATGCTGCAAGCGACGGCGACAAGCAGGAGGCGACGCGCCTGACGGTCCGTGCCCGCGACCTTGTGGGCGAGGAGGCATGTGCGGCGATCATTAAGCTGGTGCGCGAGAGCGATGCCGAGCTCAACGCCGAGCGCAAGGCAAAGCGCGCAGGCGCCGACAAGGGAGCCGACGGCGTCAAGGAGGCCGGCGATGCCCAGTAAGCGCGAACGCAAGCTCATTTCCAAGAATCGTTCGGCGCATCACGAGTACTTTATCGACGAGACGTTCGAATGCGGCATTGAGCTGAGCGGTACCGAGGTCAAGTCGATTCGCGAGCGCGCCTGTCAGATCACTGACACCTTTGCGCTGATTCGCGGCGGCGAGTGCTGGCTGGTGGGCCTGCACATTCACCCTTACAGCCACGGTGGCGTGTGGAACCGTGACCCCGATCGCCGTCGCCGTCTGCTGCTGCATCGCAAGGAGATTGATTTTCTTGACGGCAAACTGCGCAACCGCGGCTATGCGCTGGTGCCGTTGGAGCTCTACTTTAATACCGATGGTCGCGTAAAGTTGCTGTTGGGCCTGGGCCGCGGCAAAAAGCTCTACGACAAGCGCGAAGACATGGCCAAGCGCGACGTTCAGCGCGAGATTGACCGCGCGCTTAAGGAGCGTAACCGCTAGGCGCTCTGTATAAGTTGCGGTGGTATACGGACTGTTTTGCCTGTTTGATGGGCTATTCAGTCCCTATTTCACCGCAACTGCGGGCGTCTCATGTTCCTCACGGTTATGACACCTATGTCTCAAAGGCGGCGTCCGGTATGGGCGCCGCCTTTTTGTGGGTACATACTTCCGTGAGGTTCCAACCCGGGTTAGGGGAGTGGTCGTTATGGACAAAACTGCGTTCTTTACGATGCCGAGCGGCCTGTATGTGGTGAGTGCTGCGGCCGACGGGCTGCGTGCCGGCTGCATCATCAACACCGCGGTGCAGGTGACGTCCATGCCGCCGCGCATTTCGGTTGCCGTGAACAAGGAAAATGTCACGTCTGGTGTTATCTCGTCTGCCAAGGCCTTTGCGCTGACCGTGATCGATCAGACGGCCGATATGCTCTACATTGGCAACTTTGGATTCCGTACCAGCAGCGACTTTGACAAATTTGCTAAGTACGAGACGCGCGAGACTGCACTGGGCATGCCCTATGTTCCCGAGCATGCGGCGGCCTTGTTTAGCTGCCGTTTGATCGACACTGTTGACGTGGGCACACATCTGCTCTTTATTGGCGAGGTCGAAGATGCCGAGCGTCTGAGCGGCGAGACTCCGTTGACCTATGACTACTACCACAAGGTGCTGAAGGGCAAGACGCCGCCCAAGGCGTCTTCGTACCAAGGGTAGAAATGCTGTAAAACTACTTGCATAATATTATTGAGAATATATACTAATAAGCAAGTACACCAGCAGTCACGTTCGAGAGGAGAACATCATGGCTGAGGAGAAGAAGACGTATAAGTTCGTTTGCGTCGTTTGTGGTTACGAGGTTGAGGTCGATACGCCCGAGCTGCCCGAGGATTACGTGTGCCCGGTGTGCGGCGTCGGTCCCGATCAGTTTGAGCTCGTCGAGGAGTAACTCGCAGACACACGGCGAAAGCCGAACATAGCTCTGTCCAAGGGTCCCGGTCGGATATTTCGGCCGGGGCCCTTTTCCTCCGTCCCCAAGGGATTGCGGCTGCTGTTAGCCGATCATGTCTGTCGTGAGTCCGGCCGACCTTTTGTCTTAATCTGTAACATCTAACGGCTCAAAACGGGTCTATCTGTTACAGATTGAGACAAAAGGTTGGAGCTGAAGAAATGTCTCGATCTGTAACATCTAGCAGTGAAAACGGGGCCTACGTGTTACAGATTGAGACAAACGGAGCTGCCCCTCGGAATGATCTCGATTTGTAACATCTAGACATCAAAAGCGGGTCTAGATGTTACAGATCGAGACGTTTGCCTGGGTAGGTGCCCCGCCCCATTACATCCCTGTCAACAACACGACATCGAGAATCGTCACGATGACGCCGATCCCTACGAGCAGCGCGTTGAGCGGGCGCGAGTTGGCGTATTTGCCCATGACGCGGGGCGAACTGGTGAGCCGTATGAGCACAAAGACCGTAATCGGCAGCTGAAGCGACAGCAGCGCTTGACTCCAAATGAGACCCTCAAAAGGATTCGGGACGATCAGGCACGCCGCTACTGCGCCGGCGAAACAGGCCGCCACCCCGATCGAGGAATGTCGGTCGTGGATGTCGTATTCCTCGTCGAACATGCCCGCGGTGATGGTGCCCGCCGTCATGCCCGCCGTCACACTACTCGATATGCCCGCAAACAGCAGTGCCACCGCAAAGATGGTCGAGCTTGCCGGGCCCAGAATGGGGGAGAGTGTGGCCGCTGCGACGGCGAGGTCGTCTACGACAATGCCGTGAGCAAAGAAGGTCGTTGCGGCCAGGATGACCATGGCCGAGTTGATTGCCCAGCCCACGCCCATCGAAAAGAGCGTGTCGAAGAGCTCGTAGCGCAGACGTTCTTCGATAACCTGCTCGCCTTGGCCTTCGAAGTGCATGGATTGGATGACCTCGGAGTGCAGGAAGAGGTTGTGGGGCATAACGACCGCCCCTAGGACACTTACGATAATCGCTGCCGAGCCGGTGGGCATACTGGGTGTGAACCAGCTTGTGGCGGCTTGCGGCCAGTCGATCTTGACTAGTGCAAGCTCGGCTAAAAACGAGAGTCCTACCACGCCTACGAAGGCGATGATCCAGCGTTCGGCGCGCTTGTAGGAGCTTGTCATGAGCATCGCCATCGATACTGCCGCCACGATGACGCAGCCCGCGCGCACGGGCAGCCCAAAGAGCATTTGAAGCGCGATCGCACCGCCCAGGACTTCGGCCATGGCGGTGGCGATCGTGGCTAGATATGCGCTGCCGAGTATCGCACGCCCGACGAGGCGGGGCAGGTGGCGCGTCGTGGCCTCGGCAAGACACATGCCCGTGGCGATGCCCAAGTGCGCCGCGTTGTGCTGCAACGCGATGAGCATGATCGTGGACAGCGTGACGATCCACAGCAGCGCGTAGCCAAACTGCGAGCCCGCGGCCATATTGGAGGCCCAGTTGCCTGGGTCGATAAAGCCGACGGTCACGAGCAGCCCGGGGCCGATATGCCGCGCAATGTCTAGGCCTCCGTGATCGCCGGTGCGCGGGGAGCCAAAGTGATGTTTGAGATGGTTGAGCATGGTGCGCTCCTGCGTGCCGTTTGTTTGACTCCGCAAAGGATACCCGTTTTAGGCCAAATAGTTAACCATGACTAACAAAATTGTTGTATTTGGATAGGCTGGTGAAAGGGGATTGCCGAAATGTCTTGATCTGTAACAACTAGGGATGGAAATTGGGCCTAGGTGTTACAGATCGAGACAGGAAGAAATGGTCCTATGGAAAATCTCGATCTGTAACAGCTGACCGCCAAAACCGGCCCTTCGTGTTACAGATTGAGACATTCGGAACCGTCTCTCGAAAACATCTCAATCTGTAACAGTTAGTCGTCGAAATTGGGTCTTCCTGTTACAGATCGAGATGTTTGAAGCGGTGAGCTTACAGGCCGAACTTGGGGCCCTTGTTGTCGCTCTTGAGGTCGGCGGTGTCCACTCGTAGGACGCGCGTTACGCGATTGTTTCGAAACGGGTGGGAAACACAACGGGCCGGCGATGCACCTAGTATGCCTAATCAACTGACTGTCTAACACCTAGGGGAGGATCGCGATGCAGGCAAATTCCGCTCAGCAGCAGGGCCTTTATCGCCCCGAATTCGACCACGATGCATGTGGCATCGGCGCGCTTGCCGATATCAACGGTGAGCGCCATCACCAGATTCTGGACGATGCGCTGTCCATTCTGGTCAACTTGGAGCACCGCGGCGGCACCGGACTCGAGAAGAACACCGGCGACGGCGCTGGCATCCTGTTCCAGGTTCCGCATCACTTTTTCCGTAAAGAGGCTCAAAAGTGCGGCCAGATTCTGCCGGCAGAGGGCGACTATGGCGTGGCCATGCTGTTCTTCCCGCAGGACGGCAAGGGCGTAGAGGATGCCCGTCGCGTGTTTGAGGAGGGCTGCGCCGAAGCCGGCGTTCCGCTGCTCTTTTGGCGTGAGGTGCCGATCGACCCGCACGATCTGGGTGAGACGGCCCGCGCCTGCATGCCTACCATCCTGCAGGCCTTCCTGGGCCGCCCCGACGACACGCCCGCCGGCGATGCCTTTGAGCGTCGCCTGTACGTGTGCCGCCGCACCATCGAGAAGAAGGCCGACGCCGAGTTTGCCCTGCGCGACAAGATCTTCTATGTGTGCTCCATGAGTTCGCGCACCATCGTGTACAAGGGCATGCTGGTCGCCACGCAGATGCGCCGCTTCTTCATCGACCTCAACGACGCCGCCGTCAAGACGGCCGTGGCGCTCGTCCACTCGCGCTACTCCACCAACACCACGCCCAGCTGGGAGCGTGCGCACCCCAACCGCTTTATCATCCACAACGGCGAGATCAACACCCTCAAGGGCAACGTCAACTGGATTCGTGCCCGCGAACCCAACCTGTACAGCCCCGTGCTGCAGCACGATCTTGAGCGCGTGATGCCCATCATCAACCGCGAGGGTTCTGACTCCGCGATTTTGGACAACGTGCTCGAGTTCCTGGTCATGAACGGTCGCCCGCTTACACGTGCCGCGTCCATGCTGCTGCCCGAGCCGTGGGACCACAACGACAATCTGAGCGAGGAGCGCCGCGCCTACGACGCCTACCAGTCCATGCTCATGGAGCCCTGGGACGGCCCGGCCGCCATCGCCTTTACCGACGGTCGCACGCTGGGTGCCGCCCTCGACCGTAACGGCCTGCGTCCCGCCCGCT
>CABUUD010000084.1 GCA_902494585.1 uncultured Collinsella sp. | reverse complement strand
CGCCTTTTAGACACATCGACTCAATCGGGGGCGCAGGACACCGTTCTGTGCCCCCGATTTTCACCTTGGCCCGAACGCCGCCATGGGCTACATCACCATGTTCAGCGCGTTAACAAACTCCTGGGCCTTCGCACGACTGCTCAGACTAAAGACGCAAGCGGTTAACAGTCGATTGCGCAGGAAAACGTCGCGACCCTTGATCCTGTTAACGCCCGTGATGTCCTTAAGGTAGACAATCTCGATATGCTTGCCGCCGAAAGTACCCTTCTTGAGCACCTCGATGCGGTTAGGGTAGATCTTGACGTCTTTAAACCTGCCCGAACCTTTGTCCTGGAACAGCAAAGTGTTGTTATCCATGCGTGTCACTCCCGCGGGGTTCGCTAAAACTGCCTCTATGGCCACATTTTAGTCACCGCAAGGCTCCCATGCGAAGGTGCCAGACAGCACAGCAATTCGAGTCCGCGCGAGGCTTTAAACTAAATGCAATAAAGATGCATTCCACAAGAGGAAAGTGGGGCGACAGTGATGGGCGAACTGGTAAACCGTGGAGAATCGGCAATCGTGCCAGAAGTTTTTTACAAGCAGGTTTCCTCGATTCTCAACGCCGCTCGCGACAAGGCCTATACCGCCGTTAACTTTGCGATGGTTGAGGCGTATTGGGAGATCGGCAAGAGCATTGTTGATGAACAGGGCGGAGAGGAGCGCGCCAAGTATGGAGAGGCGCTGCTCAAGGCCCTCGCAATCAGACTTACCAAGGATTTTGGTAAAGGTTTTGAAGCAAGAGAGCTGCGTAAAATGCGTCAGTTCTATCTTGCATTTCCAATTCGGGACTCACTGCGTCCCGAATTGAGTTGGACACATTATCGCAGGTTAATACGCATTCCTGACCCCGAAGCTCGCACCTGGTACATGAACGAATGCGCCGATTCTCGTTGGAGCACGCGTCAGCTCGAGCGCCAGATCAACACCATGTTCCGCGAGTGCCTGCTTGCCAGCAAGGACAAGGAGGCCGTCACCCAGGAAATCCAAAAGAGCGCCCCGGCTCGTCGCCCCGAGGACATCATCCGCGACCCATATGTGCTGGAGTTTTTAGGCTTCTCGGACGATACCGCGTTTCGCGAGAGCGATTTAGAGCAGGCACTCATCACGCATCTCCAGAAGTTTCTGCTGGAGCTTGGCCGCGGCTTCGCTTTTGAGGCACGCCAAAAGCGTATCACGTTCGATGGGCGCCACTTCTATATTGACCTTGTGTTTTACAACTATCTGATGCACTGCTTCGTGCTCATCGACCTTAAGACCGATGACCTTACGCATCAGGACCTGGGCCAGATGCAAATGTATGTGAACTACTACACGCGCGAGCTCATGAACGAAGGCGACAATCCGCGCATAGGCATCGTGCTCTGCGCGGACAAAAGCGATTCGATTGTCGAGTACACGCTGCCCGAAGACAACGACCAAGTATTTGCCGCCAAATACCTGCCGTATCTTCCAAGTAAGGAAGAGCTGGCGCGCGAGCTGAGTGCCGAGTACCGCGCCATCAACGAAGCGACTAATGGCGAAGCGCAAGGGTAGCAATGAGGCTCCGGCGAGCGCGACAACGGCAACGGCTCACTCATGCGCATCGCTCCCCTGGCGTTCACCGATACCACGACGGCTGTCGCAGGCGCCCTTGCCGGCACGGCCTACGGTATCGACGCCATTCCACGGGAGTGGATAGACACCCTGCGCGGTAAAGAATTGATTGAGAGCTGCCTGTTTTAGGACGCCATTCAAGAAATAAGGTAGGGGGCATCATAGAGAGGAAGATCGCAAATATCGATGAGTTCCAAATGGACGAAAACGAAACCCCGATACCCCCAACAAGACTGAGGGAGGAAGAAAACCTTTACGTCCTCCCCGACGGGCGTTACCTCCCCTGCGGGGTCTACAGGACCGCGGGCGGCGGTTCGCTCATTTATGAGCCATCCGAACTAAGCTTCTTCGGGCAGATGCTTGCTCAATTCAAAGAGAGCTAGAGGCTTGATTGCCCGTTAGATCGACACTGTTCCGGACCATGGGATGGGTAGGATGCCTCCCACCGCGGCCTGTGAGGTAAAATCTTGCCTGCCGCGGAATCCGCCTGCGGGCAGCGCTCCGATCTCCGATTGGGGTGAAGCCTATGGACTTGTTTCTTGAAATCCTGCGTCTCTCGATGTACGTGACCGGCATTGCCCGGAACCTCTACGCGATCTGGCGGGAATATAAGCAGTAACGGATAGCGAAGGGAGTCATAGAAAAGGACCGGTTGCAGCCGGCCCTAGACGATAATACCTGCGTTGCCCGCGTCTCCGAAGTTTAAGCGCTGAGGAGCGGGTTCCGCGGCACAACCTGATTCTACCCAGTGGAAAGGCTCTTTTACAGCTGTTCCACCGATTATTTACATCTGGCACCCTCAAACAATCAGACGACAGTCCGCACTCCTGCGAGCTGCCCCGTTCCTCTAGCTATCGCATCGCAGCGCCAACCGGCACCGCTCCCCTACTTCCCAAATAGCGCACCCAGCAGACCGCGGCGTTTGGGCTTTTCTTCTCGGTAGGAACCCTCGGCCACCGCTGCCACCTGACGCGGTTGCTCGCCACCTCCACGACGCACAATCTGGTACAGGAACGGCGACTTGACGTATTTGACCTCGATGGGCGTGGCGTGCACGGTGCTTTCTCCGGACAGATGCAGACTCGGGTTGAGCGGCGCCACCACATGCGTCTCACGCTTGTCGCTAAACACCACCGCGGCCGCGCGGCCCGTCTGGCCGTTTACGGCAATGCGCACCTGCTCGCCATCGCGGCTGTCCGTCGCTGGGCGATCGACAAAGTAGACCGGTACCATCACCAGGCCGTCCTTATGCTTGCGAGCCTTGCGCGCCCAGGTGCGGATGCTCTTTTTATTGAGCCCCAGCACCGCCTCGGCATCGTTGCCGGCAATGTCGAGCGCCAGCTTATCAATGACCACCTGGTCCTTGGTAGACGCATCGACGGAGACAACGCGGAAGTCGCCTTCCTGCATGGCCGGGTCAAACGGCCCAACCTTGGCAAAGTCCCACGGCTCCAAAATGCCCATAAGGCGAACGTCCAGGTAGTTTGCCCGCGGATACGCCCAGTCGAGCACCTCGTAGTACACCAGGGTCTCCTTGCTCAGCCCCTTGCCCGGGAAGGACGCCATCATGCGCAGGTCCGCGAGCGCCATGGGGAAGTAGAAGAGCATCATGTCATTTTGAATCGCGTCTTCCACGTCGTGCCCGGCAAAGGCGTCGGGGTACTGGCGCACCAGCTGCAGCGCGTTGACACGCGCCTGCTGCGGCGAGATTTCGCAGGGAATACCCTGCTCAGGCACATACTCAGCACCCACGCCCATGGTCAGGCGCTTACTAAACGTGCCGGGCTTGAGCAGGTCGGCAACGCCGATCTTATTGCCGCAGGACGGACACTCAAACACGCGTTGGGTCGATTCGCCCTCAAAGGACGCGCCGCAGAAGGGGCAGGGAATGCTCACGTGCGCTGCCTCCTGGAACTCCCGAGCCGTGCCGCGGTCCTCCCACAACAGATGCTCCAGAACCGACTGGTTGCGCCAGTACGCATTAAAGAAATACCAGTCGGGATCCACCGGACGCTCGAGCTGCGACACGTGGGTGAGTTTAAGCAGCCCATCGACAACCGTCACCGGCGTATGGCGAATGCCCAGGGCGCTCTTGGGCTCCCCCGCATCGGCCTGCCACGGGATGACCGTGCCGCAATAGGCGCACTCAAAGCTGCGTTTAGCCTGGTGTGAGTACATAGGGCCGCCGCAGTTTTGGCATTTAATGGCAAACATCTCGTCCATGGATACGTCCTCCTTTGCGCAGGGGCTGTCGACATTAAGTATGTCGGGCAGGCAGGCACATGCCCATACCCATGTGGCCCAAAATGGAGCACCCGGTCGGACAAGAAGGGCCGCTCGTTAGCTCCAGCAGACCATTACTGCATTTTCTGAACATCGGCGCACGGCGCGCCCATGCGAGCTACACTATCCCCTTAAACAAGGATGCGAGGAGATACGCCATGCTATTTGTAAATCGGCTGGTACATACGCTTGTTCCCGGCAGTGTGGACGAGCCGGTCGATACGACTTGCCGCACCAACGCGGGCTTTGCCGCAAGCCTCATCTGCATTGGTCTCAACATTACCCTGTGCCTAGCCAAGGGCATCGCGGGCCTGCTCGCCGGCTCTGTCTCGCTCATCGCCGACGCCTTCAACAACCTCTCCGACGCCTCGAGCAACATCGTGAGCCTGCTCGGATTCCGACTTGCCAGCCGCCCGGCCGACGAAGGCCACCCCTATGGCCACGGCCGCTACGAATACCTCGCCGGTCTGGTTGTCGCCGTTCTCGTTTGCGCCGTCGGCATCAACCTGGTGCTCGAGTCCGTTACCAAGATCATCAAGCCCTCCCCCACCGCTTACACGCTCGTTTCCCTTGCGGCCCTGGCTACATCCATGCTCGTTAAGCTCTGGATGGCCGCGTTCAACCGCACGTTGGGTGATCGCATCGACTCGGAGACGCTCATCGCCACGGCACAAGACTCCAAGAATGACGTCATCACCTCGGGCTCGGTCTTGGCGGCGGCGCTTATTTCGCAAGCGACCGGCTTTGATCTCGACGGCTGGGCAGGCCTGGGCGTGGGCATCTTCATCTGCATCAGCGGCATGGGCCTGGTGCGCGACGCCATCAGCCCGCTGTTGGGGCAAGCGCCCGACCCCAAGCTCGTCCAGGAAATCCGCGACAGGATCATGTCGTACCCCCAGGTTCTGGGCACGCACGACCTCATGGTGCACGACTACGGCCCCGGCCGTCAGTTTGCCAGCGCACACGTGGAAATGCCCGGCGAAGGCGATGCCTTTGAGCACCACGAGATTCTGGACACCATCGAGCACGACATCAAGAATCAGATGGGCATCGACATCACGCTGCACTGCGACCCCATCGCAACAACCGGTGACGACCTGCGCGGCTGGGTCAAGCGCGGCGTAGCGCAGATCGACCCTGCGCTCTCCATCCACGACTTGCATGAGCACGACGACTTTGTTTCGTTTGACCTGGTGCGTCCCGACGGCTTTGACATATCCGACGAGGAGCTGCTGGAACTCGTCACGCGCATCGTGCACGAGCGCCGGCCCGATGCATCATGCGTCGTTACGTTTGACTCGGGCTTTAGCTCGCCCGACCGTCCGGCAGAGCAGCTGTAGCCCGCTTAACAGCTAGTTACCCTGTGCGCCCGAAATGCCGTTTTGTAGGGCCTTCCAGGCATCCGTCGCCATGTCTCCCAAGTTCTGCGCGGTATCACCCAGGTTTTGTGCCGTATCGCCCAGCTCTTGCGCCTTGTCTCCCAATTCCTGCGCCTTGTTGCTCAGGTCCTCCAGCGTGTTGGAGCTCGAGCTGTCGGTACCGCTTTGGCCGCCGGACGAGTTGCCATAGCTGTTCTTGTGCGTGAGCTGAATCTCCAGGTTGCCGTTGTCGTTATAGTAGGCATTCGTAACAACCCAGTTGGAATCGATGACGGGCGTTGAGCCATCGTCGGTCAGGATCACGGCGTTCGAAAGGTCGGCTCCGCGCGACTTGAGAAGCTTTTTGGCGTTGGACCAGTACTGCCCCGGGATATCGCTCAGATCGACGGTGCTAGACGAGGCGGACTCGGTTTGCTCGGCCGTGGTATCAGTCGTTGAGCTCCCCCGCCTGTTGAGCATGCCTGACACGATGGCAAACACAATCGAGAGGGCAAAGAAGATCGCCAGCACAATGAGGATCTTCTTGATCACACTCGACGAACGCGACGGCGTCTCTTCCTCGTCCTCACCATATTGCGGAATCGACTTGGGGTACTCGCGATAGGGCTGGCGCGCATACGGATCGCGCGACTCATATCGAGGCTGGGCCTGTGCCGTGCGCGGCATATACGTCGTCTGCTGAGGCTGCGGAATGGGATTATGCGGCAGGTTGTTATAAGCATCTGTCGCCGCATTGCCATACGGGTCCGGCGCCGCATTGCCATACGGGTCCTGCGGTGCATAATCAAACGGATCCCGTGGTGCATCGCCATAGCCCATAACCCGTGTGGGTTCGGCAGACGCCTGCGTCGCATCGGGAGCAGCATTGCCGAGATTCGGCACTATACGGGTCGCATCGGCGCTGCCGTCAGCCTGTGCGAAACCATATCCGCCCATCACGGTCGTCTTGTCCTGGTCCATGCAACGTTTCCTTTCCGTCGCCTGTAAGCATCAAGTTATCCATGCATTCTACCCGCGCAAAAGCCTATGATGGGCAAAGGCCGTCGGTATCTACAAGACATGCGCGGGCCTAAGGATCAAAAAGCCCCGCCGGGCCTTGGTAGGCGCGACGGGGCGGACAAGCGGCTATGAGCAGCAGGCTTAGAACAGGCCGGTGATGTTGCCGTCGTTATCGACGTCGATGTTCTCGGCCGCGGGAACCTTGGGCAGGCCAGGCATGGTTAGAACGCTGCCGGTCAGCGCAACCACAAAATGGGCACCGGCGGAAACCTTGAGCTCGCGCACGGTGATGCGGAAGCCCTCGGGAGCGCCCAGGGCCTTGGCGTTGTCGCTAAAGCTGTACTGCGTCTTGGCCACACACACCGGCAGGTTGCCAAAGCCGTTCTCGCGCAGCTCGGCGAGCTGGCGCTTGGCAGCCGGCGTAAAGTCAACGCCGTCGGCGCGGTAGACCTTGGTGGCGACGGCCTCCAGAGCATCGGCCACATCGGCACCGTCCTCATAGGCAAACTTGAGCTCGCTCGGCTGCTCAATCAGGCGCATGACCTCATCGGCCAGCTCGAGCGCGCCCTCGCCGCCCTTGGCCCAAACCTCGGACAGCTTAACGTTAACGCCGAGCTTCTGGCACTCGGACTCGATGAGCGCAAGCTCTGCCTCGGTGTCCGTCGGGAAGCGGTTGATGGCGACCACACAGGGAAGACCATAGACGCTCTGGATATTGTCAACGTGGCGCAGCAGGTTGGGCATGCCGGCCTTGAGGGCATCGAGGTTCTCGTCGTTAAGGTCGGCCTTGGCAACGCCGCCGTTGTACTTAAGCGCACGGGCGGTGGCGACAATCACGACGGCGCTGGGGCGGACGCCCGTCATGCGGCACTTGATGTCGAGGAACTTCTCGGCACCCAGATCGGCGCCAAAGCCTGCCTCGGTAATGGCGACATCGCCAAAGCGCATAGCCATACGCGTGGCCATGATGGAGTTGCAGCCGTGGGCGATGTTGGCGAAGGGACCGCCGTGGACAAACGCGGGCGTGCCCTCGAGCGTCTGCACCAGGTTGGGCTTGAGCGCATCCTTAAGCAGCGCAGCCATGGCGCCCTGAGCCTTGAGGTCGCGTGCGCGGACGGGCTCGCCGGCATAGCTGTAGCCGACGACGATCTCGCCCAGGCGCTCCTTGAGGTCATTGATACTCGTGGACAGGCACAGGATCGCCATGACTTCGGAGGCGACAGTGATGTCGAAGCCGTCCTCGCGCGGCACGCCCTGGGCCTTGCCGCCAATGCCGTCGATAACGTGGCGCAGCTGGCGGTCGTTCATGTCGACAACGCGCTTCCAGGTGATGCGCTTAACGTCGATACCGAGCTGGTTGCCCTGCTGAATATGGTTGTCGAGCATGGCAGCCAGCAGGTTATTAGCGGCGCCGATAGCGTGGAAGTCGCCGGTAAAGTGCAGGTTGATATCCTCCATGGGGATAACCTGGGCCCAACCGCCGCCGGCGGCACCGCCCTTGACGCCAAAGACGGGACCGAGCGAAGGCTCGCGCAGGGCCACGGCGCTCTTGACGCCGCGACGGCGCAGGCCGTCGGCCAGGCCGATGGTCGTGGTGGTCTTGCCCTCGCCGGCGGGCGTGGGGTTGATAGCGGTCACGAGAACGAGCTTGGCCTGGTGATCGGTCGGCTCGTTGAGCAATGAATAGTCGACCTTAGCCTTGTCGAAGCCGTACGGAATCAGATGCTTTACGTCGACGCCGGCGTTCTTAGCCACCTCGGTAATGGGCAGCGGCGTGACGGAACGTGCGATTTCGATGTCAGTAGGCATGGGCGGTCCTTTCGTTACCGGATGAGAAAAAGACCAATTCAGCATAGCACGGGCGCGCAATAGTAAAACACCCGTAACCGATGAATGGCGATATGTTTATCCAATGCTCAGCGATAGCCTACAGACCAGCCAAAACAAACCCGCCCCTAAACGGCTGGCTCGATGCCCAAGTGCTCAAAGGTGCGAAGCGTTGCCTGGCGGCCCTGGGGGGTGCGAATCATCAAGCCGCACT
>CABUUD010000083.1 GCA_902494585.1 uncultured Collinsella sp. | reverse complement strand
GGCACCGGTCGAGCCGGCCGAGAAAAACGCGTCCGCATTGCCCTTCTTAATGGCACGGCACGCAAGCACAATCGAGGACTTGCGCTTGGTCATCACAGCGCGGATGGGATCGTCCTCCATGCTGATGACGTCGGGGGCCTCCAAGGCCTCCACGCGGGTATGCGCTGCGGCAAAGGGGTTGACGATTTCGGCGGGACCGACGGCCAAGACCTCGATCTCAGGATCTGCCGCAAGCGCAGCCTCGATACCGTCGAGGACAACCTGGGGCTTCTCGTCTCCGCCCACAACGTCTACACAAACGCGAACGTTACTCATTTCATATACTCCTTATACAAAAATGGCCGACTCATTGAGCCGGCCATTGTGGTTCCAGTTGGAACGGCATCGCATCAGAGTATACAGTTACTCGGTAACGATAACCTCGCGGTCCTTGTAGAAACCGCAGCTGGGGCACACGTGATGCGGGAGCTTAACAGCGCCGCAACGGGGGCACGTGGACTGAGCCGCAGCCGAGATCTTCATGTTGGCGGAACGACGGGTATGGGTGCGGATACGACCCTGCTTTTGTTTAGGTACGGGCATAGTGACCTTCCTTATGAACTATCCAGTGTGGCGATTACGCGCAAGTAGCGATACTACCACAGTTTTACTCGTCAAGCTTGAGATTCTTCAATGCTGCAAATGGATTTTCCGTGGCAGCGGCCCATTCGGCCTCCGCCTTGGCGGCGCAATCGCATTGCTCGACGTTGAGATTGATGCCACAGGTGGGGCAAAGGCCGCGGCAATCGGGCTTGCACAGGACAACGAACGGCGTGTCCATGACGACCGCGTCGTTGATGGGCTCACCCAGATCGACGATGCGATCCTCGCCCAGCAACTCGTAGCCGTCTTCGTAGGCCTCGGGGTCCTCGGGCTCATCAAAGAGGTAGAACTCCTCGATCTCGCCCGCGATATCAAACGAGGCGGGCTCCAGGCAGCGGTCGCACTCCCCGGTGGCGTGCGCGCGGACCATGCCAGAGAGAAGAACGCCGGTACCGGCGTTGGTAAAGACCACGTCGTAGGCAATGCCGTCCTGCAGCTGGTACTCTTTCTCGCCCACCATGTAGGTGGCGACATCGACCTTGCCGGTCAGCGGATATGAGTCTCCGGGAAACTCGAGCTGCTCGGAAAGATCGACGGTTACGCTCGGGAACTCAGCCATTACCACTGACCGTTCTGTTGGGCGGCACCCTCGTTGAGCTGCTGACGGCAACGGGTGACGGTGCCGGTCAGGCTCTTAAGGTTCTCCTCGAGGTGCGTAAAGACCTGCTCGGCGTAATCCTCGGCGGCATAGCGCGTCTCGCGCTCGTACTGCTGGGCACGGTCGCGGATGTCGTCGGCCTGCTGCTGGGCTAAGCGGACGATCTCCTGCTCACCGGCAATGGTGAGCGCCTGCTGTTGAGCATCGGCAATGATGGAATCGGCCTGAGCGGCGGCAGAAGCCATAAGCTCCTCACGCTCTTTGAGGATACGGCGGGACTTCTGCCACTCCTCGGGATAGCTCATGCGGATCTCATCGAGGATGTTAAAGAAGACGTCGGCGTCGATAACCTTCATCTGGGCGTTCTTGCCGAACGGCGTCTTAGCCTCTTCGATGAGCCCCTCGAGCTCGTCGACAAGACTCACGATCCTGTCGCCAGGAAAATTCTCGCCCGGCATCCGGTCTCCTTTCATAGGTAACATATCATCGTGTTAGTTTACCACATGCCACCAGGCAATAAAAAACGTCACGAAAAGCGATGTTTGAGCGCTTCGACCACGTTGGGCGGCACAAACGTCGACACGTCGCTGCCAAGCGAAGCGATCTGGCGCACCACCGAACTCGAGATGTAGCCGTACTGCGGAGCACTCATGACGAAGATGGACTCCAACTCGCTATCAAGACGATAGTTGAGGTCGGCCTGCTGCAGCTCATACTCAAAATCAGTCATGGCGCGCAGGCCCTTAACAACGGCACCTGCCCCCTGTTCACGTGCAAAGTCGACCAGCAGGCCGGTGAAAGGCAGTACCTCGATCCCGTCCAAATCGCCGAGGGCCTCGCGGGCCAGCGCCACGCGCTCGTCGAGCATAAAGGTGGTACCCACGCCGTTTTTACCCTGAGATTCGGCCACGGCGACAATCACGCTGGGAAAGATGCGGCGGGCTCTGCGAATTACGTCGATATGGCCAAAGGTGATGGGATCAAAGGTGCCCGGGACGATCACGCGGTTGATGGTGTCATTCATGGGTGTCCTCCGAAGGCGCATCCTCGTCAATTTCGTTCTCGTCAGCATGGTCGTTCTCGTCCTCGGCCGCCCAGCACAGCAAGTCAACCGAGGTAATGCCGTAGCGCTTCTCCCGCACGGTCTCAAAACCAGCCGGATGAGCGCCCGCATCGGATGCGGCATGCTCAAACAGGGCAAAGGCCCCGGGCGTCAGCAGCCCCTGCTGGGAAAGATTTTGCAGCAGCTCCTCGACCGGCTCGGCGCCAAAAGCATACGGCGGATCGAGCAGGACCAGATCGAAGGGGCCGCCCGGCACACGGCCGCGCGAGGCACTCGCCAGCACATCACCGGTAACGACGCGCCAGCGCGAGCGGTCGCGGCACAGCGACTCGATATTCTTGGTGATCAGACGGGCGGCATTGCGATCAATCTCGAACGTGGTGAGCGTGCGGGCGCCACGCGAGAGCATCTCAATTCCCAGGGCACCGGAGCCGCCAAAGGCATCCAGCACGCGAACCTCGTCCAAATCGAAATCGAACGCTGACATGACCATGGACGCGCATGCCTCGCGCACGCGATCGGTCGTGGGACGGGTGACATCGCGCCCACGCGGCTCTTCGATCTTGCGGCCGCGCCATTCACCGCCGATGATTCTCATCCTCCGCTGACCTCCTTAAAGATATGTCGATAGCGCGTGGCGACCGCATCGCGCAAGGGACGCGTCGCCACGGAGTCAAGGTTGCAAGCATACCGCAAGAGCTCGACCGCGTCCAAATGGGCCCATTCGATAAGATCCTCGTCGGCGTCCAGGTCCACAAAGCGCAGGGTCACGCCGCCGTGCTGGCGATAACCCAGGATCTCGCCCTCGTGGCGCAGACGCAGGTCCATCTGGGCGAGCGTAAAGCCGTCCGAGGTCTTCTCGAGCGACTGGAGGCGGTCTTGTGCCGCCGAGGCGCCGCCATTGCCCTTGGAGTGCGTCATGACCAGGCAGGTGCCCGACACGCTGCCGCGGCCCACGCGACCGCGCAACTGGTGCAGGGCCGCCAAGCCAAAGCGCTCACCGTTCTCGATGACCATGACGGTGGCGTTGGGCACGTCGACGCCCACCTCGACCACCGTGGTCGATACGAGCACGTCGATCTCGCCACGCTTGAAGGCAGCGATCACGCGGTCCTTCTCCCCCGCCGGCATGCGGCCGTGAAGGCGTTCGATGGTAAGTCCCGGCAACGCCAGGCGCAGTCGGTCGAGCTCGGTTGCCGTATCGTGGAGCGGCACGGGCACGGTCACGCGGCCCTCGTCGTCGCGGGCAATACCAGGCACGTCTTCCAGCTCATCGACCGAGTCACTCGGCTCCACGAGCGGGCAAATCACGTAGGCCTGCTGACCCTTTTCATGCGCCTCGCGAATGGCGCCGTAGGCCAGGTCGCGGCTCGACTCGGTGAGCACGCGTGTCGCAACGCCCGCCCCCGGAACAGGTCGATGGCGAATGATGCTCGTGTCCAGGTCGCCGTAGACCGAGAGCGCCAGCGTACGCGGGATGGGCGTCGCCGTCATGACGAGCAGGTCCGCACCAGGGCCTTTGGCACGCAGGGCATTGCGCTGGCCCACACCAAAGCGGTGCTGCTCGTCGATGATGACAAGCGAAAGATGCTTAAACGCCACGTCATCCGAAAGGACCGCGTGAGTGCCAAAGAGGACGTCGAGCTCGCCCGATTCCAACTGCGCATGGATCCGCTCGCGCTCGGCCGCCGGCGTGGCACCCGTCAGGAGCGCCCAGGACATGCCAGCCTGCGAGAGCAAGGGGCCGGTCTTATCGGCATATTGGCGCGCCAGCACTCCCGTAGGCGCCATAACGCAGGACTGAGTGCCCGAATCGGCCGCGACAGCCAGCGCGCAAGCGGCGACGGCCGTCTTGCCGGTACCGACGTCGCCAAGCAGCAGGCGGTTCATCACGCGCCCGCCATCGCACATGTCGTGCAGGATGTCTTGGAACGCGGCCTCCTGCTCGTCGCTCAGGGAAAACGGCAGGGCTTCCCTGAGCGCTGCCAGGTGCTCGCCCGCGGCATGTG
Source organism: uncultured Collinsella sp. (assembly GCA_902494585.1). Taxonomy (GTDB): domain Bacteria; phylum Actinomycetota; class Coriobacteriia; order Coriobacteriales; family Coriobacteriaceae; genus Collinsella. The sequence continues at coordinate 4,039 of CABUUD010000083.1, read as the reverse complement.
TATAAGGCGCTACGTCGACCATACCGCCATCGTTGCGCAGGCGAAGCGCGAGCTGCAAGCAGAGACATTCCTCGTAGGCAAGACGCCGCCGCGCAATATCGCGCTCGGCCATGCTCGATGGAAAGTGAATTGAGCGCAGCGCGCGGGCATTGCTCATCAGACGGCGCTTGACGCGCAAGCGTGCGGGAATCGGATCGAAGGGATTGCCGACGACCTCGAGCGCGCCGCTTACGATGCGGCGCATCCACGCCTGGCTCACGCCATCGCTCACATAGTGGACCGGCAGAATGGTGCCCGCGGCACGCCCCTCCTCGAGCTTTTCGAAATGCGGAGAGGCCATCTGCTTAAAGCCGTAGGCAAACTCGACCTTACCCATCACGGCCAGGCGGTCGCCCTGCTTAAACTGCTGGGCAATCCAGGGCTGACGGAAAAAGGCGACCTGCAGCACGCCCGTCTCGTCCACCAGCGAGACCTCGGTCACCTGCATACGCGGGCGGGGCTGTTTTTGGACGATACGATCGACCGTGGCGACAATCGTGCACACGGTACCGATGGGCGCCATCTCGATGGACCAGGAGCGCGTAAAGTCCAGGTATCGATGAGGGATATGGAGAAGGAGGTCCCCCACCGTCCGAATTCCCAGACGGCGAAGGGCCTCCTCACGTTTACCCGAAACATATTTGAGTCGCGCGATATCCTCGTCGAGCGCATTGCTCTGGGCAAAGCGCTCCGAGACGCGCGGCACGGAGCACAGCTCGGACATGGGCAGATGCCTACTCGATCGAGAAGATCACGGGATAGAGCGGCTGCTCGCCACGATGGGCATCGATCTCCAGGTCGGGCTGAGCCTCCTCGATGGCGTCGACGATCTCCTGGAAGGCCTCATCGGACAGCTCCTCGCCGGCAAGAATCGTCAGCGCGTCGCCCTCCTCTTCCTCCTGCATGCGGTTGATGCAGTCGAGCGTGACCTGCTTCACGTCGGAGCCGACCACGTCGATGGAGCCGGCAATAATGCCCATGACGTCACCGGAGTGAATCGGAGAGCCGTCGGAGGCGCTGGAATCACGCACGGCGCGGGTGACCTCGCCATCGCGAACTTCGCTGATGGCGTCGACCATGGCGGCAACAGCATCCTCGAGCTCGGAATCGGGCAGGACCGCGAACAGTGCGGAGAACGCCTGCGGGACAGTCTTGGTGGGAACGACGGCGACCTTCTTGTCGGTGCAGGCAGAAGCGGCAGCCTCGGCAGCCATACGGATGTTGCCGTTATTGGGCAGGATGACGACCGAGGTCGCGTTGACCTGGTCCACCGCGCCCAGCAGGTCGGCGGTCGAGGGGTTCATGGTCTGGCCACCCGAGACGATCACGTCAACGCCGAGGGACTTGAGGATGTCGGCCTCGCCCGAACCAGCGGCAACGGCGACAAAGCCCAGCGCCTTGGCGGGCTCGGCAGCCTTCTCCTGGTCCTCATGAATCTTGGCGGTACGGTCGTGGGCCTCCATCTCCATGTTGTGGATAAAGACCTCGTAGATCTGACCAAGTTGCAGCATATGCTCGAGCACCAGGTTGGGGGTGTTGGAGTGCACGTGGATCTTGTAGTCGGGGTAAGCACCCACGAGCAGCTCGCAGTCGCCCATGGAACCCAGGAACTTAAGGCACTCGTCCTCGTCAAAAGGAGCGTCGGCCTTAAAGAGGAACTCGTTGCAGTAGCGGAACTCCGAGCCCTCCCAGTCGTCGTTGGCCTCGATCTCAACGCGACCAAGGGCCGCGTCGCGGGCAGAGCCGGCGGAATCAAACGTGGCGGAGAAATCCTCGACTACGGTGCTGCGGCCAAGAGCGGCGGCAACAAAGTTCTCCAAGAAGATGGCAAAGCCAAAGGCGCCGGAGTCGACTACGCCGTTCTCTTTCAGAACGGGCAGCAGGTCGGGCGTGCGGGCGACGGACTGATAGGCCTCGACGACGATGGCATCGAGAGCGTCCTCGGCCGAGAACTTCTTCTTCTCGCACTCATCGGCCTTGGTCGAGACATCGCGCAGGACCGTGAGGATCGTGCCCTCGATGGGCTTACGGACAGCCTGGAAGGCGACCTTGACGGCGCGACGGAAGGCGAAAGCGATGTTGGCAGACGTGATGGGCTCGTCGGCAGAGACGAGGCCCTCGGCCACGCCGCGCAGGATCTGCGAGGTGATGACGCCGGAGTTGCCGCGGGCACCCATCAGGGATCCGTGGGTGATGGCGCCGGCGATGGCCTCCATATCGGCATCGGCGGGAAGGGTGGAAAGCTCCTTGGTCACCGAGGCAAGCGTGAGCGACATGTTGGTGCCGGTGTCGCCGTCGGGTACGGGGAAGACGTTGAGCTTGTTGATCTCCTCGGCCTTGTCGGAAACGGCAGCCGCAGCGATCGGAAAACAGGTGCGAATGGTCTTTGCAATCATGGGTATTTGAATCTCCGTTTTCGGATGCTAGTTCAGACGGCTCTTGAGCGCGTCGATGTGGATGCCGATCTTAAGGCTGGCAGGATCGATCTGGGCGATCTCCTGCAGGGTGAAGGCAACGGAGCTCGAAAGATTGTGGCAAACGGACTTCATGTTGACGCCGTTCTCGAGCACGACGTGAAGATCGACCGTAAGGCCGTTCTCGTCGGCGGAGACAAGCACGCCCTTGCGAAGGCGCTGACCGGCAAGCAAGCGCACGCTCTCGGCGCCCTGGAGCTGCTCGGCCATACCGACGACGCCATAGCACGTCATCGCGGCATAACCGGCAATATCGGCAATAACGTCGTTCGAGACGCTCAGGCTGCCGTTAATGGTCTCAGACACAAGAATCTCCTTATCTGGTGCTCGCGGCACCATCTCGTGGGAGCAATCATTGCAATATTCTACAACGAGCGCGCCATGTTGAGGTGGTGGGTCGCGGGATTACATCCTCGACACGAAATGTTGATATGGCAACGTTCGTGCCAGACTATCGCGACAAGAAAAAACCCGCCGCATAAGCGACGGGTTTTACAACCTGGCTCCCCGGGTAGGACTCGAACCTACAACAGCGCGGTTAACAGCCGCGTGCTCTACCATTGAGCTACCGAGGAATAGGTGCGTGCTCTCAAGCAACGAAGTTTATTATACGGACGAATCAGCTCAGGGCAAGAACTTTTTTGAGAATTTTTCCGACCTAGTCATTGGGGACGTCCCCAATGACTACATGAAAGCGCCCTCAAGCGGATGTACTTGAGGGCGCTTCTTGCTTGACTAGCTTTCGATATAGTCTTTGAGCTTGCTGCTGCGGCTGGGATGACGGAGCTTGGCCAGGGTCTTGGACTCAATCTGGCGGATGCGCTCACGCGTGACGCCAAACTCGCGGCCGACTTCCTCGAGCGTGCGAGGATGTCCGTCGACAAGGCCAAAGCGCAGCTCGATAACCTTGCGCTCACGATCGGCAAGCGAGTCGAGCACCTGGGTGAGCTGCTCCTGCAGCATGGAGAAGCTGGCGGCATCGGGCGGAACGATAGCCTGGGAGTCCTCGATGAAGTCACCCAGCTGGGAATCCTCTTCCTCGCCGATAGGGGTCTCGAGCGACACGGGCTCCTGCGAGATCTTCTGGATCTCGCGGACGCGGTCGGCGCTCATGTCCATCTCGGCACCGATCTCCTCGGGGGTCGGGTCGCGACCCAGGTCCTGGAGAAGCTGGCGCTGCACGCGGACGAGTTTGTTGATGGTCTCGACCATATGCACGGGAATACGGATGGTACGGGCCTGGTCGGCGATAGCACGCGTGATGGCCTGACGGATCCACCACGTGGCGTACGTAGAGAACTTAAAGCCCTTCTGGTAGTCGAACTTCTCGACGGCGCGAATCAGGCCGAGGTTGCCCTCCTGGATCAGGTCCAGGAACAGCATGCCGCGACCGACATAGCGCTTGGCGATGGAGACGACCAGGCGCAGGTTGGCGCTGATGAGCGCCTGCTTGGCCTCGAGACCCACGTTCTCGATTCGGGTCAGGCGACGCATCTCGGCGCGGGTGAGCTCGATCTCGCCCGCCT
>CABUUD010000082.1 GCA_902494585.1 uncultured Collinsella sp. | reverse complement strand
GGAACGGGCGGTCCTAAGTCCGATATGGATCTGCTGCGCCAGATGGAAGCGCAGATGCGCAATAAGAAGTAACGGCTTGATTGAGTCGTGTATGGCGAAGGCCGCCTGGATGGTACTCCAGGCGGCCTTCGCCGTTTGTTCGCAGGTTGTCACACACGTGGAAGCGTGCTTGCGCCAGGGCACGTGCCGCTAGCGGCAGCCGCAGCTCTCGTGCCTGTCGTGGTCGTGATGGCCGTGGCAGCCGCAGGACTCGCCGTGCTCATGGGCGTGCTCGTGGTCGTGGCCATGGCAGTTGCAGGTGGCCTCGCCGGTCTGTGCGAGCCTGCCGGCAATGAGGGCCTCGACGCAGGCGTCGCAGCTGCCCTGGGCGCCCGCATAGACCGTGATGCCGGCCTGGGTGAGCGCGTTGATGGCACCGCCGCCGATGCCGCCGCAGATGAGCGTGTCGACGCCACCGTTGGCGAGCAGGCCCGCCAAGGCGCCGTGGCCGGTGCCACCGGTGCCCACGATCTGCTCGTTGAGCACCTTGCCATCCTGGATGTCGTAGATCTTAAACTGCTCGCTGCGGCCAAAGTGCATAAAGATGTTGCCGTTGTCGTACGTCGTTGCCACCCTCATGGTGCCGACCTCCTTTGCTGGCCATGCGGCCGTCGTCGTGGTGATGGGGGAGTATGCGATATTGCCGCCCTCGATACTGAGCGCCCGCCCGTTGACCAGCGCGTTTGCCACCTTGCGATGCGCGCGGCTGCAGATTGACGCCACCGTGGCGCGGGCAATGCCCATGCACTGGGCGACTTTCTCCTGATTGAGGCCTTCCAGGTCGCATAGGCGCAGGACCTCGAGTTCGTCGACCGTCATGTCGATGGCATCTCCGCTGGCAAGGCCGTCGGGGGTAAAACCTCGATATTCGGGGATGATCCCAACGCGGCGTATTTTTTCTCGTCTTCCTGCCATTCACTCTCCTAATCTGACATATGTCAACAATAAGATAGCGCGCGAGCTGAACCGTGCAAGGCATTTTTGGCATATGTCAGAAAATGAGGGCTTATGTTTGGGCTGTGGGGCCGCGTGCGCCTGGGCTACAATGAATTTCGCTTATAGACGACTGACAGGAGGGTCAATGAGCAAGGCTGATCAACAGTTTGTAACCATGTGCCGCGATATCTTGGACCATGGCACCACCACCGAGGGCCAAAAGGTCCGACCGGTGTGGGAGGACGGCACCCCTGCCTATACCATTAAAAACTTTGGCGTCACGGCGCGCTACGATCTGCGCGAGGAGTTCCCCGCGCTTACGCTGCGTCGTACGGCGCTCAAGTCCGCCATGGACGAGATCCTGTGGATCTATCAAAAGAAGTCTAATAACGTCCATGACCTCAACAGCCATATTTGGGACGAGTGGGCCGACGAGACCGGCTCCATCGGCAAGGCCTACGGGTACCAAATTGGCCAGAAGAGCCATTATGCCGAGGGCGACTTTGACCAGATGGACCGCGTGCTGTACGACCTTAAGAACACGCCGTACAGCCGCCGCATTATGACCAACACCTACGTGTTTAGCGACCTGTCCGAGATGCACCTGTATCCGTGCGCCTACAGCGTGACCTATAACGTGACGCAGCGCCCGCAGGACGATAAGCCCACACTCAACATGATTCTTAACCAGCGCAGCCAAGATATTTTGGCCGCCAACAACTGGAATGTGTGCCAGTACGCCATTTTGCTGATGATGGTCGCGCAGTCGGTCGATATGATTCCCGGCGAGCTGCTGCATGTGATTGCCGATGCCCACATTTACGACCGTCATGTCGATATCGTCCGTGAACTTATCGAGCGTCCGCAGTTTACGGCGCCTAAGGTAACACTTAACCCCGATGTGCACGATTTCTATGCGTTTACGACCGACGACCTGATCGTCGAGGGCTATGAGCACGGCCCGCAGGTCAAGAACATTCCCATTGCGGTGTAGGTGGCGCTCATGACGTGTAAGCTATCTGCCATCGTCGCCGTGTGTGACGATTGGGGCATTGGGTGCGAGGGCGACATGGTGGTGTCCAATCGCGCCGACATGCGCCATTTTGTGGCCTGCACCAAGGGTTGCCCGGTCATCATGGGGCGCAAGACGCTGCTGAGTTTTCCCGGTGGGCGTCCGCTCAAGAACCGTCGCAATATCGTGCTTACCCGCGACGAGAGCTTTGCCCCCGAGGGCGTCGACGTGGTGCATAGCATCGACGAGGCGCTCGCTGCGGTTGCCGATGAGCCCGTTGCGTGGGTGATCGGCGGCGGCGATGTCTATCGGCAGTTTTTGCCGTATTGCGCCGAGGCCGAGGTCACGCACAACCATTGCACCCATGCCGTGGACACGTACTTTCCCGACTTGGACGCCGATCCCGCGTGGGAAGTTGCGCGGCGCGAAGGGGTTGCCACGATTGTCGCGGGCGAGGGCGACGAAGGCCTCGATTATGAGTTCGTGACGTATCGTCGCGTTGATGCTTAAATCTCCTATTTGCCCACGGTATTATCGGGTCGGAATGAGGAAGGGGCGGCGCCTGGCGTCGCCTCGTTTGATATAGATGCTGCTGTAAGAAGGGTACGGGCTTGCTGTTATGACTGATGCCGTTGAGGTGCTGCGAATTGACTCGCTCGAGGATGAGCGGCTCGATGCCTACGTGCGACTGACCGAACGCGAGCTACGCTGCGTGCTGGAGCCGCAAAAGGGCATCTTTATCGCCGAGAGTGCCAAGGTTATCGAGCGCGCGGTGCGTGCCGGATATGAGCCGGTGAGCTTTCTTTTGGGCGAACGCTGGCTCGACCAGATGATACCGCTGTTTGAGCGCCTGGTTGTGCGCGAGGACGCCGGCCCTGTTCCTGTGTTCGTGGCCTCCATGGAGCTCATGGAGCAATTGACGGGCTTTAACGTGACGCGCGGTGCGCTCGCGGCGTTTCGTCGCCCGCGGCAGATTCCGGTTGATGAGTTCTTGGGCGGCGTCGTCGAGGCGGCGGGGGAGCGTCCGGTGCGTGTGTGCGTGCTCGAGGGCATTGTCGACCACACCAACGTCGGCGCGATTTTCCGCTCGGCCGCCGCGCTCAATGTCGACGGCATTCTGGTGAGCCCTACGTGCTGTGACCCGCTGTACCGTCGCTCGGCCCGCGTGAGCATGGGGACCGTGTTTCAAGTGCCGTGGACGCGTATTGGCAGTGAGGCGCGCGTGTGGCCGCATGACGGCCTGGCGGCGCTGCACGATGCTGGTTTTTCGTGTGCCGCCATGGCGTTGACGGACGATTCAGTGTCGTTGGACGATCCCGCGCTACAGGAGATTGACCGCCTGGCAATCTTTATGGGCACCGAGGGTGCCGGCCTGGGCGCCAAGACCATCGCGGGCTGCGACCGGGCCGTGCGCATTCCGATGGCGCACGGGGTCGATTCGCTCAACGTGGCCGCGGCGAGTGCCGTCGCCTTTTGGCAGCTGTGCCCGCATGTGAGCAATGAGTATCACTACCAGCCGGGTTTGTATCACTAGGCAGATAGTTCGCACCGGGCTCTGATTCGGGGTGTTTCGGTCGATGCCGGTCGGTGCTAAGCTGCTATTGGTTTTGGCCTTAAATTGCCGTTTTGTTGTTTGACGTATGCTGGTGGGGAGGGCGTGTGGCTAAGAAATCTACGGCTATCGATGTAACGCAGGGTGTTATTTGGCAGCAGCTTCTTTCGCTGTGCGTTCCCATCTTTTTTAGTTCGTTTTTTCAGCAGGCCTACACGCTTATCGGTACGTATATCGTCGGCCAGTTTGGCGGCAAGCTCGCGCTGGGTGGCATTCAAGCCGCGATGGTGCTCACCGAGCTCTGCATTGGCTTTTGCGTTGGCGTCGGCGCCGGCTGCGCGGTCATTACCGGTCAGTATTTTGGCCAGCACGATGATGAGCGACTGAGTCGTTCGGTCCATACGGCCATGACCCTCGCGCTGGTGGGCGGTATCGTTTTCTCGATTCTTGGCATAGTGTTCGTTGAGCCCATGCTGGTGCTTATGAACACACCGCATGAATTATTGGCCGAGGGCGTGGCCTATGCTCGTTGCTATTTTGCCGCTATGGTTGCGGCGCTGCTGCTCAATATGGGAACAGCACTGCTGCGCGCCGTGGGCGACACGCGCGGACCTGCTGTGATCATCGCTTCCGGCTGCCTTGTTAATGCGGTGCTGGATGTCATCTTCGTTGCCGTGCTTCATATGGAGGCTCTGGGCTGCGGCATCGCGGTGGCGCTGACCATTTGCTCCAACGCCACGATGATCGTGATTCGCATGATGCACGCACCGGGTGCGTGGCGGCTTTCGCTGTCCAAACTCGGCGTTGATCCTGGCATTTGTAAGAGCATGATCTCGTGTGGTCTGCCGCTTGGCTTTCAGTCTGCTGCGTATTCGATTTCCAACGTTTTGATTCAGGTGTCGGTCAACTCGTTTGGCGCCGATGTCACCACGGCGTGGGGTCTTTCGGGCCGTTTGGATGGCATTGTCTGGATGGTTACCGAGGCGCTTGGCGTGTCGATCACCACGTTCTCGGCACAGAACTTTGGCGCGCGCAACTACGAGCGCATGCGCAAGGGCTACCATACGTCGCTCGTGCTGTCGTTTATGCTCATTGGTGGCCTGTCTGCCGTGCTGCTGGTGTTCTCGGGTCCGTTGTCGCGTCTGTTTGTCGACGATGCTTCGATTTCGGCGTACACCACGACGATCCTTCATTTTATTGCGCCGTTCTACGCGATCTTCTCGATTATCGAAAACGCGTCGGGCTCCATTCGCGGTGCCGGCGTGAGCTTGCAGCCCATGCTGCTCACGATTTTTGGCACCGTTGTGCTCAGGGTGATCTGGGTGTTTGCGATTATGCCGTTCGATCCGTCGCTTGAGCACTTGCTGCTGGTTTACCCCGTAACCTGGCTCATCACGGCTACGATGTTCACCGTCTACCACCACAGCGGCAACTGGCTCGGCCGCGCTACTGCCTAATGATCCCTTGGGGACGGAGGAAAACGGATCATTGCTCTCCGTCGTGATGTCGATGATCCGTTTTCCTCCGTCCCCTTCGGATCAATTAGTATTCGATGCCTTGGCGGGCTAGGAGGCCTTCGTCGAAGTAGTGTTTGACGGGGCGCATTTCGGTGACCAGGTCGGCGAGGTCCGCGAGGGGTAGCAAGCCGCGACCGGTGAGCACGAGCTCCGTCGTGGCGGGCTTTATCGCGATCAGCGCTTCGACATCCTCGCGCATCACAAAGCCGCGGCGCATTGCTTCGCCGAGTTCGTCCAAAATCAGAACGTCGACCTGTGATATCTGCTCGCGTGCGAGCTCCATGATCTGCTCGGCGCAGGCCTCGGGTGTGTCGCGATCGGCCTGCACAATGCGCAGTCCCAGGCGCGGCGCGGCGTCGTGCTCGGCGCAGTGCAGCTTCTTGGCAAACTGCAGCATGAGTACGTCGAGCCCATAGCCTTTGGCGCGCATCGCCAATCCCAGCGCAGCCGTGGTTTTGCCCTTGCCGTCGCCCGTATAGATCTGAACCTTGCCGACTTCAAGTGATGCCATCTCTGTCCTTTCGTGCCCGGCGTCGGTTTATCGCCGTCCGGGTTGGGTATTCTAGTTAGCATTATCAACCCCAGTAGATGGAGTTCAAGCTGATGGAGATGGATGACAACAAACGTAGACGGAATATGATTCTCTACGTGCTCATCGCCTTCGTCGTCTACCTCGTGCTCTCGACCGTTCTGTTCCCTAACATCGGTCACACGCAGCAGATTACGAAGACCGATTACTCGACGTTTGTCAAAGCGCTCGATAAGAAGAGCGTTGACAAGGTCGAGTACAACACGGACGATTACACGATTTATTACACCAAAAAGGGCGAGGATGAGAACATCGCCTACAAGACGACCGGCGTGCCGAATGACGCGGGCTTTACCGATCGTGTGCTTGAATCCGGTGCGTCCCTGGAGTCGGTCGTTCCCGATAAAAACTCGGGTCTGATGACCTACTACCTGCTCACGCTCATCCTTCCCATGGCGATTTTCTTCCTCATCGGCTGGTGGCTCAACCGCCGCATGAAGAAGGCCATGGGCGATGACGGCCCGTCGATGAACTTCGGCGGCGGCTTTGGCGGTGGCGGACTGGGTAAGTCCGGCGCTCGCGTTATCGCCTCCAAAGATGTGGGCGTGACCTTTAAGGATGTTGCAGGCCAGGAAGAGGCCAAGGAATCCCTTAAGGAGGTCGTCGACTTTCTGGAGAAGCCGCAGCGCTACGAGGAAATTGGCGCCAAGCTGCCGCGCGGTGCCCTCCTTGTCGGCCCTCCGGGTACCGGTAAAACCCTGCTCGCCAAGGCCGTTGCCGGTGAGGCGGGCGTTCCGTTCTTTAGCATTTCGGGTTCTGAGTTCGTCGAGATGTTTGTCGGCCGCGGCGCCGCCAAGGTTCGCGACCTGTTTAAGCAGGCCAAGGAAAAGGCCCCGTGCATTGTGTTTATCGACGAGATCGATACCATCGGCAAAAAGCGTGACGGCGGCGGCTTTAGCGGCAACGACGAGCGCGAGCAAACGCTCAACCAGTTGCTGACCGAGATGGACGGCTTCGATAACCACAAGGGTATCGTCGTCCTCGCCGCTACCAACCGCCCCGACAGCCTTGACCCGGCCTTGCTGCGCCCCGGTCGTTTTGACCGCCGCATCCCCGTCGAGCTGCCCGACCTGACCGGCCGTAAGAACATCCTCGAGCTGCATGCGAAGAGCGTGAAGACGCAGCCACCGATCGACCTATCCGCGATTGCCCGCGCCACGCCCGGCGCCTCGGGCGCCGACCTGGCCAACATCATCAACGAGGGCGCCCTACGTGCCGTCCGCGAGGGGCGCAAGCGTGCCACGCAGGACGATTTTGAGGAGTCGGTGGAGGTCGTTATCGCCGGACAGCAGCGTAAGTCCACGGTGCTGTCCGACCACGAGAAGCAGGTCGTTTCCTACCACGAGATCGGCCATGCTATCGTCGCCGCCCGCCAGAAGGGGTCTGCGCCGGTCACCAAGATTACCATCGTGCCGCGCACGAGCGGCGCTCTGGGCTATACCATGCAGGTTGAGGAGGATGAGCGCTTCCTGACCACACGCCAGGAGGTCCTGGACAAGCTCGCCGTCTACTGCGGCGGACGTGCCGCCGAGGAGCTCATCTTTGGTGAGATGACGACCGGCGCCGCCAACGATATCGAGCAGGCCACCAAGCTCGCCCGTAACATGGTGACGCGCTTTGGTATGTCCGACGAGTTTGGCATGATGGCGCTCGGTACCGTTCAGAATGCGTACCTCAACCAGGACACGTCGCTCACCTGCGCCCCCGGTACGGCCGAGCGCGTGGACGCAATTGTCGCCAAGCTGATCGAGGATGCGCACGATCGCGCCCTGCAGATCCTGAAGGAGAACAAGTTTAAGCTGCACGAGCTGGCTCGTTATCTGTACAAGAAGGAGACGATCACGGGCGAGGAGTTCATGAATCTCCTCACGCGTGAGAATCCGCTGATGCCCAAGCAGCAGTAATACTGGTTGCGCAGTCTCAATCGCCCCATTTGAGTGTCCATCTCAAATGGGGCGATTTGCGTAGGGAGAGTTGTATATGAAAATCGTGGTAAGTGCCTGCTTGATGGGCGAGAGCTGCAAGTATAACGGGCTCGATAACTACCATCGCGAGCTGGTTGAAGCGTGCGAACGCACAGGGACCGAGGTACTCTTGGTGTGCCCTGAGGTCTTTGGCGGCCTGCCCACGCCGCGCAAGCCGTCCGAGATTGTTAACGGCGAGGTTCGTACCTGCGAGGGCATCTCGGTCGATCGCGAGTATCGCCTTGGTGCCCAACGTGCGCTCGATATGTGTGAGCAGGCAGGCGGTCCGTCCGAGATAGCTGTGTGCGTCTTGCAGGACCGTAGCCCCTCGTGCGGTGCGGGTCGCGTCTACGATGGCACCTTTAGCGGTACGCTCACCGCGGGCAACGGTGTTTTTGTCGATCTGCTGCTGCGTCACGGGTACCGCGTGATTCCGGCTAGCGAGTTCGATCCCAGCATGTTGGAACATTGTCTACAGCACTCGAACCCAACACTTCCTCACGGGTGACCGTTTTGGCATCATCCGTGAAGTTGATATTGAGTACGACCCGGTCATCAAAGACGTAGACCGAGTTGACAAGCGCCGTACCCAGGCAGTCCCTCCCCGCGGTCCTCGCGCAGGAACGCGTACACGGCCCTCCCGTCTCTTGCGCCCCTCCTGCCCCAAACCCTGCTAGGAGCGAGTGCAGCAAACTGGAAGTTTAAATTAGTCTTTGCAAATAACCTTTGAACCTTCACCATCAATTACAATTCCCTGACG
>CABUUD010000081.1 GCA_902494585.1 uncultured Collinsella sp. | reverse complement strand
CACTGCAACAGATAGGGCTCATAGACATCCTCGAGCGTACCCGGATCCTCGCCCACCGCGCTGGCAAGGGTCGTCAGGCCCACGGCACGGCCGGAAAACGTCTTGGCAAGCGTCTCCAAGATACGAATGTCCATCCAGTCCAGGCCAAGCTCATCGATCTCGAAGAACTCGAGCGCCTGACGGCAGATATCGAGCTCGATGGGACCGTTGCCGCGCACCTGCGCATAATCGCGCACGCGCTTGAGCAGACGGTTGGCCAAGCGCGGCGTGCCACGCGAGCGCGAGCCGATCTCGAGCGCGCTCGGATGGTCGATCGTCACGCCCAGGATGGTCGCCGAGCGCGTCACGATCTGGGCGAGCTCCTCAACGGTGTAGTAGTCCAGACGATACGAAATGCCAAAGCGGTCGCGCAGCGGGCCGGTCAGCATACCCGAGCGGGTCGTTGCCGCCACCAGCGTAAACTTGGGGATATCCAGGCGAATCGAACGTGCGGCCGGACCTTTTCCGATCACGATATCGAGCGCAAAGTCCTCCATAGCGGGATACAGGACTTCCTCGACCGAGCGGTTAAGGCGGTGGATTTCGTCGATAAACAGCACGTCACCCGGCTGCAAGTTAGTCAGGATGGCTGCCAGGTCACCGGTACGCGCAATAGCGGGGCCGCTCGTCGTCTTGATCTGAGCGCCCAGCTCGTTGGCGATAACGGTGGCCAGCGTGGTCTTGCCCAGACCCGGAGGGCCCGAAAAGATCACGTGGTCGAGCGTCTCGCCACGGCTCTGCGCCGCCTCGATCAGCACGCGAAGGCTCTGCTTGATATGCTCCTGACCGCAGTAGTCGTCCAGGCGCTGGGGACGCAGGGTACGGTCGACATCGAGGTCTTCGGGCGTCAGCTCCGAGCCCACCATGCGCTCACCGTGCGCCATGGATGCCGCCGGCGAGCTGCCGGGCGTCGCCCACAGGTCCTGAGAGTCATCGGCTTCCCACATCACGCATCCATTCCGAGTCGCTTAAGCGCCGCGCCGAGCAGGTCCTCGACACGCATATCCTGCCCATCATACCCGCTCAGGGCAACCTCGGTCTCCTGCGGGCTAAAGCCCATGGAAAGGAGCGCCGCACGGGCGTCATCGATCGCCGAGGGGGCGGCGGCGGGAACCGGCATCGCAACCTGACCGGGAATTACGTCGACTGGAACAAAGCCCTTGTCCTTGGCAAAGGTACTCTTGAGCTCCAAGATGAGGCGCTGGGCAGTCTTTTTGCCCACACCGGGCACCTTGGCCATGCCTTTGTCGTCCTCGGCCATTACCAGGGAATACAACTGTCCCACGGTATAGGTGGAAAGCACGGCAAGCGCCAGGCGCGGACCGACACCCGACACGGACACGAGCCGGTCAAACATCGTGCGCTCGTCCTTGGAGGCAAAGCCAAAGAGCGTCATGGCGTCCTCGCGCACCTGCATACGGGTATAGAGGCGGACCTCGCCGCCGGGTGTAGGCAGCGTGGCGGCAGTGCTGCCCGAGATGCCGAGCTCAAAGCCCACGCCCGATACATCGACAACGGCCGAGCTCATCGTGGCCTCGACAAGCGTTCCATGGAGCTGGGAGATCATCAGTATCCGGTTCCTCTCTGTTGATAGAACTCGCCGCCGGTAAGCGCCCGGGTGCGGCTGAGGTTAACGTGGCAGATGGCGCAGGCCAGGGCATCGGCGGCATGGTCTGGATGCGGGTCGTGATCGAGCTGCGTGAGCGTGCGCACCATGTAGGCAACCTGCCGTTTATCTGCGGCACCGGTGCCCACCACGGCCTGCTTGATCTGCATGGGCGTGTATTCGCCAATCTCGAGTGCGCACTCCGAAAGCGCCACGAGCGCGGCACCGCGGGCATGCGCCGTGGGGATGGCCGAGCGGACGTTAGCGCCAAAGTAGATGCTCTCGATAGCCGCGGTATCGGGACGGTAGCGTTCGACGACGCCCTTGAGGTCGTGGGCGATATGCGACAGGCGCACCGCGAGCGGGCTGCCCGCGCTGGTCTCGATACAACCGTAGGCACGGCAGCGAACCTCGCCACGTCGCTCCTCGATAATCCCCCAGCCCGTATGGGCCAAACCGGGGTCGATACCCAAGATAACCAAGCCAACCTCCCCTCGCCACAAGCACAGCCCAAGGCAAGGCCCCGCGCATCATTCACGAACGTCTGTTCTAGAATAACACAACGCCAGCCCCATACGTCAGCCGAGATTGAATTGTAGGTTGAGCATACGCAAGCGAGCGCCCGCCAGAGCGAGCAAGGTACCTTGAAAGAGGAGGGCATTGACCTGGCGGTCATGCCCGACGATTGAAAGGCAGATTGCCGCTCTGGCGGGCGCGCAGCGACCTAGTTTTGAGAGAAGAACGGGAATTGCCTCGGGTCCACCGGCGGATGCGGCATCGGACCACCCTGGGGCCCACCCTGTGGTCCGCCCTGGCCGCCCATCATCTTGTCGATGGCGTCCTGGACCTCGCCCTCAAACTTCTTCATTCCCTCGTGTAAACGACGCTGACCGTCCTCGGAGCGCAGCTCTTCCATCTGCTCGGGTGAAATACCCAACAGCTCGCCCAATAAGCCCATCATCTCGCCGCGCATACGGTCACTCGTATCGTCGTCGGCAAAGCGGCGCACCTCGGCGCGTGCCAGCGAATCAACCGTCATGCGTTCCTTGCCGTTGAGCCCCAGATCGGACCACGCAAGCATGTACGGCCAGACGCGCTCGACAAACGAACGGGCCGAAACGATCGGGGCCATCGGTAGCATGCGACGAGCAGCCTCACCCTGGCGCACAAGCATCAGCAGCAGCGAGCAGGCCTCGGGCTTGCCGGCGGCCATCGGGATGTCGTCGAAAGGTCGATTGCGGTCTACGTGCGATTCAAGCGCACCATCGACCTCGCCCGGCTCAAGCCCGCCAAGCAGCTGCGCCGCGCGATCGAGCATATCAACCGGACCGGCGAGCGTCGAGAGCGCCTGCGCCAGCACGCGATCCATGCAATCCTCCACCGCGTTGAGCGTCACGAGCTCTTGGGGCACCACGGCCGAGGCGCGGTTGCGCACGCGTGCCACAAACTCGAGCGTCGACAGATATACATCGCCAAAGGGCGCAAAGTCGCCCTGGTAGCCGCCGTACAGCGCGGGCGCCGCCAGTGCGTACTCAGTCTTGGAAAGCGGACTCAACGCCATAGCGCCCAGCTCGAGCGCCGTATCCTCGAGCATCAGGCCCAGCGCACGCGAACGCAGGCGTTCGGCATCGCCCGCCGACACGTCGCGGTCGAGCACGCGCGCCGCATCCGGCGCATCGCGCTCGACGGTGCGAATGTGCAAGCGCTCGGCGATTGAGCGCACGGCAGAACAACGGGCGGCCTCGGCCTCCTCCTGCGCCGGTGTAAAGATGCGATTGCGCCCCAGCACCAGGCCAATCACATTACGCGGACCCAAGGCATCGACGGCAAGTGCCGCCAACAGGGACGACGGCAGATCGCCCTCGAGTGCCACCACGGCACGCGAAGCGCCGCGGGCGCGGGCATTGTCGCGCACGGCAAGCACCAGCGCCTGCCACAGCCACTCCTCGGAGCAAAACTGGGGCAGCTCATGGTCCTCCAGGGCATCGAGCATCACGCCGCGCTGAATTTCCTGAACCAGCAGGCTCTCCTCAAAGCACGGCGCCTGGGCTACCACGCGCCCGCAATCGTCGAGCACAAACGACCCGCCGGTATACACCGACTCGTCATAGGCGCCGACCGGCGCCATGCAGGCAAACCACACGCTGCGCTTGGAGGCGATCTTGCGGTAGGCACCGCTGCGAACGGCGGCGATGGCGGCCGTCTCGCGATCGGTCATGTCAAACGCGTTGAACTGGAAATAGGCGATGAGGTCGACACCGGTCGGCAGCATTTCGAGCTCGCGGTCCAGGTCAAACACCACAGCGATGCGCACACCATCCACGTCGAAGACCGGAGGCGCCCAACGCGCATCGTTGCTCTCGCCACGCTGCAGGGCAATACTTGCGCGCGCAGGCACCACGCGACCATCCTTAAGCATCATGTAGTCAAGCAGGGGCTGGCCCTCAAACGAAACCGCAGCGGGCACGATGCAGATCATATCGAGCTCTTGGATGCGCTCGGCAACGCCCGTCAGGCCCATCAACATATCGTGCTCAAAATCGGCAGCGCCCACCAGGCTGCCCGGCATGGCACCCATAAAGAGCGGGGCCGGAACGCACAGCACGCGCGCGCCGCGCTCATGAGCCAGGCGAGCCTGGTCCTCGATGCGGCCGCAAATGCCCTCAATATCACCCAGGCGCATATCGATCTGTGCAAGCGCGAGCTTCATGGCTCAGCCCTTTCCGTCGTAAACCATCGTTGTCGTAGTAAAAGCGCCGGCCGCATGATGCAGCCGGCGCTCGCATGTGCATATGCTAGCTATGATACCCCGAGCGGGGGCGCGCTCCTAGAACGTCGCGGACCACAGCCCATGCAGGTTGCAGTAGGCATAGACGGTACCGGTCTTGGAGCCGCCAGCGAAAAACGTCGTGGGCTTCATGCCGGGCTCAAGGTAATGGACCTCCAGGCGGCCCTCGGCCTCAAGCGCGATCCACTCGATATAGTGCTCAGGCAGCATGGGATGCTCGGTCGAGCCCACACGTGCGCGAATGACGTGGCCGTCGCGCTCGATCTCGACAACAGGCACATGCTTCTCGTGCGCCGCATCCTCGGTGTTCGCCGTCAGCTCCGTGCAGCCGGCAGGGGTTGCAACGCCGTCGCCAAGGGCGGCAACGAGCTTGCCGTCGGAGTCCTTAAAGAATTTCGCCATGATGTTCTCCTTTGCTGATGTGCCAATGTTCTCGATGGTTCTTATGCCCAAAGAGCGCCGAGCCATCCACGGCATGGCAAATGAACACATAACGGGCGAGGCTAGCGACCGTCGCCGCCGAGCAGCGCCAGAACATCCTCGCGGGTAAACAGCGCCGACGAGATACCATCGCCGCCGAGCACACTGTTGACCAGATTACGCTTGGACTCCTGCATCTGCATAATGCGTTCCTCGATCGTGTCCTTGGCGATGAGCTTGTACACGGTCACGGTGTGCTGCTGGCCAATGCGGTGGGCACGGTCGGTCGCCTGGTCCTGCGCCGCCACGTTCCACCACGGGTCGTAGTGGATGACCACGTCGGCAGCCGTCAAATTAAGGCCCACGCCGCCCGCCTTGAGCGAAATCAAGAACACCGGCACCTCGCCCGCCTGGAACTGCGCAACCATCTTGGCGCGACTCTCTTTAGAAGATGCGCCCGTGAGCTTAAGGAAGGCGATGTCCTCCTTGGCCAGGCGCTTGCCGATGATATCGAGCATGCCCGTAAACTGGCTGAACAGCAAGATGCGATGACCGCCGTCGAGCGCGCCATGGACGAGCTCCATACACGTATCGAGCTTGGCGCTTCCCGCCTTGTAGTCCGCATAGTGCAGATGCGGATCGCAACAGATCTGGCGCAGCTTGGTGAGCTCGGCAAGCACCTTGAGCTTGTCTTTCTTAAACTCCCCGGCCTCGCGGTGCTGCACTTGCTGGGCGATGCGGTCCTGGTTGGCCAGGTAGAGTTTGCGCTGCTCGCCGGTAAGCTGCGCCATCACCGTATCCTCGATCTTCTCGGGCAGATCGGCCACCACATCTTCCTTGACGCGACGCAGCACAAACGGCGACACGAGCGCCTGCAGACGAGCGGCGCTGTCACCCTCGGTATGTTCGACGGGACCCTCAAAGCGCTTGGCAAATGAGTCGCGCGTGCCCAGAAGGCCCGGCATCAAAAAGTCGAAGATGCTCCAGAGCTCGGACAGACGGTTTTCGATGGGCGTGCCCGTCAAGGCAAAGCGCACGCCGGCCGGCAGGCGCTTGGCAGCGCGGGCCACCTGGGTGAGCGGGTTTTTAATGTACTGGGCCTCGTCGAGCACCACGCGGGCAAAGTTCTGCTCGACGTATTCGTCGATGTCGCGGCGCATGAGGTCATACGACGTCACCACCACGTTGTGCTCGGCGGCACCGGCAATTTGCACGCGACGCTGGGCCTTGGCGCCCACGATGGCGCACACATCAATCGAGGGGGCAAAGCGCTCCAACTCGGCAGCCCAGTTGTACACGAGCGACGCGGGACATACCACAAGCGTGGGCTTGGTATCCCCCGCCTCCACGCGCGCCAGAATGTGCGCAATCATCTGCAGTGTTTTGCCCAGGCCCATATCGTCGGCCAAGATGCCGCCAAGACCCAGGTGCTCAAGTGAGCCGAGCCACTGGTAGCCGTCGACCTGATAGCCGCGCAGCGTGGCCTTAAGCGAGGCGGGCACCGTAAAGTCCATCTTGCCGAGCGTGTCCAGGCGCTCGACGGTACGGCGGAACGCGGCGTCGCGATCAGCCTCGAGCGCCGGCGTGCGCTCGAGCATGCTGTCGACAAAAAGGGTACTCGACGCGGGAAGCGACACGCCGTCGAGCAGGTCGACGGCACCGACGCCCAAGTCCTCGGCAAGGCCAAACGCGGCACGAGCGCCCTCGTCCAGGCGAACGATGTCGCCGGATGTAAGGCGCGCAAACGTCTGGTGACGCTTGTAGGAGTCAAGGTAGATGGCAAGGTCTGCCGCCGAAAGCCCGCTCGCACCCAGCTCGACGTCGAGCAAGTTGCTCTTGACGGTGGCGCGCACCGAGAGCTTGGGCGCAGGGCGTACCGAGATCTGGCGCAGGCGGTCGCTGAGCATGACCTCGCCCAGCTCGGACAGGGCAGACAGGCCCTCGGTCAGCAAGTGGAACAGGCGGGCGTCGTCGCGCTCCTCAAACGCCAGGCCGCCCTCGCAGAAATCGAAGTACAGGGCCGCCGTGTCCATAACGCGAAACTCCGCCACGGCATCGCGGAGCGGAACGCCGGGGCGTTGCTCTTCGAAAGGACTGCCCGGAGCACCAAGACTAAAGAGATCTGCCGACCAATCGCCGTAGGTCACCGTAATCTTGCAGGTCACAAGACCATCGTCGACGCCAATCGCCATGGCAAAACTCGGCTCGGGTGCCACGGCGCCGAGCGCGGCGGGAGCGGTCAGGTCGGTATAGTCGCGCAAGATAGGCAGCGCCATGCGGCAGAACTCGCCCACCTGGTCGGCGGCGATATGGACCGGCGTGCGGCAGGGCAACAAGTGCGAAAGGAACGGCGCCGCATGTTGGGCAAACGCCGTGTCGGTACGGCGCGCGCGGCGCGTATCGACCAGATAGGCTGCGTCGCCCGCGACAAAGCAGTACATATCGGCCGGAAGGCGCAAGTCGTAGCTGCCTCCCGCCGCCGGTGCAATCTTGGCGGCAAGGAGCAGCGGGCGCTTAGCCGGGACTTCGCCCTCCCCCTGCGGCGACGGCTCGACTGCCACCTCGTAGGAGCGATGCGTCGTCGTCCCCCGCGACCAAGCGGGCTCAAAGGACATGGTCCTGCCGCGCAGCAGGTCCAGCACGGACACGACGGAATACTCGGATACCGGCAACTGACGCTCGGCGACAAAGCCGCTGCGGGCAAAGTCATACGATGCCGAGCGCGAGCTCGTAATATCGCCTAGGTAGGCGACCGTCATTGCGATAAAGTCGAGCAGCTTTGTCGACACGTCATCGAAAGCCTCGGGCACATGGGCAAACGTAAGCTTCTTGCCATAGGAGAACGTACCGCCGCGCACATAGGCATCGGCCATGCCGTCGATATCCTTAACCACGTAGGACACCGAACCGCAGCGAATGCGAAACTCGAGCGCCCAGTTAAAGCGATCGACAAACAGCGGATTGTAGTACGGCACCAGCGAGGGCTCCAGCACCGCTTTGGGCGCATCGGGGGCAATGGTGCCGGCGAGCTTGCGACGCATGGCCACGAGCTCGTCCATGCGCGCGTCCGAAAGATCGGAAAGCGCCGCCACAAGGCTCGGGCTCGTGGGGACGGGCGCCGGGAAGGGAAAGTTGGGGTTGACCGCAGATGCGGTAGGCGCGGGGCGTGTGGGCTGCTTGGACTGTGCGGGCGGTACCGTAAACGTGCGGACCGGCGTGCGCAAACCCTCGACGGGCTCGGCGCCGCTGGCATCCAGATACGCCAACGCCGTGGCGATGGCGTGCTTGCACATGCCGGAATAGCGGAAGGCGGCGGGGCAATCGCAGTTGTAGTCGATAACCTCGTGCTCGTCCATATCGAGCGCCACGTGTGTCTTATACAGGTCGCCGCGCGAGCCGCGCACCGTGCCCTCGATAGTCACATTTTTGGAGAAGCGCGAGCCGGAGTCCTCAAACGACAGCACGGCGCCGTTGAGCATGAGCGAGCGCCCCTTCATAAAGGTACTGCTGAGCGCCGCCTCCT
>CABUUD010000080.1 GCA_902494585.1 uncultured Collinsella sp. | reverse complement strand
GTTGCCGAAGTTAGGAAGCTCGGTGCCACCGACGTTGCGGGTCGGAGCGGCCTGAGCCGGGCTGGTGGCCGGAGCGGTGCGCTGCGGCTCAGCGGAAGCAGCGGCCTTGCTCTGAGACTGCTGAGCGGCAAAGAGCTCGTCCTGACGGTTGACGTTGGAGTCGGAGAAGCCCGTAGCGATGACGGTAATACGCACCTGATCGCCCAGGGACTCGTCGACAACGGTACCGAAGATGATGTTGGCCTCGGGGTCGACGGCGTTGGCGACAACGTCGGCGGCGTCGCTGATCTCCTGGATGCCCAGGTCCTTGGAACCGGCGATGGAGAGCAGCACGCGTGTGGCACCATCGATGGAGCTCTCGAGCAGCGGGCTGGAGATGGCCTGCTGGGCAGCGTCGACGGCACGGGTATCCCCAGAAGAGGTACCGATACCCATCATGGCGGTACCGGCCTGCTTCATGATGGTCTTAACATCGGCGAAGTCCAGGTTGATGATACCGGGGACGGTGATGAGGTCGGTGATGCCCTGGGTGCCCTGGGAAAGGACGCCATCGGCGATTGCGAAGGCCTCAAGCATGGTGGTCTTCTTCTCGGCGATGTCGAGCAGCTTGTCGTTAGGGATAACGATCATGGTGTCGACGCAGTCGGAAAGCGTCTTAATGCCTTCTTCGGCGCTCTTCTTGCGCTTGCGGCCCTCAAACGTAAAGGGCTTGGTCACGACGGCGACGGTCAGCGCGCCGACCTCGTTCATCGCGATATCGGCAACGATGGGGGCAGCGCCGGTACCGGTGCCGCCGCCCTCGCCGCAGGTGATGAACACCATGTCGGCGCCAGCAAGCGCCTCGGCAATGTCGTCGCGGGACTCATCGGCGGCCTTACGGCCGACCTCGGGGTTGGCGCCAGCGCCCAGGCCGCGGGTCAGGTCGGTGCCGATGTGCACCTTGATATCGGCATCAGAGATCGCGAGTGCCTGAGCATCGGTGTTGATGGCAACAAACTCGACGCCGCGGATACCCTCTTCGATCATTCGATTGACCGCGTTGGTACCGCCGCCGCCGACGCCGACCACCTTAATGACGGCAAGGTAGTTGTTGATCTCTGTCTCGTGCATGTCGGTCCTCCGAACAAAGGTTATTGCCATAGCATGGGTTGACCCCTGCGCACATTAACCTTCAAGTTGAAAGTAAATGCAAAGGTAAACCCTATTATGTTTGCACATTATGAACGTATCAGTCAAATAATTGACGGTGAAAACCAAACAAACCAGATAAACGGCGCGGTATGCCCCATCAACAAAGGCCAGAAGACGCTACGAGGTCGGTGCGTTCCTAAACGTATAGTTGCCAGGAGATCGAACGTTGATATACGTCACGCCCTCCACCTGCGAAAGCAGCTTGGTAACGATACGCTCCTTTTTGGCAATGTCATCCGAATCTCCGAGCGACACCTCGATACCGTTATCGAGATTCGCCGAGATGGCCTCGACCGAGGGCGTGGAAATATCCTTGACCTGGCCCAGGAACTCGCTCGAGAATCCGCGGACGTAATCCAGGCCGGCCTTGACCGCCTTGGAATTTACCGCTTGCCCCGAAACCGGCGCGACATCGGCCGAGACATCGGTCAGCAGCACGGCTCCGTAATGTTTGGCGAGCGCCAGGGCGGCATCGATGCCGTTTAGGGTGTTGGCACCCTCCCCCGTTGTGATGACATTGCCCTGGTCGTCAACATCGACCGAGGTAGACAGCGGTGCAATCCATGTGTCATCGTCCCCGATCGCCCATGCAAGATCGTCGGAGCTAATGTAGGCAATTGCGATAACCTTGCGTTCCGTCGGCGTGATGATGAGCGTATGGGGAAATTGACGCTGAACATCCACGCCTGAAACCCACGGATTTTGCTTGAGGCCCTCGGTGATCTGGTCGGGATTCACATTGAACAGCGACGTGTCCTCGGGCAGATCGATCAGCTGGATGGCATCGTGCTTGGTCACATGCTCGCTGCCCTGGATCTGAATATCGGTAGCGGCGAACAGGCCAGAGTTAATGACGACGACGGCAACGACTGCAAGCACTGCCAGTGCGGCAAGGATGCCGCCCACGATTTTGCCCTTGCCCTTAACGGCAGAAGCGGCACCCGCCGCATGATTTGCCAAGGCGCCGATCGATGACAGCGGATTAGAGCCCTTTTTGCCCGATTGCGGTTTTGCGGAGGCCGACACCGACGTCAGCATACGTGGCTTAGATGCACCCAGCGCGCGACCGGGACGCGTCACCTTTGCCCCCAACGAGGGCTTGGGCGACGCTATGGGGCGAGAAGGTATGGCGCCCATCGCCGGTTTGGGCGTCACCGAGGGACGTGCCACCTGACGAGCAACATTTTTGGCCGCGGGGCGTCCGCCAAGCTGCGAACCGGCAGTCGAACGCTTGGCAGGCCGCACGGACCCAGCAGGCTTAGAAGGCATAACGGACTTACGTTGAGGCTGAGATGGTGCGCCGGAACGCCCTCCGGCGCGGCGGAAGGTTGGTTTCGATGCTCTAGAAGCCGAGGAATTTAACTTCCGGTCTGAGCTCGATGCCATACGCCTCCCTCACCTTTCCGTGCACATGTCTGATAACCGCGGCCACGTCATCGGCCGAGGCGGTTCCGTTATTAACGATAAAATTAGCGTGTACGGGCGAAACTTCCGCGCCGCCAACCGAAAAACCCTTTAATCCACAATCCTCGATAAGCTTGCCCACGCTCGCATCGGGCGGGTTGCGAAATACCGACCCGCAGGATGCACAGCCCATGGGCTGTGTGCGCTTACGCCGCGTCAGGTACCGCTCCATACGTTCACGGATATCGGCCTTGGGCGCAGGTTTGAGCTTGAGCACGCACTCCAGAATGATCTCGTTACGCGGCAGGCTGCATTCACGGTAGCCCCAAGCGATCTCCGAGCCCGCGTAATGCTTGATGCCGGAGCTCGGGTCAAACGTAACGACATCTTCGACCAGCGAGCCAATCCACTCGGTTCGCGTGCCGGCATTCATGGACACGGCGCCGCCAACGGAGCCGGGAATACCGACCGCAAACTCAAGGCCCGAAAGGCTGCGCGACAGCGCGTCGTTGACTAGGCGAGCGAATATTACGCCCGCACCGACCGTCAGCGTACAACCGTCTTCGGCGACAACCGTACGCTGGAACTCACGCCCCAACGAAATGACGGCGCCGCGATAGCCTGCATCGGCAACAAGCAGATTAGATCCCTTGCCGATAATGACCCACGGCACCTGCTCACGATCGAGCACCGCCACGGCGCGACGCAAGGCATGATAGCTGTGACACGTCACAAAGAGGTCCGCCTTGCCGCCGATACGATAGCTCGTATGGCGCGCGAGGCGTTCATCCTCAATTACGTCCGTATCGATCATGCCCGAAAGCGCCATGACGGCGTTAAACAGACCCATGGGGTTTAAGCGTCTTTCTTGGCAGTCAGATACTCGATGAACTCGGGGCCGACCGTCGTGACGTCGCCGGCGCCCATGGTAAGCAGCAAATCGCCCTCGCCCACCATCTTCTCGAGCTCCTCATTGAGCTCAAGACGGCTCGAGCAGTACACGACCTCCTTGCCGGGATGCTTGGCGCGCACGGTATCGGCAAGCATCTTGGACGTGACGCCCGGGATGGGCATCTCGCCGGCAGAGAACACGTCAATCAACAGCAGCTTGTCAGCATTGGCGAATGCGTCGGCAAAGTCATCGCACAGAGCCTGCAGGCGCGAATAGCGGTGCGGCTGGAACACGACGTCGACATGTTTGTAGCCCAGCGAAGAGGCAGCAGCGAGCGTCGCCTTGATCTCGGTGGGATGATGGCCGTAATCGTCAACCACCGTGATGCCGTCGATATCGCCCACGTGGGTAAAGCGACGGCGGACGCCTTCAAAACTCGAAAGTGCCTTAGCGGCGGCGTCGATATCGAGGCCTAGGACATGGGCGACGGTCAAGACGGCCGTGGCGTTGAGCATGTTGTGACGACCGGGGTTGCTCTTAATCTCGACAGCGTGCTCGGTGCCGTCCTCAAAGCGAACGATAAAGTCACTCTGGATGCCTTTGACATCCGGATGCACGCAGACGATGTCGTTGGTCTCGGCAAAACCGTAGGAAAGCACGCGGCGACCGGTCGACCTGGCAAGCTCGACCAGATGCGGGTCCTCGCCACAGACGATGACCGTGCCGTCCTCGCCCACCAGACTCATAAACTTGGCGAAGGTGGCCTCGATCTCCTCGATACCCGAGTAGTGATCGAGATGGTCGGCCTCGACGTTGGTCACGATGACCACATTGGGGTTAAGGAACAGGAAGGAGCTGTCGGACTCATCCGCCTCGGCGACAAAATAGTCGCCCGAGCCGTTCTTGCCGTTGGTGTCGTAGCCCTCGACAATGCCACCGATCAGGAAGCTGGGGTCCAGACCCATGCGGTCGAGCATGGTGGCGCACATCGAAGAGGTCGTGGTCTTGCCGTGAGTACCGGCGACGGCGACGGTGGTGTAGCCGTGGCCCAGAGCCGAGAGCATCTTGGCGCGAGGCCACACGGGAATACCCAGCTCGCGCGCGCGGACGAGCTCGGGGTTGGACTCGGGAATAGCGGTAGAGACCACGACGACGTCGGGCTTGACCTCGTCGATGGTGGCAGCCTCATGGCCCACATGCACCTTCACGCCGGCGCGGGTAAGCTGGCGAATATAGCGCGACGTCTTAAGGTCGGAGCCAGTAACGACATAGCCGCGCTCGTGAAGGACGAGGGCGATGCCGCTCATGCCGGCGCCACCGATACCGATAAAATGGGCGCTCTTGAAATCGGGCGCGGAGGTTGCAGTCTGGGAATCAGCCATGTGCTCGTGTACTCCTTGCGTAAACACTGCCTGTAACCCGTCTACTGTACCGCACCTACCGCATCCGCGCGAGGGCGACCCGCGATATCCCGTCTAACTAACGCAATCCTTCTACCGCGTCTGCCAAAAGGACGGCGGCGCGGTCCTGGGCTAAACCGCGAGCCGCCTGGCGCATGGCATCGCGCGCCTGCGCATCATCGATAAGATGCAGCAGCTCATCGGCAAACGCCCGGGTGTCGATATCGGCATCGGCGCAGAGCACGCCGGCACCGGCATCGACCAGATAGCGGGCATTAGTGGTCTGATGGTCGGCCGTCGCATGCGGATACGGCACCAGTACCGAAGGTGTGGCAAGGGCCGCGATCTCGGCAACGCTCGAAGCGCCCGAGCGCGAGAGGACCAAATCGGCCGCGGCCAGCATATCGCCCATATTGTCGATGTAGGGCTGGACGCGATACCGCTTCGCCTCCTCGGGCGTCAGGGCAAGGGCGCGCTCGGTGTCCTCAAAGCCATCGGCGCCCGTCGAATGCAAAACATAGAGATTATCGCGCGAGAGCAACTCGTTTTTGAGCGAAGCCACGCGCTCATTAAGATGTTGAGCACCAAGTGAGCCGCCAAACACCAGCAGGAGCGTGGCGTCCTCGGGCACATCGAGAGCCCTGCGACCGCGAACCCGATCCCCCTCGATCACAGAACGGCGCACGGGGTTGCCGGTCATGAGCACATGGTCAGGATCGCCCTCACGCTCAAACACGGAACGTGCTGCCGGCACCGAGATGCAAACGCGGGCGGCATGCGAACTCATCATCTTGTTAGCAAGGCCCGGAACGGAGTTCTGTTCATGCAGCAGATACGGAATGCCCGCGTCTTTGCACCAGCCCAGAAGCGGGACCTCGACATAGGCGCCAAAACCTATAGCGACATCGGGCTTGCAGGCTTTAGAAAAATGGCTGCCGAGCGCGCGCTTCGCCTTATAGACACGCCACAGCGAGCTCAATGCCGTCCAAGGGCGAGAGCGGTCGAAGCCCGTAACCGTAATCGGCACAAAATCGAACCCTGCCTCGGGAACCAGACGACCCTCGAGCTTATGCGACTGACCCACAAACACAACGTGGTGGCCACGGTCACGTAGCTCCTCGGCCAAGGCGAGTGCGGGGTTGATATGTCCCGCCGTGCCGCCGGCTGCGATAGCAACGGTCATCTTATCGGTCATGGTAGTCCCTTCGTACGCGCGGCCCCTGGTCGTCGGTGCGCAAGCGCGCCGACGGGTCCGAATTCAAGTCGATCCGATTATATCCGCCACCCGTATTGCGCGGCGTCGGTCGTTGCGGGCGACTCTGCGGCACCGAGCGCGGACGGGCATCCGACTCCGAAGCAAAACCGTTCAAGACGGTAAAACCGCCACGCGACGAGCGCTCCCCACGCGTATGGGGAACACCGGCAGTGCTCTCGTCCATAACGGCAAAGCTATCGCGACGACGATCGTATTCATCGCGTCGAGCGCTCTCGTGCGAGACGCGCAAAATAAGCCCGGCGAGCATGAGCGACACGATAATCGACGAGCCGCCATAGCTGATAAACGGCAGCGGCTTACCCGTCATAGGAAACACGTTGAGAATACCCAGCGCGTTGATCAAAAACTGCACCGCGAGGATAACCGCAGAGCCCGAAGCCATGAGCGCCCCGCGACGATCGGCGGCCTGCTCGGCAATTCGAAACGCCGAGTAGATCAGCATCGCAAACACCAAGAAAAACAGCAGCGTCCCCAAAAAGCCAACCTCCTCGCCAATGATGGCCAGGATGTAGTCGTTGTGTGCCTCGGGCAAATACGAGTACTTCATGGTTGAGTTACCGATACCGCGGCCGAACAGTCCGCCCGAAGCAAACGCCATAATGGCGAGCGTTGCCTGATACCCGTCTCCATATTCATCTGCCCAAGGGTTCAAGAGAACCTGAATGCGCACCATACGGTACGGCTCGACGACAAGAGCGATCACGATGATGACGGCGCCAGCAAGAATCGCACCGATAATGAATTTTGGGTCAAGGCCGGCAAAGAGCGCCATGCACATGATCGTCAACAGAATAATCAGGATGGTGCCAAAGTCGGGCTGAATAAAAATCAAGACGAGCGATATGCCCAAATATAAGCCCATGCCCTTAAGGAACTCATTGATGTTACCGCCGGGCGAAAACACGCGATCGAGCATGATGGCAGAATAGGCAATGGCAAACGGCTTGAGAAACTCCGATGGCTGAAACTGAATGCCGGCAATGCTCAGCCAACGCGTAGCGCCACGGCTGCCGCTACCAAAGAGGAACACCGCAAGCAGCAAGATCATCATAGCGATAAGGGCAAGTTTAAGCGCCCCTTCGCCAAACCAGCTATCGGGTGCAACGCGCGCGATGAACTCGAGGGCAGCAACACCGACGACAGTGAACATAAACTGCCGGAACAAAAAGTAGGTCGCGGAGTCGTTCTCGTGAAGCGCCTCGACTGAAGAAGCCGAGTACACCATAAGCAGGCCAAAACAGACCAGCGAGAACAGGCAGGTCAAAAAGACCAGGCGGGGTCGCATGATACGTGCGGGGACGCCGGCGATATAACGTTCGCCGATGCCCTGCGTGCGACGACCGGCGCGCGGCGTGATGCACTGCGAGG
The DNA here is from genome assembly GCA_902494585.1 of uncultured Collinsella sp. Taxonomy (GTDB): domain Bacteria; phylum Actinomycetota; class Coriobacteriia; order Coriobacteriales; family Coriobacteriaceae; genus Collinsella. The sequence continues at coordinate 954 of CABUUD010000080.1, read as the reverse complement.
AAGCACGGTCCGAGTCGGGCCTCCTCATATTCTGTCGGGGGCTCTCCTCTCTCACCGGCAACCCCTATTCCATTTGCGTATTGGACGCAGCGGCAAGCTGGGCCACATAGTCCTTAAACACGCGACCGCGCTCCTCGTAGCCCGAGAACTCATCAAACGAAGAGCAGGCGGGCGACAGTAAGATCACATCGCCGCGGCTCGAGAGCGAACGGGCAACGTCCACGGCATCGCGCAGGTCGTCGGCCTGGGCGATATCGACATCACCGTCGACATCCGCCTCGTCCATAGCGGCGGTAAAGCGCTCGCGCGCGTCGCCAAAGCAGACCACCGAGCGAACGTTATCCATCACAACGCGGGCAAAGGACTCGAGCGGCGTGCCCTTATCGTGACCGCCGAGCAGCAAGATCACATCGTCATCGGGAAACGCCGTCAGGGCCTTTTCGACCGCATCGGTGTTCGTTGCCTTGGAATCGTTGACATAGCGCACGCCATCGATCTCGCCACAGGGCTCAACGCGGTGCTCCAGCGGCTGGAACGAGACCAGGCCGCGACACACACCGTCAACATCGGCGCCGACCGTCAGGGCCGCCGTGGCAGCACACAGGGCATTGATTACATTGTGATGGCCCGAAATCTTAAGCTCGGACGTATCGACGAGCGGGGTCTCGACGCCCTTCAGGCGAACGACCATCTTGCCATCGCGCACAAATGCGGCGTCCTCGCCCGCAGGCTCGTCAAAAGCAACCTTGCAGATGCGACGGCCCGGAACATAGATGTACTCATCGAACTCGTGGATACCGGCATCCTCGACGTCAACAATCACCAGGTCATCGTCGACCATATTCTCGAAGAGCTTAATCTTGGCGAGCGCATAGTTCTTATGGCTCTTATGCCAGCCCAGATGGTCGGGGGTAATGTTGAGCAGCACCGCCACACGGGGGTGAAGCTCCTGGG
>CABUUD010000079.1 GCA_902494585.1 uncultured Collinsella sp. | reverse complement strand
GCCGGTAATGCCCAGCAGGATCGTTTTTCCCTCAAGTTGCATTGAATTGTTGGGTGCCGCCGTCATCGTTAGGCTTCCTTGCTGGGGAGCACGAGCAGGCGGTGGCAGTACGGGCAGTGCGTAATCTCGCTACCGTCGTGGTTGAGGTCGCTCATGGACGACGCCTGCAGCGCGGTGTGGCAGACCGTGGGGATGTTGCCCTTGATGGTCTCGACGGCCAGGCCGCGGAAGTGCTTGAGCAGGCGCTCGTAGTCGGTGAGCACGTCGGTCGGCAGCGTGGCGGCAAGCGCGGTGCGCTCCTTGGTGGCGGCGTCAATCTGTGCCTGGAGGTCGGCGGCCTTGGCGCGGGCGGCCTTGGTGTCGGTCTTCACGCCTTCCTCGAACTTGGCGATGATGGCCTGCGCGCGAGCCTCGCGGTCGAGTGCCTCCTTGTGGGCGACGACGACATCCTTGCGGGTGTGCTCGATCTTGTCCAGGCGCTTGGCCAGGGTGGCGAGCTCGTTCTCCAGGTCCTGTACCTCGCGGTAGTCAGAGCCGTCAACGTGGCGCTTCTTGGCGGCCTCGATAGCGTTGTTGGTCTGGATCTCGGTGGTGTTGAGGTCGTCGAGCTCAATATCCAGGTCCTTGCGCTGGGCGTAGAGCTTGGTCATCTCGGCCTTGAGCTTAACGTAGGTCTTGCGCTTGGAAGCGAGTTCCTTGAGCTCCGGCATATTGGCAAGTTCGCTCTTGTTGCGGGCGAGCTCCAAATCGATCTGTTGCAGCTTGAGTAGCGTAGCGCCGGCGCTCATAAGTTCTCTCCTTTTGTCACAGTCCACCATTGGCAAGGGTTCAGTATTTTAATCGCATGACGGGGGTCAACCCCGGCGTCAACCGCAGAGTTCATCAAGATATCAACGAACGGCTCCTCGGAGCGGTCATGGCCGAGCAGGATCACCGGCAGTTCGCGCAAGTCTAGGTCCTGCGCCACGTGGTAGCCCGCCTCGCCCGTCACGATGGTATCCGCACCGGCGGCGATGGCAAGCTCGCCAAAGTCGCCGAGGGAACCGCCCAGAATGGCGACGGTGCGGCACGGGTGATCGGCCTCGCCCCACACACGTGGGTCGCTGCCAAACGCCGTGGCGGCGCGAGTGGCAAGGTCGCGCAGGCTGCAGGGGTCGTTGAGCGTTGCAAGCGCGCCCAGGCCGGTCGCTTCGGGGTCGTCCACGTGCTCCAGCGAGCTTGCGGGCGCGGCGTCCAACAGCGTACTTAGGCAAACGCGAGCCTCATGCGAGCGGTCCAGATTGGTGTGGAGCGAGATGATACTCACCCCGCAGCCGGCAGCCTCGTAGAGCGCCGCACTGCACTGGGGACGCGTCGCGCTGGGCGGGCAAAATGCCTCGGGCGCCTTGATATAGACGGGATGATGCGTGAGCAACACGTTGGCACCGGCCTCCAAGGCGAGGTGCACGTTGTCCCTGGTGGCGTCGAGCGCACAGGCCACGCCACGGATCTCGTCGTCGGGGTCGCCTACGGATAAGCCTACGTGGTCCCAGGGTTCGGCGTCCGTCTTGGGATAGCGTGCAAGCAGGGCGCGCTCGAGCTCGGAGACGATCATGCGGCACCTACGATTGAGAGCAGCGTCTGGGCAAAGTCGTTCAGATCGTTCGGATTCACGCGGTCATCGAAGGAGATGCGCAGTGCGCCCAGCGCCTGCTCGCGACCGATGCCCATCGCGCTCAAAACGTGGCTGGGGTCCATGCTGCCGCTCGAGCATGCCGAACCTGCCGACACTTCAAAACCGGCGGCGTCGAGCTTGATGATAAGCTCTTCGGAGTCCATGCCGTCAATGTAGATCGATACCATGCCGGGCAGACGGTCGGCATGCGCATAGTCGCCCATGGTGGCGTGAATGCGCGGATGGGCCGTAAGCGTGGCGTAGAGCTTATCGGAAAGGGCTTGCAGCTTCGCGCGCTCCTGAGCCACATGGGGCGCCAGCGTACGCGCGGCAACGGCAAAGGCCAGCTGCGTGCGTAGGTCCTGCGTGCCGGCACGACGGCCGGCTTCCTGTCCACCGCCAAAGATGCGGGGACGCAGCGGCGTACGGGTCTTAACGTAGAGCGCGCCGGATGCCACGGGACCGCCAATTTTGTGGGCGGCGACGGACATGGCATCGACGCCCAGCTCGGTGACATCGAGCGGAATATGCAAGTAGCCCTGGATGGCATCGGTGTGGAACAGGGCGCCCACGGTATGCGCGGCGGCGGCCAGCTCGCGGATGGGCTGCACCACACCGGTCTCGTTGTTGGCTGCCATGATGCTCACGAGTGCGACGTCGCCGCCGAGCAAGTCGTTCAGCGCGGCGGTCTCGATGTAGCCCGCACGGCAGGGCTGCACCAGATCGACGGTAAAGCCGGCGGCGCGCAGCAGCGGCAGGTTGTCAAGGATCGAATCGTGCTCGATGGCAGATACGATCACGCGGTTACGCTTGCGGTCGCGCTGACGAGCGCCTTCGGCAAGACCGAGCAGTGCCAGCTGGTTTGCCTCGGTGCCGCCGTTGGTCAGGATTATCTCGGATGGGCGGACGCGGGCGCCAAAGCTGCGGGCAATCTCGCGACGCGCCACTTCTAGGCGCGCAGCGGCCTTGCGACCGAGCGAATGCAGCGAGTTGGGGTTGACGCCGGCAAGCTCGCTGTCGTCGTACTCGCGCTGCGCAAGGAGCGCCTCGGCGCGCATGGGCGTCGAGGCGGCATAGTCAAGATTCACGGGTATGCGGTTTTGACCTGCGGTCATAAGGATTTATGCCTCCTGTGCGGCCTCATTGCCCAGCTTCTGCAGCAGCGCAACCTCGGCGGCGGGATCTTCGGACTTAAATACGGCGGAGCCGGCTACGAGCACGTTGGCGCCGGCCTTGACGACCTCGGCGATGTTCTTAGAAGAAATGCCGCCGTCGACCTCGATCATGGGCGACACGCCGTGGCGCTCACACATGGCCTTGAGCTCGTGAAGTTTGGCGATAGTACCGGGGATAAAGCTCTGGCCGCCAAAGCCGGGGTTCACGCTCATCAGCAGCACGATATCGACCACGTCGATGATGCTCTCGAGCACGCAGACGGGCGTGGCGGGGTTGAGCACCACACCGGCCTTGACGCCGCGCTGCTGCAGATGCGTGAGCGTGCAGTGCAGGTGCGTGGAGGCCTCGTAGTGCACGGTGATCATATCGGCGCCGGCGTCGGCGTACCAATCGACGGTCTCGTCGGGGTTCGACACCATGAGGTGCGCGTCGACCGGCACGTCGGTGGAGCGCTTGACGGCCTTGAGGATGTCAACGCCAAAGGTGAGGTTGCCGGTAAAGTGACCGTCCATCACGTCGAAGTGCACAAAGTCGGCACCGGCGATCTTGTCGAGCTCACCCTTGAGGTTGGCCATGTCGGCCGAAAGGACGGACGGAGCGATTTTAATGGAACCCATGGTAGTAGCCTTTCTGCGCTAGTCGGTAAGTCCGTAGAACTCTTGAGAGGGGACGCGATCGGTAAGGATCTCGAGCGCCCTATCCAAAGTAACACCGTTGTAGAGCGTTTGCTCCACGGCAAAGGTGAGCGGAATGTCTACGCCCAGTGAGCGGGCGAGCTCGCTGACGCTGCGGGCCGCGACGGCGCCCTCGACCACCATATGCGTGCGTGCCTGGTACTCGTCGAGCGACACGCCGTGGGCAAACTCGTAGCCAAAGGTGCGGTTGCGCGAATGCTCCGAGGTACAGGTGGCGATGAGGTCGCCCATGCCGGCAAGGCCCATGCAAGTCATAGCCTGCCCGCCGCGGGCATGCACCAGTCGGCTGATCTCGGCCAGACCGCGCGTCATGATAAGGGCGAGCGTGTTGTCGCCCGCGCCGGTGCCGGCGGAGATGCCGCACACGATGGCGATGACGTTTTTCATGGCGCCGCATACCTCGACGCCGGTCATGTCCTGCGACAGGTAGATGCGGAAGGCCGTGGATAGGAGCAGGTTCTTAAAGGTCTCCCCTATCTGCGGGTCTTTGCTGGCGATGACGGCGGCAGAAAGCCCGCCGCGGCAGATCTCCTCGGCATGGTTGGGGCCCGAGAGGGCCGCCACGCGCGCTTCGTTGCCGATCTCGCTGGCAATGACCTCGCTCATGAGTAGGCCAGACGCGGGCTCAATGCCCTTGGTGAGGCAGAGTACCGGGGTGTCGGCGGCGATGAAGGGGGCCGCCTGATGGCATACACTGCGCAGGTGCGTGGAGGGCACGGCAAAGATGATGGCATCGGCGCCCTCGAGTGCCTGCGACAGGTCCGTGGTGGCGACGACGTTGCCGGGCAGCTCGTAGTCCATCAGATACCGGGGATTGCGGCGCTCGCCATTGATGCCGGCGGCCGTCTGCTCGCTATGGGCCCACATGATCACGCGCTCGGCTCGCGCGGCGGCAAGGCCGGCGACTGCGGTTCCCCAGGAGCCGGAGCCAATCAGCGCAACATTCATGACTCTCTCCTACTTATCGTCGGGCTCGGTGACGCGCTTGGTAAACGAGAGCTTGGACTCCTTGCCCGTCATGAGCTTTTTGATGTTCGCGCGATGGGCCCACACCACGGTGATGCCGATCATCGCCATGCAAAACTTAAGTCCCAGGCTGCCGTACGGAAAGACCGCGCAGGCGGCGATGGGAAGACCGATGGCCGCGGCAAGCGAGCCTACCGACACAAACTTGGTGATGGCGACGGCCACGATAAACATGCCCAGCAGCGAAAGACCGATGGGCCAGTACCAGGCGAGGATAACGCCCAAGCCCACGGCGATACCCTTGCCGCCATGGAAGTTGAGGTAGGGAGAAAAGATGTGTCCCCACACGGCAGCCAGGCAGATGACGCCGAGCATCCAGTCGCCGGGGGCTCCAGGCGCCATGATGCTCACAGGGAAGCCATAGCCCACGCCCGCGATAAGCGGACGGGCGATAAGGACGCAGATGGCGCCCTTAAGGCAGTCGAGCAGCAGCGTGAGCGCAGCCACCTTGGGGCCGGCTACGCGCAGGGCGTTGGTGGTGCCGATGTTGCCGGAGCCCGCCTTGCGAATATCGGTGTGGTTGAACACGCGGCCCAGGATCAAGCCAAACGGAATCGCTCCGATAAAGAACGAGACCACGGCGCAGATGGCGGTCAGCAGAATCGGATTATGCATCCTTTTGCTCCTTCTTCCTAAAGAAGAGTCGAATGGGCGTGCCGGAAAAATCGAAGGCCGAGCGCATACGGTTCTCCACATAGCGCTGATAGGTGTCGTTGACCAGGTCGCTGTGGTTGACGAAGAACGTAAACGTCGGCGGGTTGACGCCCGTCTGGGTCACGTAGTGCATGCGCAGGCGGCGCTTGCCGTCCACCACGGTGTGGCCAAACTCGCGCAGGTCGGTGAGGAACGTGTTGAGGCGCGAGGTGGTGATTTTTTGCGAGCGCGTCTTCTCGGCAGCGTCGACCATCGCCCAGATCTTCTCGACGCTACGGCCGGTCAGGGCCGAGATACGCAGGTACTGGGCCCAGGGAGCCATGACGCCCAGACGGCGGTCGACGGTCTCCATGCAGGCCTCTCGCTTACGGTCGTCGTCGAGCAGGTCCCACTTGTTGAGCAGCACCACGATGGCGCAGCCGCGCTCGATGGCAAGACCCATGACCTTCTGGTCCTGCTCGGTAACACCCACGGAGGCGTCGACGACGAGCAGCGCCACGTCGGCGCGGTCGATGGCGCGCAGACCGCGGACCATGGAGTAGTACTCGATGTTCTCGTACACGGTGCTCTTCTTGCGGATGCCCGCGGTATCGACCATGCGGTAGTGCTTGCCGTTGCGCTCGACGACCGTATCGATGGCGTCGCGCGTGGTGCCGGCAATGTTGGACACGATGGAGCGGTCGGCGCCCAGGATGCGGTTGAACAGCGAGGACTTACCGGCGTTGGGGCGGCCGATGATGGCCACGTTGAGCGCATCGGGGAACTCGTCGGCGACCTCGTCCTCCTCCTCGGGCAACAGGGCCACGATGTCGTCGAGCAGGTCGCCCGTGCCGTGGCCGTGCAGTGCCGAGAGCGGCGTGGGCTCACCGATGCCGAGCGAATAGAACTCCCAAATGTTGTCATTCTCGCGATCGGGGTTGTCGAGCTTGTTCACCAGCAGAAAGACCGGCTTGTCGCAGCGCTTGAGCATGCGGGCGACCGACTCGTCCTCCTCGGTGACGCCGGTGCGGCCGTCGACCACAAACAGGATGACGGCGGCTTCCTCAGCGGCGGCGAGGGCCTGGTCGCGGATGGACGTGGCGAAGACGTCGTCGCTCTTGAGCGGCTCGATGCCGCCCGTGTCGACGATGGTGAACTCGCGGCCGTTCCAATCGGCCGTGTGATACGAGCGGTCGCGCGTGACGCCGCGGGACTCATGGACGATGGCGTCCGAGGTCTGGGCCAGGCGGTTAACGAGCGTGGACTTGCCCACGTTGGGGCGTCCGACGACGGCGACGATAGGTTTCATCTGCTCTCCTTTAATGGGTAGGGTCAGCGGGAATAGTTGAATTGGCGGGCGTTATGCCAAGGATGTGCTCCAGGGTATCGAGCAGCTCATGCGGCATGGTCGATACCACATGAACCTCGGCGCCGCGACCGGTAAGGCTTGCGAGTAATTCGTCACGATGATACTCGTCAAGGGTCATACCGTCGGCGTTGAACATGAGCTTAGGCACAAAGAGCATAACCCCCGACAGGTCCTGCGGCAGCTGCTCCAAGATGTCGCAGGCGACGATGAGGCCGGTCACGTCCACGTTACCGCCAAAGTAACGATTTTTGATGGCCGTGACGGTACCGGCAAGGCCGTGCGGGGATTCCACAAAACGCGCTACCGTATCGCGCGCGCTTGCGCCCGAAAGGCACAGCAGACGCTGGCCGCGCGCGGCGATTGCCTCGCGAACGTGGCGCAGGCGCTCGGCATTTGCGGCAAGCACGTCGTCGGTCTCGTCCAGATACGAGCGGATCATGCCGATGCCGTCGTAGTACTGCGGGTAACCGTCGTAGAAATCGGCCTCGGGCGGCTCGATGCCGGCGTCCAGATAGAACTCGTCGCTCATCTGGAACGTATGGCGGCCAAAGCGCTCGTACGCGCGATCCTGGAAGGGTCGGATCATGGCAATGGTTTCGCGCGCGAGCTCGGGCTTGTCGCTGTATGACCAGCTAAAGCGGTTCTGGTGCTTGGTAAAGCCGAGCGGCACAATGCCCAGACTCGTGATCTGCTCGTGCTCCTCGCAAAAGCGCAGGGTCTTTTCCAGCTCCTCGCCGTCGTTCATGCCGGGGCACAAAACGATCTGCGCGTGAATCTCGATGCCGGCGGCCATGATGGCCTCGAGCACGTCCATGCCGCGCTGGGCGTTGCGGCCCATCATGCGGCGGCGGACGTCGGGGCTTACGGCGTGGACCGACACGTTCATGGGGCTCATGTTACGGTCGATGACGTTTTGAACGTCCTCGTCGGAGAGGTTCGTGAGCGTGACAAAGTTGCCCTGCAAAAAACTCAGGCGGTAGTCGTCGTCGCGAATATAGAGCGTGGAGCGGCCGCCCTTGGGCAGCATGGTCATAAAGCAGAACACGCAGGCGTTTACGCAGGTACGCATGCCATCGAAGATGGGGCCATCGAACTCCAGACCCCAGTCCTCGCCGGGAAAGCGATCGAGCTCAACGGGGGTGACGGTGCCGTCGCGCGGATCGAATACCTCCAGCTCGACGGTGTCGTCATCTGCCTCCCAGAGCCACACGATCATATCGGTCAGTTGCTCGCCGTTGACCGTGAGCACGCGCATGCCCGGCTCGATACCCACATCCCATGCGGGCGATTCGGGGCGCACGTTTTTAACGAGCGCGCCCTCACCCGGTTCGGGGTCGCGGCTGCGCCCGTAATCGGCCACCTCGGCGGCGTATGCGGGTACGGTCTGGTCCATGATTAGCGGCAAAGCTCCTTGATGCGCTTGACGGCGCGTTCGATGTGTTCTTGCGGGGTGGAGGCTCCGGCGGTGATGCCGATGTGGTGAGCGTCGGTAAACCACGTGGCCTGAAGCTCGGAAGCTTCCTCGATGTGATGTGTGCGCTCGCAGACGTCGGCGCAAATCTGCGCCAAGCGGCGGGTGTTACCCGAGTTCTTGCCGCCCACCACGACCATGCAGTCGCAGCGGTTGGCAAGTGTGGCTGCTGCCTGCTGTCGCTCACTCGTGGCGGCGCAGATGGTGTTGATCACACGCAGCTCCTGCACGCGCGGCGTGATGGCAGCCACGACCTCGGCCAGGTTCTGCGCGGTCTGGGTGGTCTGCACGACGAGTCCAACCTTGCCCTTGAGCGGCAGCGCGTCCGCATCGGCGGCGCAGCTCACGACTTGAGCGTCATCGCCGGCATGGCCCAGGATGCCCTCAACCTCGGGGTGGCCCGGCTCGCCCACGACGATCACGCGGTAGCCCTCGCGTACCAGGCGCTCCGCCGCCACGTGGACTTTTTTCACGTAGGGGCAGGTGGCATCGACCACGTCGAGGCCACGCTCGGGAG
>CABUUD010000078.1 GCA_902494585.1 uncultured Collinsella sp. | reverse complement strand
TCGTCGTGGTCGTCGCCCAGTTCATCCCACTGCTCTGGGACAATATGGGGTATGTACTGATTGCCTATGTTTCCACCGTGCTCAGGGCCTTGCTACCGGATTTCATGTTTCAAGGTTTTGAGGACATGGAGCCGCTCACCACGCGTTTCTTCGCGGCAAAGGTGATCACGGTCGGCCTGACTCTTCTGGTGGTCCATGGACCGCAGGATCTTCTCCTCGTCGCAGTTGCGGATGCCCTGGGCGGCTTGGTAGCGCTTATCTGGAGCTTCATGACCGTTCGAACCCGCTACGGCGTGCGGGTTTCCTTCGGTGGCTTCCGAAACGCCTTGGCTGAGCTAAAGAGATCTGCCGTGTATTGCGTGTCGAACATCGGCACCACCCTTGTCTCGGGGTTCACCACTTTCGTCGTGGGAATCGTGCTCACCGACCCGACGGAAATCGCGTACTGGTCGCTCGCCCTCACAACCGTGAGCGCGGTTCAAGCGCTCTATTCTCCGATATCCAGCAGTCTGTATCCCCATGTTGTGGCGCATCGGGATCTGGGCGCTGTTAGGAAGATGGCGATTATGGCAGCTCCCGCCCTATTGGTCGGCACCGTTGCGTATTGCCTGCTGTCCCCGCAGGTGTTTTTTCTACTTGGCGGACAGGGCTACGTTGCGGGTTCTTGGGTCATGGTTGCCCTCAGCCCTGTCCTGCCGCTCTCTTTCTATTCGATCTTGATTGGCTGGCCGGTACTCGGCGCTTTGGGTAAGGTCAACGAACTTACCGCCTCGACTGTTGCCTCAGGTGTTATTAACGCTGCTCTGCTCCTCGCGATGGCGCTTCTCGGCCGGTCATCTTTGCTAGCGATCTGCGTAATCCGCTGCATAGCCGAGGTCGCCCTACTTGGAACCAGGGGGTTTGCGCTGATTGAATGTTTAAGGAAGGGAAAGTTGCATGAGTAACATCACCCCGCTCTCTATCGAAGAGCTACACCAGAAGGAGCTGGAGCTTCTTGAAGCGTTTGATGCCTTTTGCTCCGAACGCGGCCTTCGATACTCGCTTACAGCCGGCACTTTGCTTGGCGCTATTCGCCACAAGGGATTCATCCCCTGGGATGACGATATCGACGTCTGTATGCCGCGCCCCGATTACGATCGTCTTGCAACGCTTGCTGGCGAGTTGCCGGTTGGACTCAGGCTCGTTGGCCCCGAGAACAGCCCGTTTGTTTACCCCTGGCGCAAGTTCTGCACCGAAAGTATTAGAGCTCAAGAGCCTACCTATGAAGGGGTCATGGATCAAATGCTCTGGATAGATGTTTTCGTTATGGATGGCGTTTCTTCTGACGAGAGCGAGATTGAGCGCATGCAAGTCCGCATGAACAAGGCCTCGCGTGCAAGCGTTTGGTCGAGCGCCAATCATAATTCGGACTCAATGGGAAAACGCTTCATAAAGAACGCAGCCAAAGCGCTTCTTAATCCGGAGCACGCAAAGACGAAGATGATGGCAATGGCTGAGCGCGTTGCAACCGAGCCTGGTTACGACGCGGCAAGCCGCGTCAGCAGCGTACTCGGACTGGCCAAACACGGGTGGTCGCTTCCCAAGGAAGGCTACGAGAACATGATCGAGGTCGAGTTCGAGGGGCACATGCTACCTGCTATGGGCTGTTGGGATGAGTACCTGACCAAATGCTACGGCGACTACATGCAACTGCCACCGGAGAACAAGATACAGACGCACTGCCTGAAGGCATGGTGCGTGAACGAAGACACTAAGGAGAATGCAGATGCTTAACTTCACCGTTGGTCCGGTTATGAGTCCCAGCGAGGTGCTGGAAGTTTCAGCCAAGAGCGCACCCTATTTCCGCACGCCAGAGTTCTCTCAGGTAATGCTAGAGAACGAGCGCATTATGTTGGACTTGTTGTCCGCACCCAAGGATTCACGCTGCGTGTTTCTAACGGCTTCTGGCACAGGCGCTATGGAGGCTGCTGTGATGAGTGTCTTAGCGCCCGCTGAACGAGTTGCAGTGGTCAATGGTGGCAGTTTCGGGCAGAGGTTCGTCGACCTATGCCAACTGCACGGGCACACCGTCGACGAGATCAAACTTGAGTTCGGGCACCAGATAGCGCGGAAAAACCTCGAAGACGCAGTGGATCTCAGCTGTGGTGCGCTGCTCGTGAACATGCATGAGACCTCATCAGGACTGTTGTACGACATGAGCCTCCTGTCCGACTTTTGCCGCGAGCGCGGGATGGCCCTGATCGTCGACGCAGTGAGCGCGTTCATCGCCGAAGAGATTGACATGGCGGCTCTCGGCGCCGACGTGGTGCTGACCGGTTCGCAAAAGGCGCTAGCTTGCCACCCTGGCATCTCCCTCATGGCTCTCTCGCCGCGCGGACAGGAAAGGGTAGCGGACAATCCTGAGCTTTGCTCCTACCTAAGTCTAAAGGAGGCCCTGCGCAACGGCGAGCGCGGCCAGACACCATGGACGCCTGCGGTGACAACGTTATTTGAGATCAACTCGCGCCTGAAGGCAATCGAAGATCGCGGCATCGATGCAGAGCGAGCGGAGATCGCGGAGCGCGCTGAAGCCGTGCGTAGCGCCTTGGCGAACACGGCGCTCCAGATGGTTCCGGAGAAACCCTCCAACGCGGTGACGGCGCTACGTTGCCCCGGACGCAACGCAAAGGCGATTATTGAGCGAGCTAAAACCGAGTACGGCATGTGGCTGTGTCCCAATGGCGGCTCGTTGGCTGATGAAGTGTTCCGCATTGGTCATATCGGTGCAATCACCGCCGAAGACAACCGTAAACTCATCGACGCTCTGGGTGCAATGTCGGCAGAGGGTCTGTTCTAAGGAGGACGAATGAGAAAGTTCGCTACTGTTTCGTACAACCTGTACGGTAACTTTACTAACTATGGATCCGCACTGCAGACATACGCGTTAAGGCGCGCCATTTCCGAGCTCGCTCCGTCTGAGGTCGAGGCTATTGTATTGGACTACTGCCCTGACTGCCTGAGGGAGAACGACCCGCTTAACCCCGCAAAGCGCATGTGGGATGCTGATGCAGAGTCAAGGCGCATGGTAGAGCTTACTATGCCCGCCATTCGTGAGAACTACGTCAAGTTCGATCGCTTCTATCATGAGGAGTGCAACCTTTCTGAGGGCTCATACACATCGTCTAATTTCGACGATTCCCTTGCCGCTGAGGGCCTAGATGGCTATGTCTGTGGTAGTGACACCATTTTCTGCATCCGCGAGTTCGACGGATTCGACGACGGTTACTTCGCCAACTTCCCCGCAATGCGCAACCGATCGATCAGCTATGCGGCAAGCTTCGGCGACGTCGACTGGACTGAAGATGAGATAAACACTCTCAAAGAGCGTCTCGCGAACTTCAAGGCACTCGGCGTCCGCGAGGGTGGAACTGATTTTGAATGGATCCAGGCTAACGTCGACGTTCCCGTCACGCGCGTACTCGATCCGACGCTTTTGCTCACGGGCGCAGACTACTCGCCCATTGTGGGCGAACCGCAGATGGATGAGCCCTATGTCCTCCTCTACTCACGCCGCTATAATCCCGCGATGGAGACCTACGCCGACCGCGTGGCGAAAAGGCTGGGTTGCAAGGTCGTTGACATCAGCCTTCGTGCGACCAACGCAGAGCGCGGGCACGTGATGCGCTATGACGCCGGAGTCGAGGAGTTCCTAGCGCTCACCAAGGAGGCGCGTTACGTCGTCACCAACTCGTTCCACGGGCTTATCTTCGCCGCTCAGATGCACACGCCGTTTTCGGTGTTCTCGCGCGAGCAGGCTGATACTAAGATTTCTCAGCTGCTCGCGTGGCTTGGACTTTCCAATCGCGCAATGGTGTCCGGCGACGAAGACGTGTCGCTCGAGATGAACTTCAACGATATGGAGTCTCGTTTGGCCGGGCTGCGCGAGTCGAGCCTCAGCTACCTGCGTGGGGGCCTTCGACTCTTGGGGGCGGAATGCCTGTAGAAACAGCCGAGACGGATCTTCGGGCGTGCTTTCTTAAGACCGGGCGCAAGGCAGACTGCTGTGGCTGCGAGGCATGCGCCTCCGTTTGCCCTGTCGATGCTGTGGCTATGTGCGAGGACAGAGATGGTTTTCGCTATCCTGTCGTTGACAAGGATGTCTGTATCGGATGCGGACGCTGTGAGGCGGTCTGCTCGCTGCCTGCTGAGCGTTTCCACGCTGCGGATGCCCAGCGCGGCTTTGGCGGCTCCATTAAAGACGCGGAACTTCTCGCTGAAAGCACGAGTGGTGGTGCCTTCACTGCTATCGCGACTGCGTTTCTCGAGAATGACGGAATCGTTTTCGGCGTGGAGTCGAGCGAAGTCTATAAGGCGCGCCATGCTTCTGTGTCCAGTGTCGAGGGGCTTGTTGCCTTCCGTGGCTCCAAGTATGTACAGAGTGAGATCGGAGACGCCTACTCACGAGTTCTTGATCTTCTCAAAACGGGAAACCGTGTTCTCTTTTCGGGCACACCGTGCCAAATCGACGGTCTCTACGGCAGTTTGGGTAGGCTCGCGGACTCACCTTTGTTGCTTACGGTGGAAGTTGTTTGCGAGGGCGTACCGACACCGCGACTTATCGAGAAGCAGCTCTCCTACGTCTCGGATAAATGGTTCAAGGGAAAACCTATCGAGTCAATGAGATATCGAGACAAGTGGAACTCTGCCTGTAGCAGTAGTAGTAGGTGGGATTTAGAGGGAATGAGCTTCGCCATTGCCGGCTGGGATTACCAGGCAACGTCCATCGAAGGCAAAACTAGTAAGCGCCGTGTTGTCGACCGCTGGTTTAATCCTTTTTGGAGCATATGGCTCCAGCACCTCGTGTCTCGTCCTTCGTGTGCTGAGTGTCCGTTTGCGCGCCCTGAACGTGTTGCCGATATCACTCTCGGGGACCTTTGGGGCGTGCATTTATACTGCCCTGACCTCTACAACAACGACAAGGGTGCGTCCCTTGCTGTATGTAACACAGAGAAAGGACTCGCCGCCTTTGAGGCTGCCATGCCTTTAATGGAGTCTAGAGAACTTGATATGGTCGACGTGGTTTGCTACCAAGGACCCATGAGGAAGCCGACCGGCGCAAACCCCCGCAGGGAAGAATGCATGAACGACCTGCGTTCGATGGGCTGGCGTGAGTTCACGCGCAAGTGGGCGAAGAAGCCAACACTGAAACTATTGGTCTCAAAATACCTATGGGGCACAAATAAACAGGTCTGTGCAAAGGCGAACAAAGCGAGCAGGAAATGCGGCCAAAAAAACAGCTGACAGAGCAAGGGAGGAGATGAGGTCCCATGAGGAAAGTAATTACATACGGTACGTACGATCTCTTGCACCGGGGCCACGTTCGCTTGCTCGAGCGCGCAAAGGCGCTCGGTGACTACTTGGTCGTCGGCGTGACCGCCGATGGCTTCGATAAGGTGCGCGGAAAGATAAATGTGTCTCAAACTCTCAACGAGCGTATGCGTGCCGTTCAGGAACTCGGAATCGCCGACGAGGTAATCGTTGAAGAGTACGAGGGCCAGAAGATCGATGATATCAGGCGTATGGGAATTGATATTTTCACCGTAGGCTCTGACTGGGTCGGTAAGTTCGACTATCTCAGGGAATACTGCGATGTAGTCTATCTTGATCGAACTCAAGGTGTTTCGAGCACCGAGCTTCGCGCTGAAAGTGGGCATCTACGAATGGGGTACGTGGGTAAGCGGGTGCTAGTGAAGAAGTACCTGCGTGAAAGTGCCTTCGTGAATGGCGTTGACCCCACCTGCGCGATGCTCGACAGTGATGGAAGCCTCGCAGGCTGTGGCTTAGTCGAACAGATTTATGATTTCGATGAGATAGTCGGTCGGTGCGACGCAATCTACCTTGCATCGCACCCCAATCAGCACTATGTACAGATTAAGCGATCGCTTGAGGCGGGCAAACATGTTCTATGTGAGAGCCCCATTGCCTCAACGCGTGAAGCGTGCCAGGAACTGCAGGCGCTCGCACGCTCAAAGGGCCTCGTTTTGGCCGACGCGATCAAGACGGCGTATTCAACGGCCTACCATCGACTGCTTCTGCTCGCCAAGAGTGGTCACATTGGACGAGTCCTTTCGGTGCGCGCTGTATGCACCAGCCTTGTTGATCTCGGCAGTGAGGACATCTCGAGCGTTGGGAGCAAGTGGTCGAGCTCCAAAGCCTGGGGTCCAGCAGCGTTGCTGCCCATCTTGCAGCTACTCGGAACTGATTATAGATCAGCCGATTTTGTAAGGGCCGACCTTGAAGGTCACGCTGGCTTTGACGCGTTTGGCGAGATCCGGTTGGCGTTCGAGGATGGCTACGGCGAGGCGGTTTTCGGCAAGGCGGCTAAATCTGAGGGGTCGCTTGTGGTTTCCGGCACGGATGGCTACATTTACGTACCCGCTCCCTGGTGGAAAACAGACTACTTCGAGGTACGCAAAGAGGATCCTTCTCAAAACAAGCGGTATTTCTTCCAGCTTGACGGCGAGGGAATTCGAAACGAGCTCGTCGAGTTCGCGCGAGCAGCTGAGCGTGGAGGCAAATGCGGTCTTTACATCGATGATAGTGTATCCGCCGCCATAGCTGGCCTGCTGGGTCAATTCGACGCAAGTAAAGACCATATCGAACTGTCGCCTATCAAGCTCGGGAGCGACACCTGTGGTGAAGGCATAGCGAGATAGCCGCGCTTAGATATACACTCGACGCATTATTCATGCCGTAATCTGAAGCATGGGGGAGTGGTGACCATCGTTCTTCTGGGTGATAGCGGTCTGTATCGCGATTGCATGCTTATCTTTCATTGATTTAATAACAACGCAAGCAGCAACTTGCGAATAACGGAAGCGGAAATTTGGCTACTTCCACGTAAACTCTCTCTATGAGTTTTGACTTACGTTGGTTCAATAATTAACTACGACAACTTGCAATCTAACGTAAACCTACCGTAGGCACTTGAATGCGTCTTCGCTATTTGGTATTTGGTTAAACAAAACAAATGAAGGACCCTTTGCTAGGGTCATAACGACTACATAATTTGATTTAGAGTCAGGCTCACATTAGTTATGTCTATGTGGGCCTGATTTTTAAGCAAGTGCCTGCAAGTCCCTATATGAGGCAGACATACAAATAGGAATCTATATCATTTATTTTCATTTCTAATAGTTTAGGTGACACGACCTACCGCTCCCGCCCCAAGCTGCGGTAGGTTGCGTCGGTCATTAGGATATGGCGCACCACCCTTGCGATCGGGTCCCATTTGTCCCAGGCCAGGTTGACCCGGAACTTCCAGGCGCGTCAGTGATCGCGTAGTCCCACTATTTGAGAGCTGAATTAAAGAATCCTGAAAGCAGAGCGATAATTGTAGTATTGCCAATTGAATTTTGGTGGCGAAGGAGACAATGGACCCAACGAATCTACCTGAGTACATCTCAGCGATTGTGGCAATCATTGCATTGCTCATTTCTTGTTACCAAGCTCGTCTCAGCAATAAACAGTCTCTATTTAATCGACGTTTAAATATTTGGATAACCGTCGATAAACTCATGAGTGTTTACGCAAAAAACGCGAAGAACTTGGACCATGATGACGAACCGCAAATGTCTATCGACCTACTATTTGTTTGGCTAACTAACACCACGTACCTGCAATCAATTTCAGCCTCAATTAATAAGGTGTTAGATGCCGACCTTCAACTCAAATTGCATTTAAAGCTTGATGAAATGAGATCGCTCGCCATGGAGGCGAGATTTTGCTTCAAGGGAAAGAGTGGGAAGGCAATTGCCGAATTCATAGAAGATTATCAATCCCTTTTGTTTTCAATGTATCAGTATCAGATTCTATTTAATAAGATGTTCCAGAATGCAAGGGAATATCAATGGACGCTTGAACAGGCTTCTGAAAGGTTAGATGAGCCCGATAAACGGAAAGATCTCTTTGAGAAAGAAAGCGCTCTTGCTGCCTCATACATGACTCTATGCCAGCTAAACAAGAAAGGTGCAATTCAGCGTCAAATACAACTAGCAGGTGCCATATGGCGCTGAGCTATAAATTGGGTACTTAAGACGGTCGTTGCCGCACCAAGTCTCAATGTCATTAGCCCAATGAGCAAAAACTCTTAAGGTTTAAAGTAATACAAGACCCACCAGCTTTCATTGCCGCGACTTTGAGAGCATTACCAATTGGAATAAAACTCAGTGCTGGAATAAGACTCGGAAGCTGACTCAGATGTACTTTAAGGACGAATACATAAATAGTCAGATGTTCAGCTGGAGACATCATCCACTGCTGTACGTGGCAAGGGAGGATGAGCTCGCCTACAGTATTCTTTATGACTACGTAGATCAATTGGCGGATTCCGTTAGTGGTTTAGTCTCTACGCCATCTTTCAACCAGTTTTTACTCGAATCCTGTCAGCTCTTGGCTAGCTCGCTAGATTTAATTCATCAAGGTTACTTCGATGCTGCTTTTTATTCAGTCAGACAAGCTGGAGAGGTCATCCTTATTGGAACGTTGTTTTCGAATCTAGAAGAATCTGAGCGCAAGGCTAAATATGAGAAATGGGTTTCGCTCGACAGGTTCCCCTCATTTAGCGAACTGTCCAAAATGCTGCGTTCAAAAGATATCGAATACCGAGACCTTCTTGAACAAATGCCCGAAATTGATGAGCTGATCAGCAAGCTCAATAAGAGGGCGAACAAGTATATACACAAACAAGGCCACGAATCCTTTTATACCAAGCCTTACGAGGTG
>CABUUD010000077.1 GCA_902494585.1 uncultured Collinsella sp. | reverse complement strand
GCGATCGACGGGACCAAAGTAGCGTGAGTCGGCAGAGTTCTCTCGATTGTCGCCCATCACCCACACACAGTCATCGGGGACGGTGTAGGGATAGCTCACCTGGGCGGCGGGCGCCTGGACCGAAAGCGGCCAGCTCATGCCGGTCGTATAGTCCTCATCGAGCGCCTGGCCGTCGACGACGACCTTGCCGTCCTGAAGGTCGACCGTCTGACCGGCCGTGGCGATGACGCGCTTTACCAGCACGTCATGCTCGGACGTGGCATCGGGGTTGTGGAACACCACGATATCACCCTGTTTGACGGGCTGACCGAGTTCGAGCGTCACCTTCTGCGCCAGAATCTGATCGCCGATCTCGATCGTATCCTCCATGGAGCCGGTGGGCACCACAAAGGGCTCGACCACAAAGGTGCGGATCAGGAAGGTGGCCACGAGCGCGATTGCGATGACCGCGATCCACTCAAAGGCGCCCCTCAACGCGGAATGCTGCGATGGAACCATTCTCACTCCTCGCTCTGCGAATACGAAGCGTCCAGAATCTCCTGCGCGTATGCGCGCTCCTGGGACGTAAGCCGCGCCGTCTCGATCAGGTCGGGACGCCAGCGGCAAGTGCGCTCGATGGCATTCTTACGGCGCCAGGCGTCAACCTTGGCATGGTCACCGCTCACGAGCACAGGCGGCACGCCCTCGCCGTTGAATTCAGCAGGGCGAGTGTACTGCGCATACTCGAGCAGGCCTCCGTCCTCGGCGGTCGAGAACGACTCGTCGACGTTGCTCATCTCGTCACCAAGGGCGCCGGGAATCAGGCGTACGACAGCATCGGCAACGACCATAGCGGGAAGCTCGCCACCCGTGAGCACGTAATCGCCGATCGACAGGCGCTCGTCGGCATACGCATAGGCACGCTCGTCGACACCCTCGTAACGGCTGCACACAAACAGCAAGCGCTCGCTTTTGAGCAGGCGCTCGGCCACATGCTGTGTAAAGGGCTCGCCACAGGGGGTGAAGAACACAACCGTGGGCTTGGGACCCTCTGCGCTAATGGCCTCGATGGCCTCTGCGATAGGCTCGACCTTCATGAGCATGCCCTGCCCGCCGCCGTACGGCTCGTCATCGACGGTACGATGACGGTCATGCGTCCAGTCGCGCAGGTTATACGCCTTAAAATCAAAAAGGCCGGCCTTACGGGCGCGGCCCAAAATCGATGTGGACATGACGGGCTCAAACATCTCGGGAAAGACCGAAAGGGTCTCGATCAGCATGTTGTCCTCCCTACTTGTCCATATCGATCAGGCCGTCCATAACGTGGACGGAAATTGTTCCTGTGTCGGGAAGATCGAGCACAACCTGCTCGATCACGGGAATCAGTACCTCGCCGTACCGATCGCCCTCGACAACCCAAACATCGTTAGCGGGCGTCGACATGATTTCGATGATCGTGCCGAGCGAACCGAAGCGCTCATCGACCACCTCGCGACCCATCAGGTCGGTATAGGCAGCATCGAGCGAATCGAGCTCAAAGTCGTCGCGATTTGCCAGCACGTAGCATCCCGTGATGCCCTCGGCGGCCGTCAAGTCGTCAATGCCCTCAAACGAGACCAGATCGCCATCGCCCGTATCGGAGACGGACACGACCGTGCAAAAGCGGTCGCGCTTGAGCGCCGGCGGCGTCAGGGCGACGCGCATACCCGGCTCTAATACAGAAGGAAGCCCCCGCAGCGGCTGCGCGAGGACCTCCCCCTTCCTTCCGTGCGGCTTGACCACACGGGCGATGTTTTTGTACTGGGACCTCAAGGTCCTAGCCCAGAACCTCTACCTCGACAGCAGTGTCGAGGCGAGCGGCCAGTGCACGGGCGAGCGTGCGAATGGCCTTGATGGTACGGCCACGACGGCCGATGACCTTAGCGACGTCATCCTCGGCAACCGAAACCTCGATCGTAGAGGCGTCGTCACCATCGATGACCTCAAGGCTCACGGAATCCGGGTCGTCGACGATCTGAACAACGAGATATTCGACGAGATCGGCGATGCGATCTGAGAGCATTGCCTCACCCTCGAGCTGTGCAGCGTCAACCTCAGGCACGATTTACTCCTCGGCGCCCTCAGCGGCCTCAGCGGCAGCCTTAGCGGCCTCGGCCTCTTTGGCGAGCTGCTTCTTGGACTTCTTGACGACGGTCTCGGTCTTCTCGCCCTCGTTGGCGGCCTTGACCAGAGCGGCGACGGCGTCGGTGAGCTGAGCGCCCTTGGACTGCCAGTCGGCGATCTTCTCGAGGTCGAGGTTGATGGTCTTGGGGGCGGTCATCGGGTTGTAGCGGCCAACCTCCTCGATGATACGACCGTCACGCGGGGCGCGGGAATCGGCGACGACGACACGGTAGTACGGACGCTTCTTAGCGCCGTGACGAGCAAGGCGAATCTTGACTGCCAAAGGAAACTCCTCCAACCAAGCAGCTTTAGGCTGCAACTACAAACAAACAGTTGAACATAATACGCCATCGACGCGGGCAGGTGAAGTCCGTGAGACCAACTTCTTCGGTGTAGTCGAGGGCAAATCCATATCTTAGACAAGAATTCGGGATTTGCAAGCACATACACGCACCCCACATGAGCTGCGCGGTATACTCATGCCATGAAAAGACGCGAACATACATACGGTTATGAGGATGCCATGGGCGTCACGCCGCCTCCCTGGACGGGTCCGGCGGTGGGCCTCATGGACCTCGATGCGTTTTTTGCGAGCGTGGAGATGCTCGATCATCCCGAATGGCGCGGAAAGCCGCTCATCGTAGGCGGAGACGCCGATTCGCGTGGCGTCGTGTCCACATGTTCGTATGAGGCACGTCGCTTTGGCGTGCACTCTGCTATGGCCTCGGCCGAGGCGCGGCGCTTGTGCCCGCAAGCCATTTGGACGCACGGGCACTTTAATCGCTACCGCGAGGTGAGCGCCCAGGTCATGGCGATTCTTGCCGAAGAGACGCCGCGCGTTGAGCGCGTATCCATCGACGAAGCCTTTATCGATATCACACCGGGTCGCTTTGCGCCCGAGGACCCGCTGCTGGTTGCACGGCGTATAAGCGACCGTGTGGCAGCGCTGGGAGTGACATGCTCCATTGGCGTGGGCTGCAACAAGACGGTTGCCAAGATCGCGAGCGAGCGTGACAAGCCGTTCGGATTGACCATCGTGCGCCCCGGAACCGAGCAGCGCTTTTTGGCCGCGCTGCCGGTATCTGCCATGAGCGGCATCGGGCGCTCGGCCGAGGAGCGACTGCGCCGCATGCGCATCTACACCCTCGGCGAGCTATCACGTGCACCGGAATCAACCTTGGCCTCTATTTTTGGCGTCAACAGCGAACGCATGCGCCAGCGTGCGCTGGGACTCGAAATCTCCGAAGTCACGAGTCTCGATGAAGAGCGTGAGGTTAAATCCGTGAGCAATGAGCGCACCTTTGCAAAAGATTTAACTGAGCGCGGGGACATCGAAGCGGCGATTGCGCTGTTGGGAGAGTCGGTTGGACGCCGTCTGCGCCGTCAGGGACTGACGGGCGGCACGGTAACGCTCAAGCTTAAGTATTCGTATGGCAGCGGACGCACGGCGCAGCGGCGGCTTCCCCACCCCACCGACGACGAGAATATCTTTGTGGCGGTTGCGCTCGAACTGCTCGACAACATCTGGCAGGAAGGCATGCATGTTCGCTTAGCAGGCATCGGCATGAGCGACTTCGACCACCAAGGCGGCATCCAGACCGACCTGTTCTGCGAGATCGATGACCGCGGAGCCCAATCCAGCGACCGCCGCGAGCTCTCCGTCGCCATCGACGCCGTCCGAGACAAGTTCGGCGACACCGCCCTATCCTTCGGCCGCCAATCCCGCTTCAACGATTAACCGCCTTTGGGCAAAAAGAAAGCCGGGCAGGTGCGGAAAACCACAACTGCCCGGCGAAATGCGCGAGGCTAGCTAAAAAGCCCCGTATCAAATGAGCTACTAGAGGAGGTCGAGGGGGAGCTGAGGGGCGTCACCCCAGAGCTTTTCGAGGCGGTAGAAGTCGCGGGCTTCGGGAGTGAAGACGTGGACGACGACCGAACCGTAGTCCATGAGCATCCAGGTCTTCTGCTCGCGGCCCTCGATGGAGAACGGGTGCTCACCGCAAGCCTCGGCGACCTTTTCCTCAATCTCGTCGACGATAGAATCGACCTGACGGTTATTGGTACCGGTGGCGAGCACAAAGTAGTCGCACACATCGGAGAGCTCCGTTAGATCGAGCACCTGCACGTCCTCGCCCTTCTTGTCGTAGGCGGCCTGCGCGGCGGTGCGGGCGACATCCTCGGCGGCGACACCGCTCGCGGACAGCGAAGCGGCGGTACGGTCGGACGTGGCGGCGAAACTCTTGTGCTCCACACCTTCAAGAATCTGCTCGTCAGTCATGGTCTCGTCGGCCATGGAATACCTCTTTCTAGACACACCCGAGCTAGCGCAGCTGGGCGTAATGGTTGTAAATCGTAATAGCCGTGGGATAAAGATAGCGCCCGGACTGGATCACATAGACCAGACCCTGCGCAAAACAGGAGAAGAACAACTCGTCAAGCGTCGACTTCCCCACCATCTTGCGCAGCGCATGGGCATAGTCGCCGTGGCGGTTGGGCTCGATGGCATCTGCCACAAAGACCACCATATCGAGCGGCGTCATGTCGCAGGCACCTACGGTGTGACGGTCGACAGCCTGGAAAACAGCCGGTGACAGCTCGGGAAAAAGCTGCGGAAGCTCATAGGCGGCAACAGGGCCATGCAAAAGCGGCGTCGCGGCGGAAGGAGAGCCGGCAACCTTGATGCCATAGTGAAGCGCGCGGGCCACGAGCTCGTCATCGGAAAGCACCTTGTCCCAGTCGTGAATTAAGCCGGCGGCAGCGGCATCAAAGCGATCAACGCCGTAGACCTCGGCCAGATGAAGTGCGGTCTCGGCAACACCCAGCGAATGCACATAGCGCTTGCGCTTATCTTTCATGCGAACATCGAGCAGCTCTTGAATGCGCTTGAGCAGCGCGCGCTCATCGCCCTCAAACTGATCCTCTACCGACAACGTAGCCCCCATCACTCAAAATCTTCTTGACCCAGATCGACATACAAACTGCGCTTGCGAATGTAGCCGAGCACAGACTCGCTCGTAAGATAGCGCACGCTCATGCCGCGGGCAACTCGCTTACGAATGTTCGTCGAGCTGATCGCCAGCGCCGGAATCTGAATATAGCGCACATCGAACGGCAGCCCCGACTCTTTGATTCGGGCACGCGCCGTATCGATATCAAAACCCGGTCGCGTCGCCGCAATAAAGGTAGCAAGCTCAGCAATTCGCTCGGCATCATGCCAGGTCACAATATCGATAATCGCGTCGGCGCCCGTAATAAAGTAGAGCTTTACCTGCGGCGGGTAAAAGTCGCGAAGGGCATGAAGCGTATCGGCCGTATAGGTTACGCCCGGACGGTCAATCTCGAACCGGCTCGCCAAAAAGGCCGGGTTCGCGGCGGTGGCGAGGACCGTCATGGCATAACGGTCCTCGGCAGGCGTCACCGGCTTGTCAAGCTTAAAGGCGGGAGAGCCCGCCGGCATAAAGAGCACAGCGTCCAAGTCGAGCGACTCGCGCGCCTGCTCGGCAGTCACCAGGTGCCCGTAATGAATCGGGTCGAATGTGCCGCCCATAATGCCAAGCCGAAACTCTTTGCCCTCTTTTATGGGCAGCTCGGGCAAACCGATTCCACCGCGCAGCGACATGGCTTACTCGCCCTCCGAGGTCTCGGCATCGTCCGCGGCATCCGCCGCATCGACAACCTCGACGCCCTCATCCGCAACGTCGGCCACGTCAATGGCCTCAACGGCAACGTCCTCGCCAGCGTCCTCGAGCTCCTCGTACTCCGAGAAGTCCTCAGCGCCCTCAAAGTCAAAGGCACGCTGGCAAATGCGGACCTCGTCGCCCGCACGGCAACCGGCCTTCTCGAGCGCGTCGTCAACACCCATACGCGCAAACTTGTGCTGCAGATAAATGACAGCTTCCTCGTTTTCCCAGTCGGTCTGGATGACCATGCGCTCAATCGCGCGACCAACCACACGGAAGGCACCAGGCTCCTCCTGGACAATGCGGAAACGCTTCTCGCGCTGCAGACGGCGGCGCTCCCACTCCTCGTCGCGCAGATCGACCGGCTCAGCGGAGACCGCCAACTCGGCACGAAGCTTAGCCACCTGCTCGCCCACGGCAAGCATCAGCGTGTTGAGGCCGGCGCCCGTCACGGCGGACACGGCAAAGAACATATGTCCATCGTCGAGCGCGGCGCGCTTGAGGTCGGCAATCTTGTCGGCCGTGCCCGGTGCATCGCACTTGTTGGCGACGACGATTTGCGGACGCTCCGAAAGCTCGGCGCCATACTGCTCGAGCTCACGGTTGATGATGCGGTAATCCTCAACCGGGTCGCGATCCTCAAAACCGCCCGTCATGTCGACGACATGCATGATCAGGGCCGTACGCTCAATGTGGCGCAGGAACTGGTGGCCCAGACCCTTGCCCTCGCTCGCGCCCTCGATCAAACCAGGAACGTCGGCAACAACGTAAGAATACTCACCGGCACGCACCATGCCCAGATTGGGCACGAGCGTGGTAAACGGATAATCGGCGATCTTGGGTCGGGCGGCACTCATGCGCGCGATGAGCGAGGACTAGCCCACCGAGGGGAAGCCCACGAGCGCGGCATCGGCCATAAGCTTCATCTCGAGCTCAATCCAGTGCTCCTCGGCCGGTTCGCCCAGTTGAGCGAACGCGGGCGCGCGGCGCACCGACGTCACAAAGTGCGTGTTGCCCAGGCCACCGGCACCGCCGGGCGCCACGACAACGCGCTCGCCATCATGCACCAGGTCGGCAATCTCGAACATCGGGGTCTGCGTCTCGGGGTCGAGCTCGCGCACCACGGTGCCCATAGGAACCTTCAAAATTAGGTCCTCGCCGCTCTTACCGTTACGACGGGCACCCTGCCCGTGCGTGCCGCGCTCGGCGCGGAAGTGATGCTTAAAGCGGTAATCGATCAACGAAGACAGCTGAGCATCGGCCTGGATGACGACATTGCCGCCACGACCGCCGTCGCCGCCATCGGGGCCGCCCTTGGGGACAAATGCCTCGCGCCTAAACGACATGCATCCGGCTCCGCCGTCGCCGCCGCACACGTTAATGCGGCTGATATCGGTGAACTGTGACAACAGAATCGCCTCCTACAAAAAGAGGGAGACCCTTGAATCCTAAAACTCAAGTGCCTCCCACATATGTGCTCTATGAAGGGTGAATTACGCGTTCGCGAGCGGGCGTACGCTGACCCTGTGCTTGATACCCTTGTGGAACTCAACGGTACCGTCGACCAGCGCGAACAGCGTGTCGTCCTTGCCACGGCCAACGTTCTCACCCGGGTGGATGTGCGTGCCGTGCTGACGGACGAGAATCGTGCCCGTGGTTACCGTCTGGCCGGCATAGCGCTTCGTGCCAAGGCGCTGACCGCGGGAGTCACGGCCATTACGGGAGGAACCGAGTCCTTTTTTGTGTGCCATTGTGTATACCTACTCTTTCGTTACGAGTGTAATCTACTCGGCGACGGGAGCCTCGGCAACAGCCTCGGCCTCTGCCTTGACAGCCTTCTTGGCGCGGGAGGTAGCCTGGACCTTCACGATCTTCAGCTTGGTGAGCTGCTGACGGTGACCCTTCAGACGACGATAGCGCTTACGCTTGTGGAACTTGAAGACCAGCTGCTTCTCGCCCTTGAACTGCTCAACGATCTGAGCGGTAACCTTGGCCTTGGCCAGCTTGTCGGGATCGGTGACGATCTTCTTACCATCGTTGAGGAAGATGACCGGCAGGGTGACCTTGTCGCCCTCATTGCCCTCGATCTTCTCGACGGTGATGACATCGTCGGTGGCGACCTTGTACTGCTTGCCGCCCGTGTTAACGATTGCGTACATGTTTACTTGCCCTTCATGCATCAGTTAGTGCAACAGCCGAATATAGTAGCAGGCGATAATACCCCCGTCAACGAGTATGTGGAGCAAATCCACAAGTTCGCACAGGTATGGGGCTGACGAGTCGGCCCTCGTCGTCCTCGCATGCTTGATTCTGACGCTCGACATCGTAGGAGCAGATGGTCACGAGGTCTTGCATACCGGTGGAAACAATAGGTGCATCGACGCCCGGGGTCAAGCCCTGCAACAAAACATCAGCAGCAGAAAGCAAAATCTCCGGACGCATGGAGCCCTCGTTGTCGGCATGGGTGTCGAGCATGAGCACCAGATGGTCCTCACACTCCCCCGCCGTGAGCTCATAGCCAACGAGCGTATGGTCCAGATCAAGTCGCTTGCTCTTTTTGCCGCGCGCGTAGTCGATGCCATGGTCCGCGCGCAGCGTGTCGATCGCACGACGCACCTCGTCGGCGCTTACGGGCGCCTCGGGATCCAAGTGCAGGTCGATGCGATACGACAGGCGCGTGAGCTGCGCCGTCAACGCCGGCGTGCGCACGTCGATGTACGCCGCCTCGATGGGCGCCAGATCGGCCGGAGACGCCGCAGCCAGGCGCCCAAACGCCTCGTCGAGCGCCACGAACTCGGTCATAAACAGGTCATACCACTCGCAGATCGACGACGTACCCACCGGTAGCGCCGAAGAGAAGCCCACTCGCATGTGCGGAGAGAAGCCCTGCGTGACGGCATAGGGAAGTCCCGCACGGCGCACGATGCGCTCAATGGTATGGATTACTTCGAGATGGCCCAGGTACTTAAGGCGATCGCGCTTGCCATAGCGAACACGAAGTCTAAAGAGCGTGGGGTTGTCGGTCAGGCGCTCACTCATGCGCGATCACCCATCAATACATTCTTGGCGTGGAGCGTGGGGCAGATTCCGCAGCCGGTGCACGACGTGCGGGTGCAGTCGGGAGTCGTGACACCCTCGAGCGAGCGACGGT
>CABUUD010000076.1 GCA_902494585.1 uncultured Collinsella sp. | reverse complement strand
TCCTCGGTACCGTACTTGTTGAACTTCTTTTGGCCCGGATCGTCGACGCCAAAGTTGAGGTACAGCATACTGGACACGCCGTCCATGCGGATGCCGTCCACGTGGAAGTTCTCGAGCCAATACAGCACGTTGGAGACCAGGAAGGAGCGGACCTCGCCGCGAGCGAAGTCAAACTTGTGCGTGCCCCAGTTGGGGTGAATCTCGTGCTCAAACAGCATGTGACCGTTAAAGGTGGCAAGGCCGTGGGAGTCGGCGCAAAAACCACCGGGTACCCAGTCCATGATCACGCCGATGCCAGCCTCGTGGCACGCATCGATAAAGTGCATGAGCTGCTGAGGGTTGCCGTAGCGCGAGGTGGCGGCGTAGTAGCCGGTCGTCTGGTAGCCCCAGGAGCCATCGAAAGGGTGCTCCATAAGCGGCATGACCTCGATATGCGTATAGCCCATGTCGCGCACGTAGTCCACGAGCTCCACCGACAGGTCGTCGTAGGTGTAAAACTCGCCGCGCTGCGCGGGGAAGGGATCCATGGGGCCGGGGTAGTTGCCGTACTCGTCGGGCTCGCCCTGCGGCGCGTCGCCGTGGCGCTTCCACGAGCCAATATGCACCTCGTAGATGTTGAGCGGCTGTGACATGTGGTTGTGGCCGGCTCGGCGCTTGAGCCACGCGGCGTCGTTCCACTTGTAGCCATAGAGAGTCCACAGCACGCTAGCGGTACCCGGAGGGCACTCGGCCTTAAAGGCGTACGGATCGGCCTTATAGAGCTTCTCGCCCTCGTTGGTCTCGATGAGATATTTATAGAGCTGGCCCTGCTCGGCGCCAGGAATAAAGCCTTCCCAAATAGCGCTCGTATGCACGGGCACCAGCGGGTTGGCTTGTTCATCCCAGTCGTTAAATTCGCCAATGACACGGACGCTCTTTACGTCGGGCGCCCAAACGCAAAAGCGCCAGCCGCGCGTGCGCTGCTGCGTGTCAGGATGCGCGCCCATCTTTTCCCAGCTGCGCTCCCACGTGCCGATGCCAAACAGATAGACATCGTCCTTGGTGAGCTCCGGTGCGTGCGGAGCCGGTTTGCGGGTTGCGGGCTTTTTAGCCGTTGGCTTTAGCTTTGTATCGCTCACGTTTGATCCCATCATGACGCGGCAGCGTGTTGCCTTGGTGACTAGATGCGAAAGGTCCAAGGCTGCACGAATCGAAGGGACGGCGAAGTTTCTGTGATTCGTTCCACCTCGCGTGCTCGGTGGAACTTTCCGCAGAAACTACGATAACACCTGTGCGTTAGTTTTATGGACGAAAGCGGATTTGCGGGGGCGTTTAATCGGTAAGCGACATGTTTATACCACTGGCAGAATTACCGTGGTAAAACTCTTGACAGTTTTATCAATTTGGGTTTCAAAATTGTCTGTCTGACGTTTGGTAAAACGTTTTTAGCAGGATGTTTACTATTTGATATCGAAAGGTACGTTTATGTCCCATACCGCCGCTCCCAAGGTTGCTTTTATTTTCGATTGCGACGGCACGCTGGTAAATAGCACCCCCGTTTGGGCCTATGCCCAGCCCGAGTTATTGCACCGCCACGGGATTGACGTGACCGTGGATGACTTTGCCCAATTTGAGCACCTGTCGCTGGAGGACGAATGCCAGGCCTACCACGACACGTGGGGCATTGGCGCGAATGGCGAGGAACTGTATCGCGAGCTGGGCGAGATTTTGATCGATGGATACTCCAAGGTGCCGCCGCGCGAGGGCCTCCTGGCATTTTTGGAGCAGGCAAAGGCGGCGGGCATCGCCATGTGCGTGGCTACGTCCACGCCGGCCGAGCTGGTTAAGTCTGCGCTTGCGGGCGCTGGGCTCGACGCTTACATGGAATTTGTTACAACGACGGGCGAGGCAGGACGCTCCAAGCAGTTCCCCGACGTATACGAGCTGGCGCTGCGCCGCCTGGAGGAGCGCTATGGGCACAAGTTTGAGCGCGCTTGGGTGTTTGAGGACGCCGTGTTTGGCCTCAAGAGTTCTGGCACCGCAGGCTTTAATCGAGTGGGCATCTATGACCCGCATGGCCGTATGAAGCGCGACGAGGTTCGCGACAACTGCGATATCTTTATCGACAGCTACGAGGAGCTTGACCTGGCCCGCGTGCTTTCGTTTGAGGGTTAGGCGAGGGCTGTGGCTTGCAAGGTATTAGTGGTCTGCGGCTCGCCCGTGGTGGCGAGTGCGGATCTGTTACGTAGGCTAGCAGGGGAGTGCGACCACGTTGTCGCCGTGGACCGCGGGCTTGACGCGCTGCTGGGCGCCGGCCTGGGCTGCGACGTGTATGTGGGGGATGCCGACACGGTAAGCGACGAGGGACGCGCTCTGGTCGATGCCGCTGTCGATTTTGAAGTAGAACGCCACAACCCCTACAAGGACTATACCGATCTGGCACTGGCGCTCGATTCGGTCCGCCGTCGTTGGCCGGGTGCCGAAGTGGTTGCGACCTGCGCCACCGGCGGCCGTCCGGACATGGCGCTTTCCGTACTGGGGCTGCTTGCAGGCTATGAGGATGCCCCTGTCTGGATTGCCGAGGACAAGGTGGTCGCTCGCATCCTCCACGCGGGCGAATCGTGGACTATCGAGGGCTCCGAAGGCAAGACGTTCTCCATAATCGCAATCGCCCCCAACACCGAGGTAAGCGAACACGGACTAGAGTGGGAACTAGATCACGCCCCGCTGGGTTTGTTGGCCGACACGGGCATCAGCAACGTCGTCAGGGGTACGGACAAGATCCAAGTCCATACCGGCACCGCCATCGCTTACCTCTACAAGTAAGGTCTATCGCATCAGGGTTTTATCGGGACGGTGGATAGAAATAAGCGCTCGAAGAGTGATTATTTCTGCCCCGTCCCAGGAAAACCCGTAAGTAAGAGATTCAACCCAAAAAAGTCCTTGCATCAAAGAAAGTCTTCCCCTATAGTGTCTCCTCGTCACGGGGGCGTAGCTCAGCTGGGAGAGCGCTTGACTGGCAGTCAAGAGGTCAGGGGTTCGATCCCCCTCGTCTCCACCATCGTGAATGCAAGGCCTTCGGAATTCCGAAGGCTTTTTTTCATGCCAAAACACCATGCGCTACAAAGCCCCCTACGTCAACAAAAAGTTGCACAATTTATTTCCCATGTCTGTACGTAGTTTGTTAGACAAACGCGATTATCGGCGCAGCTCGCTGCTTCATTTGGGCTTCAGGAACGCCCCCAATCACCGCCAGTACCTCAATAACCTGCATCAACGTGAACAACATCCCAAAACAACCCCATTAAGCACACTAAATGAACGATATGTTGTTCACCACAAGACAAATCAGTTTCGTTATCAACTTGTGCTAGGATACCTAACGTTACATGGGTTCAACTGTGCTCACGGCTCCAGCAAGTCACAAAGCGCAGGGTCGATCAGCATCCGGCCGTAACGGCGGTGCCAGAAACACCACGAGCTCCAATAAAGAAGTCATGCGGCTCTTTTAATTTGCGTTGATTTATTTATGAGATGCAAATTCTGCTAGTTCGTATGCCAAAACGTAGCAGTCCTGCAGCTGTTTGCGTGCGGTCCAGTTTTGTACCCGCTTGACTGGGTCGCACGCAGTCAACTGGAGACGCGGTCATTTTGCGATACACGTCCGCGTCTTCAGCAACTGCGCTTATACATACCGTTCACGGTTGGGCAGAGCCACGTGCTTGTCTAACTGGGCTCAGGGTTTGAATATGGATCGCCTTCGCGCACAAGCGCCCTGGCGAAGCCATACCCAAACCCCATGAGTCACACGTAAGACAGCAAGGGGGTGGTGCTCGTGTGGTATGTGATCCAGGTCATTAACGGACGCGAAGACGTAATGCGCGAGCGCATCGAGCGCATGGTGCCGGAGGGCGCCATGCAAGAACTCTTTTATCCCCAATATCAAACCGAGATTAAGGTGCACGGCGAATGGGTCAAAACGACCAAGCCGCTCTTTCCCGGTTATCTTATCTGCGACACGGCAGATCCCCGCACCGTGCAACAGTATCTGCTGCGCATGGACGACTTTGCCCGGGTGCTTGCCCAGGACGGTCAGTTTGTGCCACTGGCAAAAGAAGAGGTCCAGCTTATTGGCGGCTTTACGCATAGGGGAGACCGCGTAGTGCCCATGAGCGAGGCTCTAAAAGACGGCGACCATGTCGTAGTTACGGCAGGTCCGCTACTGGGCCACGAAGGCCTTATCAAAACCATTAACAGACGCAAGAGCACTGCTTATTTAGAGCTCGACCTGTGCGGCCGACGCGTAACAACCTGCGTTGGCCTTGCCGTGCTTTCAAACGAGCAGCGCGTTATGCGCAACCTCAATAAGGCAACCGCCTAGCTGCTGGCGATTGCTTCTAAGGACAGGGAGGATCCCCGACCCGGGGAAGAAATGTCGGAAGAGAACGTGTTGGATAATACAGAATGTGAAACGGATGCGCCCGTTGGTACGGCACTGATTTATCAAGCCATGGATCGGCAGGAATCCTCTCAGACTCATGTGGCGAAGGAATTTCCACCTCCCGTCGAGAACCCTGCTCCAGCGCAAGGTTTCGTGGCGCCGGGAAGCTATAGGGCTCCCGCCGAAGATCCCAAGGCTGCCGCCCCCAAGAAAGGTGGGCCTGCCTATTTTGCCTTCAAGCGAGCTTTCGACATCGTTTTTTCTGCTGCGGTCTGCGCGATGTTGGCCATCCCCGTTGTAGCTGCATGCGTCGCCATTGAGATTGACTCTCCCGGAAAGCCGTTCTTCCGTCAAAAGCGAGTTGGTAAGGGTGGAAAGCCTATCTATATCTTCAAACTCCGCACCATGGTCTCTGACGCTCACGAGCACCCTGAGAAATACATGACTCCCGATCAGCTGGCGCAATGGCAGCGCGAACAGAAGGTTGACGATGATCCCCGAATCACGCGTGTAGGCCGCTTTCTTCGCCGCACTTCGTTGGACGAACTTCCTCAATTCATTAACGTTCTCTCGGGTGATTTATCCGTCATTGGCCCTCGTCCCGTAACACTTGAGGAAACGTATGAATACGGCGATGCACGCGATGAGGTGCTCGCATGTAAGCCTGGCATCACCGGTTGGTGGGCTGCGACTGACCGAAACGAATCCACGTGGAGAAGTGGTCAGAGGCAAGCTCGTGAGCTCTTTTATGTGCGCCATCAGTCGCTTGGGTTGGATACCCGCGTGTTCGTAAAAACGTTCAAGGCGATGAGGAGGGGGAAGTAACGTATGACCGATTCTCCCCTAGTTTCAATCATTATGCCCCTCTACAATGCTGAGCCGTATCTTGTCGAGACCTTCGACTCCGTTCTTTCTCAATCCTATAAGAACTGGGAGCTCATCGTGGTCGAAGATTGCTCTTCGGACGCATCTCTTCGACTTGCGAAGGAATACGAAAATAAGGATCGTCGTATCTCGGTTTATCCCAACGAGCACAACGTTGGTGCGGCTAAGTCGCGCAATACCGGTATCGAACACGTTTCCGGCGATTTCGTCGCGTTCATGGACGCCGATGACGCATGGCTTCCGGATAAACTTGATCACCAGCTTGCGTACATGCGGGATTGTGGTCTGGGGATGTGCTTCACCTCGTACGAGACCATTGAGTCTGACGGACAGCATAGGAATTACGTACACGTACCCAAGAGCATCGACTACGACGGTTTTCTCAAGAACACCGTGACCTGCAGCCATACCATCGCGTTCGACCTCTCGAAAATACCCCTGAGTCTTCTCGTTTGTCCCGATTTCGGGGATTCGTTCGATTTCCCTGAAGACATGGTCGTCTGGCTCCAGGTCCTCAAGAGCGGCGTTCCAGCCGGCGGCCTCGACGAGGTGCTTGCAAAGAACAGGAAACATGGCGGCTCCCGCTCAGCTAATAAATTCCGTGCAGTTTCCCGCACGTGGAACGCATACCGAAAAGTGGAGAAGATAAACCCAGTCTATTCCGCTTATTGTCTGTTCTGGCAGCTGACGCACGCGGTGCTTAAAAGGATTTAGGATTGAGGCTGAATGAGGATTCTATTTCTCTCGAACCTTGAGTTTGAGGGCTTCGCGGGCCCTACGTACTGTGTGCCTGCACTGATCGGGGCCTTATCCGAACTCGAAGAGGTTGTCTGGTATAACATGAGACCTGTCGAGCGCGTAGAATGGAGGGGTCTTCCCTTCTACAGGAACCCTAACGACTTTGCTTTCGACATTGAAGATTTCACCAGTCGAATCTGGCGCCCTGACCTAATCGTTTTCGAGGGCTTTTATGCGTTTCATCCCAACGCGACCCTCTTGGGCGTGCTGTCTTCGGGTATACCATATGTGATTGAGCCGCACTGCGCCCTCACGAGCGGAGACCAGGGGAAGAAAACCTTTAAGAAACGAATCTGCAACACCGTTTTCTACAACCGTTTCGCTCAAGGCGCCGCTGCGATCCACTACCTTACCGAGAAGGAACGCGATGAGTCCGGCGAGAAATGGAACCGGAACAGCTTCATCGAGCCGAACGGCATAGAGGTGCCCAAGGAGCGCCCTCATCGGGAGTCGTGGCATGGCGACGTGCCTGAAATTGTGTTCGTTGGCAGAGTGGAGCCCTATCAAAAGGGATTGGACGTCCTCCTCGAAGCGCTTACTCCGTTGAATGCTCGCGCGGATTCACCGCGCTTCCATCTCTCGATTTACGGCAACTCCGTCAACGGCTTCTCAAATGAGATGGAGATGAAGCTACAGGCCGCGGGGCTTTCAGACGTTGTCGCCGTTCGCGGCCCTGTATACGGGGATGCGAAGGATGCGGTTCTGCGCGCCGCGGACATCTTTCTCCTCACATCACGCTACGAGGGGATGCCGATGGGTCTGCTCGAGGCGTGCGCCTACGGGTTGCCATGCGTGGTAACCCCGGGTACCAACATGTCTGACGTCATCCTCGCCGAGGGAGCCGGATGGGTCTGCGACCTTTCTCCCGAATCCGTGCGGGAAGCCATCGCCGCCGCCGCCAGCTCTGCTGAGGCCTATGCGGATATGGCCCTGGCCTCACGTCGCGTTGCGGAGTTGTTTTCGTGGCCCTCGATCGCCAAGTCGATTCGAACCGATTATCTCAAGGTGATTGGGCGCGCATGACGATTTATCTGATGGAAATAGTCGTGATTCTCGTTCTCGGTGTAATCACGGGCGTGTCGCGCGGGGATGCTGAGAGACGATGCTTTATCATCTTGGCCTGCCTGGTCTTGTTCGCGTTCTCCGGCCTGAGAAGCTACGCGGTCGGAGTGGATACGCTCCAGTACTGGAACGCTTACCTGACGGCGTGGATGGCACACTCCTGGTATGAAACCGGGTTCTTGTACCTCCTCCGGGCCTTGAACGTGGTCAGCCCCAATCCGCAGCTCCTTCTTCTCTTCACCAGTGCGGTCATGACCGCCTGCGTCGGGTATGTGGTCTATAAGTCGGACTGCAATCCCGTGCTCGCACTCTTCCTCTATGTGACACTTCTGACGTACGCCTCCTTTATGAACCTCATGCGCCAAGGTATCGCCGCCGCAATCATCATCGCGGCGATACCTTGGCTGGAGTCTGGGAAGAGGATCCGTTTCGCTGCGGCGGTCATTTTCGGCTCCCTGTTTCACTCGACCGCCATCGTCATGCTCGCGCTCATTCCGCTCTCGGCGCTCGCACCGACAAAGAAAGTCATGCTGGGTTATGGCGTCGTCGCGTTGGCTTTGGCCCTTTCCCCTGATGTCGTGTGGAGCTTCGTTGAGAAGAACTTTGACAAGTACTCGACGTATAGCATGTCCTCGTGGTCGGGGGGGAATGCGCTCGCGGCGCCGATCATGACCGCCATGGACGCTTTGCTGATTGTCGTTTCCCATTTGTTTGGGGTGGGGGCTTCGGATGACGACAGGGAGGAGAGGGTTCTTTTTCATGGATCCATGCTCCAGGTCGTCTTCCAGTTCCTCGCTTGCTTCGTGAACATCTTCCAGAGGCTGACGACGTTTACCTCGTTTTTCCTTGTCTTATACGTGGCGCTGCGATTCCGAAAGATCGATACAAAGCTCAAGTTCCTCCTCGTTTACGGCATATGCGCAGTTACGGCCGTGTTTTTTGTAGTAATTATGGTCTACCGGCCGCAATGGCACGGTGTCGTTCCTTTTTCCTTTTTCTGGCAGCTTGTTTAGATTCATGAGGATTGTTAAATGGGACTAGTGTTGAACAATCTCGGGAGGATCGCCAAGCATTCGGTCCATCCGAAGCCCCTCGCGTACCACACGCGAGGGGCTTCGGATGGACCTCCTGAATCTGAGTGGCCAGGGAGCGCTTACCCGGGTTTCGGCCACCACTTAACGTTCCTCGCCCGAGCTCCACGACTTATGACCTGCAACACCTTTGGTCGACATCACCGTGATTATTCCCCGCTATATCGGCGAGCTCGGGCGGGTCATTTCTGTGGGGACGAAACACTCGAGCGGCGTTGCATGGGGAAGGATCTTCGATCGCGAGACGCGGCAAGGCCTAGAGCTTCTCAAAGATGGGTGGTTTGAGGACACTGTGCAGGCATAAATGATCGTGCTGAGGTTCAGGGGTCGACCATCGACGAATTGGACTACTAATACCAAAAGCAAGTTGACTCGTTAACCTCGAACAGCCTGTCGAGCAAGAGGTCTGTAGACAGGTACTTCACGATCGAAGCCATGCTTGCTTTGCGCCGGACATTGGGCTTTCCTTTTCACCAGAGGATGTATGACCAGACTCTCTATCAGCTCGGCATCTTGTTTGCAAACCTCACGGTCGCGCTCGTTGACGAGGAATCTCGCTGCGTTTTTGCTTTGGCTACCGAGTTGATGAAGGCGAATGGGCCATCCCGAGAAAGTTCTTTTGGAAGTCGATAGCGTCCTCTGGCGGCTGGCGTCGCTTTCGCTTTAAGGGCTCAGGAACCCGCTCTTTATTGCCTTGCGCTTTAGCTCGAATAGAAACGAAAACTGAAATTTGTTTGGGTTGATATAGATATTGAAAAGCAGTAACACACTCGCCAAAAACATAATTTGGCAGTACGGATTACAAGTACTTAAGTACGTATTCCCCCTCATCCTCGTGCCGTACCTCACGCGCGTGCTGGGCACGGGTGGCTACGCCGTCTATGCCTACGTGTTGTCGTTCATGGGAATCGTCCAGACGCTCGCCGACTTCGGTTTCATGCTTTCCGGAACAAAGCAAGTCGTCGACCTGAGGGACAACTGCGAGGTCCTTTCACGCCTGCTCGGCTCCATAGAGCTCGCTCGTCTTCTCCTCGCCGCCGGCCTGTGCGCGGTCGTCGTG
>CABUUD010000075.1 GCA_902494585.1 uncultured Collinsella sp. | reverse complement strand
CTGTCCTCGTTGACGCCGATACGATGGTTCTTTGGATCAAAGAACAAGGCGCCCGTAGGACAGGCCTTCGCGCACGGAGCGTCCTCGCAGTGGTGACATGCCACCGGCGCGGAGATCTCGTAGGTGCGCGTTACGCGCAAGCGAGGTGCGGCGATGTTGCCGGGAATATCGTGTGCCTCGATGCACGCCGCCATACAGGTTTGGCACCCAATGCAGCGCGAAGAATCGGCTACGACTCGTTTATTGCCCATGTTGTTCACTCCCTCCTGAATCCCATGCCGGAGAGACCCTGTCGACGTTGCCCCGGACCGCCCGTGGTCCGGCATCGACGTATCGAGCACATGCGGCGAAACAGGCACTTCGATAGAATTCCTCCAACGATATACAGGTTGAATATACGCAGTTGCAGGGGGCAAACTTGAGCATAACCCCTGCAATACGGGTGTATTGCAGGGGTTTTGGCAGGTTGGAATTATTCTCGATAGGATATAAAGGTGAGTGTATTACACGCGTACGTTCGAGAGAGATTTCACGCCCGTTTCTAAAGGATGTAGTACGTTTGTAATATTGTTCACACTCAATTACTCGAGTGCAATAAAGTAGTCATTATAAAATTGGCTATTATTAGCCAATGCTGTATTTGACTATTCATATTGCCCGCTCATTAAGGGAGGCCAGTGATGTCATCGACGCAAAAACGAGCCATCCTGCAGGTGCGCATTCGCGAGGAAGACAAACAGCATGCCGAGCGCCTCTACGACGCCATGGGCACATCGCTTGCCGAGGCCGTTCGTCTTTTTGTCGCGCAAAGCATTTTGATGCGCAAGCTCCCCTTTCAGCCGGTCGCCGTGCGCTCAAAGGACGGCACCGCCGCCTATGGATCGCTCAAAGCATATGGTGACCCCAATCGCCGCTCCGAGGAGCGCAATGCCTGGATTGAGTACCTTGCTACAGAAAACGACGATTCGATTTTGGGTCCCGAGGAAGTAGATATCCATGAGTAGCACCATCATCGACGAGACCGTCATCCTACGCTACCTGCTTGACGACGACGAAATTCTGTCACCGCGCGCCGCCAAGGTAATCGCCACGCGTACCGCTCGTGTCTACCCCGAAATCATCACGCGCGTCGTGGTCACGCTGCGCGACGTCTATAAGGTTCCCCGCGTTGAGATTGCTGCGGCCATGAAAAGGCTGCTCGATGACGTCATGGTCGACGAGCCCACCGTTGTCGCCCTTGCCGTCAAACTCTTTGGCAAGACCCATATGGACTTTACCGACTGCCTCCTCGCAGCCCGAACCGCCATCTACAACGATGATGTCGTGAGCTTTGGCAAGCCCATCATCCAAGGCATGATCGATTACCGTCACAAGCGCCAAACCGCAGCCGAAGCCCGCAACCGCAGCACCGACGCCCGCGGCCACAGTACCGACGCCCGCAGTCACAGCACCGACGCCACCATCGACAAGCTCCGCCACCAACCCCGCCACTAACCGACAGGCAACGGCATCGCCCGCCCCTCAGCCCCATCCCCTCCTAAGTTGCGGTGAAATAGTTCCTGGATTTAGGCTTATTCGAGCTTTTCAGGAACTATTTCACCGCAGCTTTTTTAAGGGCAGGTTTTAATACCGCCGAAAGGCCATTATCGACCGTTTGCCGATATGTTTGGCTCTGACTCATGACTCTGACCTGCCCCGTCAAGCTTTTGGTCAGTTTATGGCAAGGTCTGGCGGACCAAATATGGGATAGCGTAGTGTCATTCGCTCTCCCTCGAGACCATGGGGTCGAAAATGAGTCATGATAAACGCTGTTCCAAACCGCAAGCAGAGCTGTTCTTCCGGTTATTCGAGGCCCATCATGGCGGGCACCTGTTTGTAGCTACCAAAAAATGGGATGAACGCTGTGCCTACGCACTCATGCAAAAAGAGATGATTATTCGACTCTACAACCATGTCTACGCTGATCCCGCGTATTGGAATGACCTCGGCGTCGAAGATCGCATCTTTCAATTGGCATCCGCTATTGCGGTCGTTGAACCGGATGCAGTGTTTTGTGGAGCAACGGCGGCACTGCTCTATGGCATCGGTTCTGCATATTCGCTTCTCGACAAGGTGCAAGTGCTGCTGCCGCGTTCCAGCAGACGCGATATGTACGAATTCGTTGAATACCGACGCTGGCGGCCGGCCGACGTATGGCAGCTCGGCCCGTTTACGTTGACGGATCCATATCGCACGGTGGTCGACATCACCCGAACGAGTGCTTTTCGATATGCACTAGGCTATGCCGACGGGTTGGCTCGTGAATACGGTGTCGAGCGTGAAGAATTGCTTGCATATGCACAAGCGAACTGCCGCGGACTGCACGGCATCGCGCGCGCATTTGACGTTTTTGAACACATGGATGGCAGATCGGATAACGGTGGAGAATCCGAAGCACGGGCGGCAATGATTATGGCGGGAGTTGCCGCTCCCGAACTTCAGGTTGAAATCACTCGACCGGGAAACGCCGGCTATTATTTGGCAGATTACGGCTGGCAGATGCCAAACGGCTCTTGGATGCTGGCTGAGCTGCATGGACTAGGCAAGTTTGAGGACGATGCCCAAAATGATCCGGAACATACTGCGGCAAAAACCTATCGAGCTGCCCTCGTGCGCGACGCGAACCTGCGTGCCATGGGCCACAACGTCATTCATTTCAAGCTCTCAGACACCTACGATGTCAAAGCGTTCGGCTCCATGATGCGCGGCTACGGTATACCAACCACAAAACCCTACGCAGGCTCCTGACCGGCTGCCCTCATCTTCTCGACAACAGAACCCATCATCGACCCAACCCGCTCGGCCTCAATAAGTTGCGGTGAAATAGTTCCTGGATTACAGCTTTTGCGGCTAATCCAGGAACTATTTCACCGCAACTTAGGTGGGGATGTGGGGTCCCCGGCATATATATGAAAACGGCCCTGGCACCAAATGGAGCCAAAGCCGTTAAAACTATCCTATGGAGCGGGCGACGGGAATCGAACCCGCGTCATCAGCTTGGAAGGCTGGGGTTCTACCATTGAACTACGCCCGCAAGATATGGTCGGGACGACAGGATTTGAACCTGCGACATCCTGCTCCCAAAGCAGGCGCGCTACCAAACTGCGCCACGTCCCGAAGGTGTTGAGCAGCTAAGGCATAAACCTTGCGTGTCCCAAAGCGAAGGAAATTATAGGGGAGACTTCCCGCCTGTGCAAGCGACGATACCCTAGCTCCTCGAATGTGTGACAAACTGGCTATGAACCAGACCGATCACAAACGCCGCCACAGCAACCGGTGCCCACGCAGCACCGATATCTGCCAGCGGCAACGCATCGAACGGCAGCCACGCACCAGTAAAGAACGCGTCGCGGACCGAGGTGATCACGCTCTGCACCGCGACCACGCCGCCGACCCAAACCCAAACCTGCGGATGCGCGTCGCAAAAGCCGTGCATCAGGCCCATAAGCACCAGCACAATGGCAACGGGATACAGGGCATTGAGCATAGGCACCGAGAACATAAGGATCACGTCGAGGCCCACGTTGGAGAGCACGCACGAAAACGCCGCGAACACAAAGGCAAGCATCGCAAAGGGGCGGCGCATGGCCTCCTCGGAAGCCTCCGCTCCCCCTTCGACCACATACGTCTCGCAGAAGTAACGCGAGCAGCAGCTGATAAGGCCAATACACACGTTCATGCAGGCGAGGAAAAAGATCGCAAAGACCACGACCGTGCCGACAAGGCCAAAGTGCATGGAGGCAGAGCGGGCAAGGATGGCGGCGCCATTGGTGGCATCGGGCACAACCGTGCCGAGCTGCATT
The DNA here is from genome assembly GCA_902494585.1 of uncultured Collinsella sp. Taxonomy (GTDB): domain Bacteria; phylum Actinomycetota; class Coriobacteriia; order Coriobacteriales; family Coriobacteriaceae; genus Collinsella. Next base: position 5,650 of record CABUUD010000075.1, on the reverse strand, counting down.
CCGGCAAGCGCCAGGCCGCAGTAGATGATGGCCATGAGCACACCGGCGATCACACCGGAGCGTGAGATCTCGAAGGCCACGCGCTTATCGTCGGTAACACCCAACTCGTGGATGGTCTCGGCGATGATGATGCCGAAGGCGAGCGACGCGAGCAGGTCCATGGTCTGATAGCCAGTCAAAAAGCCCTGCACGGCGGCGCCTGCATCGTAGGGAGCCTGAGGCGCGGCAGCGGGACCAAGCGGCGAGATCACAGCAGCACCCACGACCAGCACGATGAGCGCAATGAGCGCGGGGCCCGTAATGCGGCCGAGCACGCGCGTGATGACACCCGGGCGCAGCGTGAGCACAAACGCGACGACGAAGAACCCGATGGCAAACACCAGACGTGCCGTGCCGAGCGAAACGCCCTCGGGTAGCAGCGGAACCAGCATTTCGAAGGCCGTAGAGCTTGTGCGAGGAATGGCCAGGCACGGACCGATGGCCAGATAGACCGCCGCAACGAAGAATTCGCCAAACTTGGGATGCACGCGGCCGGCAAGCTCGCGCGCCGTTCCGGCAAGCGCCACGGCGATAAAGCCCATGACGGGCAGGCCGATGGCAGCTATGAGAAAGCCGAGCATGGCAACCGGCGTGGCAGAGCCTGCCTGCAGCGCCAGCAGCGGCGGAATAATGAGGTTACCGGCGCCAAAGAGCATCGAGAACAGGGCGATGCCGACGGTGACGACATGGTCGGAGCGCAGACCGCGCGGGGCGGATGAAGCCATGAGAGCACCTTTCGAATCGAAACAAAAACGGGACGGGCAAAAACACCCGTCCCGCAAGTATAAACGGTCTAGCAGCTTTAGCAGGCTAAATCGCGCAAAGCGTCGATCGCGGTGTCGACTTCCTCGTCCGTGTTGAAATACCCAAACGAGAAGCGAACGACACCCTGACGCTCGGTCCCCAGCACACGGTGCATGAGCGGAGCGCAATGGGCGCCGGGGCGCGTCGCAATCCCCCACCCTTGCATGAGTGCATCCGAGATCTCGGCCGAATCGATATCGCCCACGTTGAGCGACACGATCGCAGAGCGCGTCGGCTGGTCAAAGGCACCATAGAGCTTAATCCCCGGAATCTCGCGCACACCGGCAAGGAAGCGATCCGCCAGTGCTCGCTCGTGTGCCGCAATCGCCTCGACTCCACCCTGGGCCTCGATAAAGTCGAGACCCGCGGAAAGTCCCGCGATGCCGTGACCGTTGAGCGTGCCCGCCTCCAGGCGCGTGGGCCACTCAAGCGGCTGCAGTGCATCGAAGCTGTGCACGCCCGTGCCGCCCATGGCCCAGGGCGCCACGTCGACACCCTCCGCCACGGCCAGACCGCCGGTGCCCTGCGGGCCCATCAGCCCCTTGTGGCCGGTAAAGCACACGACGTCGAGCCCCATGGCCTGCATATCGATATGCGCCGTGCCGGCAGACTGCGAGGCATCGACAATCACGAGCGCACCGGCCGCATGGGCCATGGCAGCTACGCGTGCAATGTCGACCGCGTTGCCGGTCACATTGGAGGCGTGCGTCACCACCACAGCACGCGTGCCCGGCGTGACCAGCTGCTCGAGCTCGTCGTAGTCGAGCACGCCGCTCGCATCGCAACCCGCATGCTCAACCGTCACACCCTGCTCTGCCGCCAGGCGGTTGAGCGGACGTAGCACCGAGTTGTGCTCAAGCACCGTCGAGACCACGCGGTCGCCGGGGCGCACCACCCCGTTGATGGCGGTGTTGAGCGCCGCCGTAGAGTTGGGCGTAAAGCACACATGGTCCGCCCTCGGGCAACCCAAAAGGCGCGCGAGCTTGGCGCGACAACCGTGAATCGTACGAGCGGCATCGAGGGCACCCGACGTGGCGCCGCGCCCGGCATTGCCGAGCGAACACATCGCCTGCGTCACGGCATCGATGACCTCCTGCGGCTTGTGCATGGTCGTCGCCGCGTTATCCAGGTAGATCATCGCACGACCTCCCACATATCAATCACGGTATAGCCCTCGGTGGGAACGCCCGCCGCGGCGAGTTCGCCGCGCAGCAGCTCCTCATCGGCAGGCAACGCCTTCCACGCCAGACCGCAGCCAGCAGCGACCTCCCCGGGCACGGGAATCGTTCGCCCGGGAAGGCCGCGCTCGATGCACAGGGACTCGCACCCCATGGCGGCCGCCGTGGTGGGAAACGTGATGACAAGCGCCGGGCGCTTCTCCCTCATGGCAACTCCAACCAATACGCTACGGGCGCACGACGCGCACGGCCTGCTCCATCTTCTCCACGATCACGTACATGTTGGTGACCTCGCCCACCGCAAGCTGGTCTTTAATGCCATAGTGGTCGAGGCAGGTACCGCAGGTGAGAATCTCGACACCCTGCTCGGCCAGGCCCTTCAGGTCATCGAGCACCGGCGAGCCCTCGACGGTGAGCTTGGCGCCGCCGTTGTAGAACAGCATGGTCGCGGGCAGCTCCTCCTGCTGCGTCACGGCAAAGATAAACGCCTTCATGAGTTTGTGGCCCAGCTCGTCGTCGCCGCGGCCCATGCAGTCGGTGTAGACGGAAATGACGAGCTTGCCCTTGCCGGCGCTGGCATCACAGAAGGCAGCGCCATCCTGCTCGGGATCGGCCACGGCAACGGCACCGGCGGTCGCGACAGTCACGCGCCACTCGGCGTCAGAAACCTTCTCGACCGAGGCCGTGCACCCCTTCTCCTGCGCCATCTTGGAGATGTTCTTGACGGCGGTCTCGTTATCGACCGAGGTCACCACGGCACCCTCGCCATCGAGCTGTTTGAGCGCCTTAAGCGTCTTGACGACGGGCAGCGGGCAGGCATCGCCCATGGCATTGACTTCAATCTTGGTAGACATAGTTACATCCTTTCAAAAGGGACCGCCCAGAACAGTAGGCAGTCGCATAAACGGTTTTCCTTAATGCACAACGTGGACGGCAGGACCGCCCGGCTCCGCCTCGCACACGCGCCCGACAACGGCCGCGATGCGCCCCTCGGCACGTAAACGGCGCGCAAGCTCATCCACATCGGCAGCAGGCGCCGCAATAAGCAAACCACCCGAAGTCTGCGGATCGTACAGCGCATCCAACATGCCCGGCTCCAGCTCGTCGTCAGCCGTCACGCGCGGGCCAAAGAAGTCCTGGTTGCGGTAGGAGCCCGCGGGGATAATGCCCAGACGCGCCATGTCGAGCACCTGGTCAAAGAGCGGCACCGACCCCGACGCAAGCTCAACCTGCACGCCCGAGCCCTCAGCCATCTCGCACGCGTGCCCGATCAGGCCAAAGCCCGTGATGTCGGTACAGCCGTGAAGCTCGAGTCCCTCGGCCAGACGAATCGGGGCCTCGTTGAGGGTGCGCATCGAGTCAAACATGGCTGCGGCCTCGTCCTGCTCGATGAGCTCGCCCTTAATGGCCGTGGTGATGATGCCCGAGCCGATCGCCTTGGTCAGCAGCAACGCATCGCCCACGCGCGCGCCGCTGTTGGCGAGCATACGGTCAAGCGCGACAAACCCGCTCACGGACAGGCCGTACTTGGGCTCGTCGTCGTTGATGGTGTGGCCGCCCGCGATGGAGCAACCCGCCTCGACGCACTTATCGGCGCCGCCCGCCAGAATCTGACCGGCAACCTCAACGCCCAGGCAACTGGGTATGCAAAGCAGGTTCATGGCATGGCTCGGCCGCCCGCCCATGGCGTAGATGTCCGACAGCGAGTTGGCCGCAGCGATCTGGCCAAACAGGAACGGGTCATCGACCATCGGTGGGAAGAAGTCGATGGACTGCACGAGCCCCAGGTTCTCCCCTACGCGGAAGACGTTCGCATCGTCGGAGGTATCGAACCCCACGAGCAGGTTGTCGTTATGCACATTAGGTAAATCGCCCAGGACCTGGGCGAGGGCTCCGGGAGCCAACTTAGCGGCTCAACCGCTCGCGGCCGTCATGGACGTGAGCTTAATCTGATCGTCAGCCATCGATACCTCCTCTCTCTTCGGTCAATCATTTTCTCCCAGTATACGCATGAATGCGAGCCCACGGCGGATGCATTAATTGAGCGCCTGTGCGCGAATCGCCGCGCCGATCGCTCCGGCAAAGCGAGCCTGGGGCGAGGTGGTCACCGGCGACCCCAGTAGCTCGCCCAACCGCTCCACCACGAAGGCGTTCTCGCACAGGCCGCCGGTCAGGTAGTACGGGGCGTCCGCGGCCTGCCCGGCCATGGTCGCCACGCGCGACACGACACTCTCAATCACACCGCGGGCGATGTTCTCGCGCGGCTCACCGCGACCGATCAGGCTGATGACCTCGCTTTCGGCAAACACCGTGCACATGCTGCTGATTTTGGTGGGCTCGCCGGTACGCGCCAGGTCGGCCATCTGCTGCTGGGAAATGCCCAGGCGATCGGCCATGATCTCCAAAAAGCGCCCCGTACCGGCGGCGCACTTGTCGTTCATGGCAAACTTGGCCACGCGGCCACCCTTAAGTTGGATGACCTTGGTGTCCTGACCGCCCACGTCGATCACGGTGCCGTGGTCGCCAAACAGGCGCACGGCACCGGTGCCGTGACAGGTGATCTCAGTCACGACCTTGTGCGCATAGGGCACGGCGACACGGCCGTAGCCAGTCGCGATCACGCGCACGTCGTCGGCTGTCACGTCATAGCCGGCCGCTACCAGTGCCTCGCGCAGCCGCTCGGAAGCATCGACCGAGGAGAACCCGGTTGGCTGCACGCACGTCCACGCCACCGAACCCTCCCCGTCGACCACAGCAGCCTTAGCCGCCGTAGACCCGATATCGATCCCGATCCCTATCATGGCTCTCTTCCAATCTAAACATCAAAGGTAGCGGCGCGTTCAGGCGCCTTAGCTCTAGGTTTCTCAGGTGCCGGAGATTGCCCCGAAAGAGGAGCGCAGCGTACTTTGGGTACACAAGCGACGGTTTGAGGAGCAAAATCCGGTGCCTGAGGAAGCTAGAGGGTTTCGATGAAGGCGGCGATGCGGGTCTCGATCTGACCCATGTCGCCGTTGCTGTAATCGGTCTCGATCTTCATATACGGAATACCCGCACCCTCGACAGCCTCCTGCATGCGGGCACTCTCCACGTTAAAGGTGTGGCACGCCTGGAGCACATTCTCCACCACACCGTCGACATGGTATTTCTCGCACATGGCCAGGGTGTTGTCCATACGACCGTCATTGGGCGTCATGACCGAGCAGTTAATGTCGAGGTAGCGGTCGGCGATGGCGCGCAGGATGTCGGGAGCCTCCGGGTCGATCATCATGGCCGCCGTGCGCTCGCCCGAGCAGTCGTCCATACACACGACCACACCGCCGTTGGACTCGATAGTACGGCCGATCTTGTTGATCACGCCGCCCACCGGGCAACCGGTGATCAGAATGCGCTTGGCGTCCGCCGCAACCGGGCGCTCGCCCGCGTCGTAGGCCTCGCGCAGCCTGGCAACCTTTTGCTCCAGCTGCTGCGTATAGGCCTCGATATCAAAGCTAAACGTACCGGCAAACATGGTGCTCATCAGGTCGACGCCGCTCATAGCCGCCGGCTGGTTGGCCTGCAGCGCAAACATGTCGAGCTGGGCCGCACGCAAGCGGTTGCGACGACGGACGGCAGCGCGCAGGTCATCGTCG
>CABUUD010000074.1 GCA_902494585.1 uncultured Collinsella sp. | reverse complement strand
CCAGGCGCGCGGCGAAGGTCAGCCAGGTGAGGGCGGCGTCCATACTGGGCACCAGCGAGAAGTACATCTCGATGCTGGAGAGGGGCCAAAGGGAGCTCAAGCCCATAAGGAGGGCCTACGAGGCATGGGTCGAGGCGGGGCTCCCGCTCGATTGGGACAGGCAGGCGTTCGAGGCCGAGCGCAAAACGGATTCTAAAAAACACCTTGCCAAATAGGAGCGTCAGGACGAAAGTGCCCCGCCGCGCGAAGCGCACGGCGGGGCACTTTCATGTCCGAGGACGTTCTGGGGAGAAGCCCATTACGCCCTCGCGATCCTGCAGGAGTTAAATCCCTTTAGAACTTGTCGTGGAAAGTACGCGAAATGACCTCGTCCTGCTGCTCCTTGGTGAGCGTGTGGAAGTTCACGGCATAGCCAGAAACGCGGATGGTCAGCTGCGGGTACTTCTCGGGGTGAGCCTGAGCGTCGAGCAGCGTCTCACGGTTGAAGACGTTGATGTTCAGGTGGTGGCCACCCTTCTCGGCGTAAGCGTCGAGCATGTGGACCAGGTTATCGGCCTGAGTCTCGGAAACTTCAGAAACCTTCATAATGTGTCTCCTTCGATTGATAGGCGCCGGCCGAGACCGGCGCGCTAATCAGTAATCGTTATTGTTAGTATAGCACTAACAATAGTTACTCGCCCAGCTGATCAAGGTCGATATCGCCAAAGAACACCTGATCCTCCTTGCCGAGCGCACTCGGGATGATGGAGAAGGTGTTGGAGATGCCGTCCTGAGCATCGCGGAACGGGAGCTTGGAAACCGAAGACAGCGAAGCGATGGCGCCGTGGCTATCGCGCTTGTGCATGGGATTAGCACCCGGGGCGAACGGCTGGCCAGCCTTGCGGCCGTCGGGCGTGGAGCCGGTCTTCTTACCGTACACGACGTTGGAGGTAATGGTCAGAACCGAGGTCGTGGGCACGGAGTTGCGGTAGGTGTCGTTCATGCGGATGTACTCCATGAACTGGTGCACAACGTCGTGAGCGATCTGGTCAACGCGGTCGTCGTCGTTACCGTACTTGGGGAAATCGCCCTCGGTCTCGAAGTCGACGATGATGCCGTTCTCGTCACGGACGGGGTGGACCTTGGCGTACTTGATGGCGGACAGGGAGTCAGCCACGACGGAAAGGCCAGCGATGCCCGTAGCGAACCAGCGGTGCACGTGCTTGTCGTGCAGAGCCATCTGGATGCGCTCGTAGCAATACTTGTCGTGCATGTAGTGAATGATGTTCAGCGAGTTGACGTACACGCCAGCGAGCCACTTCATCATGTCGTTGTACTTGGCCACAACGTCGTCGTAATCGAGCGTATCGCCCTCGACGGCGCGATACTTGGGGCCGACCTGCTTCTTGGAGACCTCGTCAACACCGCCGTTGAGTGCATACAGCAGGCACTTGGCCAGGTTGGCGCGAGCGCCGAAGAACTGCATCTCCTTGCCAATGCGCATGGAGGACACGCAGCAGGCGATGCCGTAGTCGTCGCCGTGGTAAACGCGCATAAGGTCGTCGTTCTCGTACTGGATCGAGGAGCTGGCGACAGAAGTCTTGGCGCAGAACTTCTTGAAGTTCTCGGGCAGACGGGTCGACCACAGAACGGTCATGTTGGGCTCGGGGCTGGTACCCATGTTCTCGAGCGTGTGCAGGTAGCGGTAGCTCATCTTGGTAACGAGCGTACGGCCGTCAACGCCCATGCCGCCGATGGACTCGGTGACCCACTGCGGATCGCCCGTAAACAGGGCCTGATACTCGGGGGTACGGGCAAACTTGACCATGCGGAGCTTCATAATGAAGTGATCCACGAACTCCTGGATCTGCTCCTCGGTGAAGGTACCGTTGGCAAGGTCGCGCTCAGCGTAGATGTCGATGAACGTGGAGGTACGGCCGATGGACATAGCGGCGCCGTTCTGCTCCTTAACGGCAGCGAGGTAGGCGAAGTACATCCACTGGATGGCCTCCTGCGTGTTGGTAGCAGGGTTGGAAATATCGAAACCATAGGTCTCGGCCATCATCTTAAGCTCGCCGAGGGCGCGGATCTGCTCCTGCAGCTCCTCACGATCGCGGATGTTGTCGGCGGTCATGACCGTCGGGGTGGAAGCCTTCTGGGCCTCCTTGTCCTTGATCAGGTAGTCGACGCCGTACAGGGCAACACGACGGTAGTCGCCGATGATGCGGCCGCGGCCATAGCCATCGGGCAGACCGGTGATGATGTGAGCCGAGCGGCAAGCACGCATCTCGGGGGTGTAAACATCGAAGACGCCGGCGTTGTGAGTCTTGCGCTCGAAGGTGTAGCGCTCGACAACGTTCTCGTCGACCTTGTAGCCGTGCTGGCTGGCAGCCTGGCAAGCGATGCGGATACCGCCGTTGACGTGCAGAGCGCGCTTGAGCGGCTTGTCAGTCTGGAGACCGACGATGGTCTCCTTCTCGCGGTGGGCGTTATCGATGTAGCCAGCGGGGTGGCTCACGATACCCGTAACGGTCTTGGTGTCCATATCGAGGACACCGCCCTGCTCGCGCTCCTTAAGCAGCAGGTCGAGAACCTCGCCCCACAGCTCCTTGGTACGCTCGGTCGGGCCGGCGAGGAACGACTCGTCGCCCTCGTAGGGGGTGTAGTTCTTCTGGATGAAGTCTCGGACGTCAACCTCTCCCGTCCAAATGCCTTCTTTGAAGCCTTCCCATGCCTCCTGCATTGTGTAACCACGCTCCTAGTTACGTGTAATGCGGCGCTCTCTCACACCGCTGCTTATTGAATTCTTGAATTTTCGGTTTGCACTACCGGCTTCTTCCGTTCTTCATCACACGTTGGTGCAGGGAAAAACGTTTGTCCACCTTGGAACTGCAACCCAAAACCCAAGATTTCACCCGTTTGAGAAGGATAACATAGCGACCCTCTCCATCTGGGCTGTTATATGTTTCTTTTTTTATATCATAAGGGCGTTTTTTACAAACCCGCAGGAAATGCGAGCGCGAACAACTACCGTTCACCGATTTGTATGTTATTTTTCCTTGCCTTTGTACGACGTTCGCTCTAGCTGTTATGCCAGCTTTAGCAGGGTAAAGTTCCTCTGAGTAGGCTTTAGGACATGCCTAGAGATCTACTCCCTAACTTCGCTGATACCGACGGCGTACGGAGGTCGCCTAAAGGTAGTTTTCTAGGCATGTCTCAAAATCTACTGTATAGGGCGCGCGTGCAAGGGTATCATCTTTCACCGAAAATAGTTTCTAGTGTTAGGGGTTTTCGGTGGAAGATACCGATTTCCGTGAACTTGGGCGTCAGCTCCTTACCGAGTTTGGCGGCATTCACCAGCGCGTTTCGCGCTTTGTGGACAAAGCTCTCAGCGGCGAGATGGCTGTCATGCGCGCCCTTATGCTCGCTGGCGGTTCGCTCACGCCGAGCGAACTCGCTGATCGCGCCTGGGTCTCGAACGCCCGCATTGCCAATATCCTACGCGCTCTCGAAGCCAAGGGCTGGGTTGAGCGTGAGCACTCAAAGACCGACCGTCGTCGCGTACACGTCATAGTGACCGACAAGGGATTCCAGGATCTCGAAATCAAACGCCGGGAATTCGAGGAGCGCACCGCGGCTTTCCTCGAGCAGCTCGGCGAAACAGATACCCAAGAGATGGTGCGCCTTCTAAGACGTGCCAACGAAATTATCGACCGCAACCAAGAAAGGAGAGATGCCGAGTGAGGATTCTCAAGCTCTTTAAAAAGCATGTCCTGGCACTGTTCGCAGCTATCGTACTTATCGTAATCAGCTGCAACGCCGATCTGGCGCTGCCTACCTATATGAGCGACATCGTCGACGTGGGCGTGCAGCAAGGCGGCATCGCCTCGCCCGTGCCCGACACCATCCGCGCCGAATCGCTCGACGACCTCGAACTCTTTATGAGCGCCAAGGACGCCAAGACTGTGGAGGCCGTGTTTAGCAAGGCAGACAATAACGGTATTCGAACGTACAAGGGCACCGAGGAAGAGCGCGCCGACGGCAGCAAGCTCGCCGATACCATGAGTCTGCCTGAGACCGTCGTGCTCGCCTTCAACCAGGGCATCGACGCCGACTCCATGGGCGACATGACCGGCGCATCCACCGAGAAAAGCGATGGCGCCGCCCCTCAGGCCATGCCCACCCCCGAGCAGATGGCGGCGATGACGCCCGAGCAGCTCGCCGAGATGCAGAGGAAGGCCGCTGCGGCGCAGAACATGCAAAAGCAGATTGATGCCGACGGCGGTAAGATCACCATGAAGGGCCTGCGTCTAGGCGTTGAAGGCGGCCTAATCGACCAGGGCAAGCTCGTCGATGGCGCCAACGATATGGCGGACAAAATGGGCTCCATGTCGGGCTCCATCGTCACTCAGCGCGCCGTGAGCTATGTGCAGGATGAGTACAAGGCGCAGGGCATCGACCCCGCCGACGTGCAGAACGCCTACCTGAGCCGCATGGCGACCACGATGTTTGGACTGTGCCTCGTGTCGCTCGTCGCCACCATCCTGACCGGTGCCGTGGCTTCGCGCACCGCCTGCTCCATCGCCCGCGACCTGCGCCGCGAGACCTTCAACAAGGTTATGCACTTCTCGCCGGCCGAGGTGGGCAAGTTTAGCCAGGCCTCGCTCATCACCCGCTGCACCAACGACATTCAGCAGATCCAGATGGCCGCAACCCTGTTTATCCGCATGTGTCTGATGGCCCCCGTCATGGGCGTCGTCGCCGTCATGCGCGTCCTGGCCAACCATACCGGCCTGGAGTGGACCATCGCCGTTGCCATCATCGCGGTTTCGGCCGTCGTCGGCGTGCTCATGGGCCTCACCATGCCCAAGTTCAAAAAGATGCAGAGCTTCGTGGACCGCGTGAACCTTACTGCCCGCGAGCTGCTCGACGGCCTCATGCCCATCCGCTCGTTCAACCGCGAAGAGCACGAGCTCGAGCGCTTTGACAAGGCTTCGCTCGACCTGATGACCACGCAGCTCTACACCAACCGCGCCATGAGCTTTATGATGCCGCTCATGATGCTCGTCATGAACTGCATCACCGTGCTTATCGTCTGGTTTGGCGCGCAGGGCGTGTCCGACGGCGTGATGCAGGTCGGCAACATGATGGCGTTCATCTCCTATACCATGCAGATCGTCATGGCGTTTATGATCCTCACCATGGTTTCGGTCATCCTGCCGCGCGCCGAGGTCGCAGCCGAGCGCGTGGAAGAGGTCATCACCTGCCCCACCAGCATCAACGACCCTGCCTCGCCCAAACTGCCTGCGACCAGCGCGCCACGCGGTGAGCTCACCTTCCGCGACGTGAGCTTCCAGTATCCCGATGCCCGCGCCGATGTCATCAGCGGCGTGAACTTCACCACGCATGCCGGTCAGATGCTCGGCATCATTGGCTCCACGGGCTCGGGCAAATCCACGCTCGTGCAACTGATTCCGCGCTTATACGACGTCACGGGCGGCAGTATTTCGCTCGACGGCATCGACGTGCGCGACATGACCCTTTCCGAGCTTCGCCGCCGCATTGGTTACATCCCGCAGCAGGGTCGCCTGTTCTCGGGCACCGTCGAGAGCAACCTCAAGTTTGCCGGCGACATGGTGAGCGACGAGGACATGCACCGGGCGGCACGCGTCGCCCAGGCGGAGGACTTTATCGCCGAGCGCGAGGACGGGTACGACTCCCCTATCAGCCAGGGCGGCTCCAATGTTTCGGGTGGTCAGCGCCAGCGCCTGGCCATCGCACGCGCCCTGGCCAAAAAGCCCGAGGTCGTGGTGTTCGACGACTCGTTTAGCGCGCTCGACTACAAGACCGATGCTCGCCTGCGCGAAGAGCTTGCTAAAAACGTCACCGACGCCGCACTCGTGGTCGTGGCCCAGCGCATCGCGACCATCATGCACGCCGACCAGATCATCGTGCTCGATGACGGCCATGTGGTGGGCACCGGTACGCACGAGGAGCTGCTGCACAACTGCCCGGCATACCTGGAGATCGCACAGTCGCAGCTTTCCGCCGAGGAGCTGGGGCTCACCCAAGAAGAAATTGCAGCCGTTATGGAAGGAGGCGAGCGCTAATGGCAGACGAGACCAAGACTCAGATTCCCAAGCCCACCCGCCAGCGTGGTCCCATGGGCCGCATGCGTCGCGGCGAAAAAGCCAAGGACTTTAAGGGCACCATGAGGCAGTTGCTCGGCTATATCGGTCAGCACAAGATTGCCGTGTTTGCCGCCGTCGCCTTTGCCGTGTGCTCGGTCATCTTTAACATTGTGGGGCCCAAGGTGCTCGGCCAGGTTACCACCAAACTGTTCGAGGGCCTGGTTGCCAAGGTCAACGGCACCGGCGATGTCGACTTTGCCTGGATCGCCAAGACGCTCGGCTTTTTGCTCTGCCTGTATCTGGCGAGCTCTGTCTGCAGCCTGATCCAAGGCTGGCTCATGACCGGCGTCACGCAAAAGATTTGCTATCGCATGCGCAAGGAGATCGCCGCCAAGATCGCCGTCGTGCCGATGAGCTACTTCAACGGCCACAGCAAGGGCGATGTGCTCAGCCGCATCACCAACGACGTCGACACGCTGGGCCAGTCGCTCAACCAGAGCGTGACGCAGCTCATCACGTCGGTCACGCAGATTATCGGCGTGCTCGTCATGATGCTGTCGATCAGCCTGCCGCTTACCGGCGTCACCGTGCTCACGCTGCCGGCCGCCGCGATTATCTTGATGGTGATGATCCACTTCTCGCAGCCGTACTTCCGCGAGCAGCAACAGGTCCTAGGCACCGTCAACGGCATTATCGAGGAGGACTTTGCCGGCCAGAACGTCATTCAGGTGTTCGACCGCGCCGAGGCCTCGATCGAGGAGTTCGACCGTCAAAACGACCGCCTCTTTATTAGCGGCTGGCGCTCGCAATTTCTATCGGGCCTGATGATGCCGCTTATGAGCTTGGTGGGCAACATGGGCTACGTGGGCGTCGTCGTGGTGGGCGCACAGCTCGCGCTGACCGGCAATGCCACGCCCGGCGACATCCAGAGCTTTATCCAGTACGTTCGCAACTTTACGCAACCCATACAGCAGCTGGGCAACGTGAGCAACACGATGCAGTCGATGGCCGCCGCCACCGAGCGCGTCTTTGAGTTCCTGGCCGCGCCCGAGGAGGAGCAGAAAGCCGACGCGCAGATTCCCGAGAAGCGCCCCGGCCATGTGGAGTTTGATCACGTCAAGTTTGGCTACACGCCCGACAAGACCATCATCCACGACTTTAGCTGCGAGGCGCAACCCGGCCAGACCATCGCCATCGTCGGCCCCACCGGCGCCGGCAAGACCACGCTCATCAAGCTGCTGCAGCGCTTTTACGACGTGGACGGCGGTTCGCTGCGCGTCGAGGGCATCGACGTGCGCGACTGGGACCGCGCGGCACTGCGCGGCGAGTTCGCCATGGTGCTGCAGGACACCTGGCTGTTTAACGGAACCATTCGCGAGAACATCCGCTATGGACGTCCCGATGCGAGCGATGCCGAGGTCGAGGCCGCCGCACGCGCCGCGCGCTGCGACCACTTTATCCATACGCTCGCCGGCGGCTACGACTTTATGATCAACGAGGAAGGCACCAATCTGTCGCAGGGTCAGCGCCAGCTCGTGACCATCGCCCGCGCCATTTTGGCCGACCGTCCGGCGCTGATTCTGGACGAGGCGACCTCCAACGTGGATACCCGTACCGAGGAGCTTATTCAGCGCGCCATGGATGCGCTGATGCAGGGCCGCACGAGCTTTGTCATCGCGCACCGCCTGTCCACGATTCGCAACGCCGACGTGATCTTGGTAATCCGCGACGGTGACATCGTCGAGAAGGGCACGCACGACGAGCTGCTCGCCCAGGGTGGCTTCTACGCCGATCTGTACAACTCGCAGTTCGACGAAGCGGCGTAAAACCGGCGGCAAACAACCGCAATACCCATAAACGGGGGCGCAGAATGAACTGCGCCCCCGTTTTGTGTCCTTTGGGCCTCGAAACGCCTCCCCTGGGGCCTGATTGACGCTCTCCCTCAAGGCCCCGTGGGCAAAAAAGGGCAAATATGAGTACTGTTACCTTTTTAGTAGCAGCCAAAACCGCCTCAAATGACCTCTTTGCGGCCTCTATTCGCCTTCAAATTAATCAAAACGCCCGTTAGCAGGCTTGGCTTATAGGACAAAATGTGTGTCCCGATAGAACATCCGTTTCCATCCATTAATCCAGCCAGAACGGGTACGGGTCCCTGTGGTGGAGGTCCTCCCACACGGCCCTGTCGCCCCACTCCGGCCCTCCGTCCTCGCGCGACGGCGAGGCGGAGTAGACGCTGAACAGGAAGTCGATGTCCGCGTCGGTCGGCATCGTGGCGAGCTTCTCGCGCGCCGTCCTCGCGTCCCCCGAATGAACGTGGCACCACCAGAACACCGCCTTAACGCGCTTGACCGACGTCAGCCCCCGGTGGTTGCGCAGGACGGCCCTCAGCTGCGAGTTCACCCCTCCCTCGATCATGTTGTTGGTCGACGGCAGCGGGCCGGCCTTGGCCAGGGCGGGGTCGAGGTAGGTGAACAGCGTCCCCGCCGACACCAGCGACGACAGCGACGAGCGCGCCCGCCTCAGCCTCTCGTGGGTGCAGGCCCTCCTGCCGTCCACCACGGTCCTGTCCTCCAGGAAGTCGGCCCAGAACCCGCACCAGTCGAGGTAGCGCTCGACCCAGAGCTCGGCCTGGTGCAGCGTCTCGATGCCCATGAGGTCGCGCGCGATGAGGTAGAGCTCGCGCCCCGCCTGGAGCTTCGGCCGCGTCGTCGTGTAGCGCTTGACCTGCGAGAAGGCGTGGAAGGTGCACCTCTGGACCCTGGTGCGCGGCCAGGTCTCGCGCACGGCCTTGGCGAACCCGCTCCCGCCGTCGGTGACGACCACGTCGGGCGCCGGGATCGGCGCCATGAGGGCCGACCACGCCCTCGAGTTCTCCGACCTGGCCATGTACCAGGAGACCACCCGCTCGCCGCTGCAGCATATGAGCACGACGAGGTCGCGCGCGACCCAGATCCCGTCGACGTAGAGCACGCGGTGCAGCTCGCCGTCGGGGACGGGCATCGGCCAGACCTCCCAGAACTCGGCCGTCCTGCGCCTGAAGGACCGCCCGCCGCCCGGCATCATGGCCTGCGAGTCCTTCGAGAGGAGCCACCCGAGGAACTCCTCGAGCCTTGTCGCCGTGTCGTCGTACCTCACCGTCGTCGACGCGCCGCAGGCCGTGCACCTCCACCGCTGGGACCCCGATGAGGTCCTGCCGTTGCGCTTGGTCCGACCGCCGCAGTAGGGGCAATAAACGGCCTTCATGGGCACCTCTTCCGAAAGGGTGTTTAACGGTTCCGGAAAAGGTTATCTACCTGCGGCAACGATAGGCAACCGGACACACATTCTGTCCGAGCGGTTAAAAGCGGGCACGGAATTTAAACGGCTGAAAAAGGGGCATCGACCTGCGCCGATGCCCCTAAAGTAGACACACATTTTGT
>CABUUD010000073.1 GCA_902494585.1 uncultured Collinsella sp. | reverse complement strand
TAGGGACTGTTTGGCGGTCTCAGAGCTTCAATCAGTCCCTATTTCACCGCAACTTTGGAAAGGCGCCTTTGGTCATTGGGGACGCGCCGAGCACTGGGGTATCATGGCTTGGTTGATATATCTGCATTTACGCGCCTTGTAGGAAGGGGCTGCGCCCATGGCTTTTGAGCCCGCTCAACATAGCTTCATTACGCTCGAGGGCGTCGATGGCGCCGGCAAGTCCACGCAGGCGCGCCTGCTTGCCCGCGCGCTCGAACTCGCTGGCTACCAGGTTGTGAGCCTGCGCGAGCCGGGCGGTACCGCCATCAGCGAAAAGATCCGTGCTCTGCTGCTCGACCCCGCCAACACGGCGATGGGCGACACCTGCGAGTTGTTGCTCTACGAGGCGGCGCGCGCTCAGTTGGTGCACGAGGTCATCGTGCCCGCCCTTGCTGTCGGTAAGGTGGTCCTGTGCGATCGCTTCTACGATTCCACGACCTGCTACCAGGCGTTTGCCGATGGCCTCGATCGCCAGATGGTGCGCGACGCCAACAACCTGGCCGTCGCGGGTACGCACCCGGCGCTCACGCTCGTCTATCACATCACGCCCGAGCAGGCGGCGCTGCGCATGGCCGACCGCGGTGCGGCCGACCGCATGGAGGCCAAGGGCATGGCCTTCCAAGAGCGCGTCTACCAGGGATTTTGCGCCATTGCCGCCGAGGAACCAAACCGCGTAAAGCTCATCGACGCGACCGCGTCCATCGAGGACGTCTTCGCGCAGACGGTCGAGCGGGTTCGCGCCTACGGCCTCGACATTTCCCAGGACGCCGTCACCGCCGCGCTTGCCCAGGAGGCCGAGTAACATGGCCCCCGCTCAGGCAAGCCTGCTGGCCAAGCTCGACACCCAAGAGCGCGTGCGCGACTTTTTGACCAATGCCGTTGCCGGCGGTCGTGCATCGCACGCCTACCTGTTTTTGGGCGCGCCCGGCGCGGGTAAGCTCGACGCCGCGTGGGCGCTCGCCCAAGCCTTCCTGTGCGAGCAGGATGGCTGCGGCTCATGCGATAGCTGCGTGCGCGTCGCCCGCCATACGCACCCCGACGTGCACTATTACACGCCCGAGAGCGCCACGGGCTACCTCATCGCCCAGACCCGCGAGCTGCTCGACGACGTGCCTCTGGCGCCCATCCGTGCCAAGGCCAAGGTCTACATCATCGACCGTGCCGAGCAACTGCGCGCCAACACCGCCAACGCGCTGCTCAAGACACTCGAGGAGCCGCCCGAGGGCGTTATGTTCATCCTGCTGGGCACCTCGGCAGACGTGATGTTGCCCACCATCGTGAGCCGCTGCCAGTGCGTGCCGTTTCGGCTGGTATCGCCCGCCGTCGCCGCGCAGGCCGTGAGCCGCGCCACCGGTCAGGACCCTGCGCGTTGCCGCATGGCCGTCGCCGTGGCGGGAAGCCCCACGCGTGGCATCGAGTTCCTCAAGAGCGCCGAGCGCCAGGACGCCCGCCGTCAGATGGTTCGCGCCATCGATTCGCTTATCGCCGCCGACGAGGCCGACGTGCTCAGCCGCGCCAAGTCACTCATCGTCGCCGTTAAGGCGCCGCTCGCCGAGGTCAAGTCCACACAGGAAAAGGTGCTCGAGCAAAACGCCGACTACCTGTCGCGTGGAGCATTGAAGCAGCTTGAGGACCGCAACAAGCGCGAACTCAACGCGCGCGAGCGTTCGGGTATCATGGAAGCGCTGGCGAGCGCGCGGACGCTCATGCGCGACGTGCTGCTGACGCTTCAGGACGAGGCAGCCGACGTGGTGAACGAAGACGTGCGCGACACGATCGGTCGGCTTGCCGCCGCGACCAATGTTGCGGGTGCCACCCAGGCGCTCGAGGCAGTCGCGACCGCCGAGCGCAACATCGCCAGAAACGTTACTCCCCAGCTGGCCATCGAGGTCATGCTGTTCGATATCAGGAAGGCACTGAAATGCCGTTAGTTGTACCCGTTAAGTTTACCTACGCCTCGCGCGACCTGTGGTTCGACCCGCAGGATCTGGATATCCTCGAGGCCGATTATGCCATTTGTTCCACCGAGCGCGGAACCGAGATCGGCCTGGTCACGGCCGATCCCTTCGAGGTGCCGCAAGACGAGATCGGTCAGCCGCTCAAGCCCGTGCTGCGCGTGGCGAGCGACATCGACCTGCAGCTTGCGGACGACCTGGCCATCCAGGGCGACGAGGCCATGGTCGACTTCCGCCGTCTGGTCAAGGAGCTCGACCTCGAGATGAAACCGGTGGGCGTCGAGTACCTGTTTGGCGGCGAGAAGGCCGTGTTCTACTTTGCGGCCGAGGAGCGCGTCGATTTTCGCCAGCTCGTCAAGGATCTGTCCTCGACGCTGCACATTCGCGTCGACATGCGCCAGATCGGCGTGCGCGACGAGACCCGCCTGGTGGGCGGCTATGCCCAGTGCGGACAGGAACTCTGCTGCACGCGCTTTGGCGGACAGTTTGAGCCCGTCTCGATTCGCATGGCAAAAGAGCAAGACCTGCCGCTCAATTCCTCCAAGATCAGCGGCGTGTGCGGTCGTCTGATGTGCTGCCTGCGCTACGAGTTCGAGGCCTACAAGGACTTTAAGAGCCGTGCGCCCAAAAAGAAGACGCTCATCGATACGCCGCTTGGCAAGGCGCGTATCCAGGAGTATGACACGCCGCGTGAGCAGCTGGTGCTGCGCCTGGAGAACGGCAAAGTCTTTAAGGTCAACCTAGCCGATATGACGTGCTCGGAGGGCTGCAAAAAGAAGGCCGCCGAGCAGGGCTGCAACTGCCGCCCCGACTGCGTGACGCGCGACGTGCTCGAGCGCATCGAGTCGCCCGAGATGCGCCTGGCGCTCATGGAGCTCGATCGCGAAAACGGCGTCGATGTGGGCGATGGCCTGTCGAATGCCGACCGTCTGGCCGGCACGTCGATGCCCAAGCGCCGTCGTCGCGATGCTGAATCCGATGCTCGCGCCGGTCAGGGTCAGGGCGAGGGCCGTGGCCGCGGAAAAGGCCGCGGTAAGGCCGAGACACCCGAGGCCGAGGGGGCGGCCGATGGCCGTCGCCGTCGCAAGCGCGCGGGCTCGGGCGATGCTACCGAGGTTGCAGCCGCGGGCAAGAACGCCTCTCGCGAGCGCGAGGTTCAGCAGCCCCAGCAGCAGAATCGCGGCGGCGGCATGAACCCCACACGTCGCCGCCGCCGTCATCTGTCGAGCGAGGAGCGCGAGGACGCCTTCCGCGCCGCAGCTGCTCGCGAGGCCGGTGCCGCTTCCAAGGGCGCCTCGGCCTCCGATGCGCCTGTCGACAAGAGCGGCAAGTCACGTGGCGAGGAGGAGCGCGCGCCGCGTCCGCGCCGTCGCCATTCCTCGGGCGCGCAACAGAAGCCCTCAGTGCCCTCCGTGGCCGATCAGGTCTCGGATGGCGAGGTCAAGGTCACGCGCCGTCGTCCCGGGGATGGCGGGGGAGCGGCTGCCAAGGCTTCGCGTGGCGCCGCTCGCGACGAGCGCGAGCCGCGCGAGAATCGCGGTGGCGAGGGCTCGGCCGACCAGGGTCAAAAGCGCCGTCGCCGTCGTCGTTCCCGCAAGCCGCGCCAGGATGGTGGCGAGGGCTCGACCCCGTCTTCGTCCGCACCACAACCGCCCGCCGGCGAATAACGCCCGCGAGCGGATTTAACCCGCCTTGCCCCGAGCGCATCGGGGTATCATAGCGCCGAATCAACAACCCTCCCTGCGATCGAGCGTAGGGAGGGTTGTGTCTTGAAGAGCCATCTGAACATATTGAGCCGTCTGCAGAGTGCTGGTGCCCTACCGTTTGCGGACGAATTGCTACCGTTTGCCGAGCGCGCGACGTACGAGGCGCTCGAGGCATTGTCGCCAACACGATGTACCGGCTGCGAGCGCGCCGGTGCGCTTATTTGCCAAGACTGCCTGGCCGCGCTCACGCTCATCGACCCACGTCATAGCTGCACCCGATGTGGCGCCCCGTTTGGGGATTTGCTGTGCACTGAGTGTTCGGTCGAGGGCACGTCTTCGGCAATGGCGGAGGCGCTCGACCGCTGCCTGGCGTGCGCCGTCTATGCGCATCCGCTGCCGCGCATCATTAAAGCGTACAAGGATGCGGGCGAGCGACGTCTGGCTCCGTATCTGGCGGAGCTGCTCTACGACACCGCCCTGCATGCCCAGGTCGTAGCGCCCGATCGCTATGGAGGTGTGCTGTCCGGTGCGGATGCGGTGGTGTTTGTGCCTGCGACGGCGGCAGCGTTTCGGCGGCGTGGTTTCGATCATATGGAGGCCACTGCGCGCCCATTTTGCGAGCTGTCGGGCGTGCCGTTGCTGGACGCCCTGGTCAAGTACGGCCATGGCGACCAGCGCGAACTCGGTCGTGAGGAGCGCCGCGAGCGTGCCCAAGGCATGTATGAGACGGTTGAGGACGTGCACGGCCGCCGCCTGCTGCTTATCGATGACGTTATCACCACGGGCGCGACGATGGCCGCGGCTTCGGCGGAACTCAAGCGCGCCGGTGCCGCAGCCGTTGATGGCCTCGCTATCGCACGCGTTTGGTAGGGGTGATTCGTGTGGCGGTAACAATCAGGCAGTGCAACAAACCGACAAAAGAGCAGCTAGCGGCTTCCGTGATCCTGACGGGCGCCTCGGCGTTGCGTATGATTCGAGCCGAGCGCCGGCAGATGGGCTACATCGGCTGGAAGGACCTTGAGCCCGAGGAGGAGCGCCGCGTGCTGTGTACGTCATCGCCTTCGACCGAGGATATTTATCTTTCCGACCTGGTGCGAATTGGAGCCAAAAGCGGCGAGGTGCAAGAAGATCTGTGCTTGCTGGTGGGATCTGCGGCGCAGCGCCGCCGCATGCCTGGCGTGGGCTGGTCCGTGTGTTCCGGGTTGCCTGCCGGCTCGATTCTAGAGGTGGAACCGGGGGTGTACAGCCTATCTCCCGAGGCCCTTTGTGTTGCCGTCGCCCGCGAGGTCGGCTGTATCCAGGCGTTTGCCCTGGCCCAGGAACTGTGTTCCAAGATTTCACTGAGCGATCGCGGGAAGTATCTACCTCCCTATACCTCGCCTGTTGCGAATAGACTTGCAAAGGACAAGGACCAACCGGCAGACGTGGGCTACTTTGAAGTCGAGCCGGTGCTGACGCCCGATCGCCTGGCAGATTACCTTGCGGCATGCAAGGGGAATGTGGCCAAACAGCTGCTGTGCCTGTGCCCCTATCTGTCGGAAAACCTGCGCTCACCCATGGAGTGCATCATGCTCGCTCTGTTTTCGCTTCCGTTTTCCTATGGCGGATTTGCCTGCGGTCCCTTTAAGACCGACTACAAGATCGAGTTCGATGACCGCGCGCAGGCAATCTCGGGGATGCCGCATGCAGTTTGCGATGCGTATCAGGAGGCAGCCCGGTTTGACCTGGAATACAACGGTGAGCTGGGCCATTCCTCCCGGAGGGGACGTATCCATGATGAAAAACGCAACACGGGCTTGATTACTATGGGAATCGAGGTCGCGACGGTCAACAACGAAATGCTCTGCGACATGGAAGCGATGGAAGCGCTCGCATGGCGCATCCACCAGCGTATGCGAAAGCGGTACCGGAATCGTGTCGATGCCCGCAGGAAGAAGCAAGAGGCGTTGCTTAACACGCTGCGGGCGTGTTTTGGGCTTAAGCCGGCCTAATTCGCGTCGAAAATAAGGGGTTAATCATATGCCCTGGCCAAAATATGGCAAATATGAGTACTGTCACTAAATCAGTAACAGCAAAATCAAGGAATTTAGGACTCGGAGGCGTCGTAAAGTAAGAAGATAATAAACAAATGTAGAATAACTAAGCATCAGGTTGGCGACACTGAGCGCAAAATCTGTCCGAGAGGCCAAAATTGTCTGCTACTAAATTGGTAACAGTACTCATATTTGCTATTTTTTGGCCACGGCACCCTGAGACGGGTGCCCCGGAGCTCCCCGTAGGGGAGCTCCGGGCTTCATTGGGGCACGAATGGTCCGCTCCGACCTGCAAAATCTGTGCTCACGGTGCGAATGACGCCCCTAACCTTAAACTTTAGCTTGAACTTAGCTATAATGCGCTACGTTCCTGCCAGGCTGTGGTTGCGGACGGACGAAATGCCCGTCCTAGTCCAAGACAGACGCGGTCAAAGGGATCCACGTAAGCGACCGCGTGCGCGCGGCGCGATCATGGCGCGTCCTAGATGTAAGCCGCACCGTCCGTTCTACTTTCTTTGGGGCAATACCGCCTCGCGGGCGAGCGGGTCAGTCGTGAAGGTGGCTGCGGCCTCCCGAGCAAACACCCCGGTGCGCAAGTGTGGGGTCAAATACCAGGTCAGCTGGTGGGAACAACCTGATATTCCGCGCAACGCACGGATCGTATACGACACAGAAGGCAGGGTAGTGGACATGGTGAGGGGCAGCTTGATGCACGCGGCTCGGTTAGGTGCTGGGACCGCAGCGGTCATCGCCGTTTTGGGCCTGAGCGGATGCGCGTTCAACCCGCTGTCTACGTTCACGACTCCCACGATCGACCAGATCGAGTACGAGACCGTCACGCCGGCGGTGTCGGACGACGCCCTGGTCACTCCCGGAACCCTGACGGTCGCCCTCGATACTTCCGATGCGCCGCAGGCCATGCAGGACGCCGACGGCGAGCTCACGGGGTATGCGGTTGACGCCGCCCGCGCCCTCGCAAGCCGCATGGGCCTTAAGGTCGCCTTTGTCGATGCGTCCTCGGCAGGTTCCGCGCTCGGCGACAAAAAGGCCGATATCTTTATCGGCGAGATTAACTCCACGGACGGGGACATTAGCTCGCTCGGCACCTGCCTGTACGATGCCACTTCCGTGTTCGGTAAAACTAGCGATGGTGGGTCGCTAAGCGTTTCCA
Organism: uncultured Collinsella sp.; assembly: GCA_902494585.1. GTDB lineage: Bacteria > Actinomycetota > Coriobacteriia > Coriobacteriales > Coriobacteriaceae > Collinsella. The sequence continues at coordinate 2,641 of CABUUD010000073.1, read as the reverse complement.
CCGATACCCTTAACACGTCCACCCTGGGCGTTCAGATGTCCTCGGCCTCGCAGGAGGCGCTTGCTAAGCAGAGCATCACCGCCAACCAAAAGACCTACTCCAACATCAACGAGTGCTTTGAGGCGCTCGAGTCCGGCGAGGTCGACTATGTGATCTGCGACTCCACGGCCGGCGGCTACCTTGCACGCCTGATGAGCGAGGTCTCCTATGTCGGTGCGCTCGAGGCGCCCTCGACGCTTGGTGTTGCGGGCCTCTCGTCCAATGACGAACTGTGCCGTGCCGTGAGCGATGCCCTCGACGACATCACGGTCGACGGTACACTCGAGGCAGTCCACTGCGTCTGGTATGGCAGGATGCCCTACGACCTCACCACTAAGACGGTTTCGGGCGCTAGCGTGCAGCCGGGTGACTCTGAGTCCAGTGAGACCACGTCCTCCGGCAGCGAGTCCTCCGATTCCGACAATGAGACCGCATCCTCCGAGGACAAATCGTCCAGCCAGGAAGGCGCCATCACCGACGACGACATTAACAAACTCAATAGCTAGTTATTGCTAGGGGTGGTGTCTCCTATACGTTGGAAAGGACACCTCTTCACGGTTTCAACACGCACTGCCGGGCTTCCCCGATGGGGGAGCCCGGCTTTTTCATCCCAATAAAACCAGCAGGTCAAAGCCAATTTTCGGGACCAAATACAAAGCGGCCGGCCCCCTCCTATAGCGCACTTTGCCACAGAAAAGTGCGAGACTTCGGTATGCGGTATCAAGCAATCGTTATTCGGGTCTTTAGGAATCCGCGTGATTAAATGCACGGCAATGGGTACATAGCCAGTACAGTAAGTCCCCGAGGCAGATTGGAGCCACGTATGGATATCAAGGTTTCTGGACGCAAGACGACGGTAACCGATGCTCTGCGTGCGCATGTGGATGAGAAGATCGGCGAGGCGCTCAAGGTTTTCGATATCGAGCCCATGACGGTCGACGTTGTACTTCGCTATGAGAAGAACCCCTCGAACCCCAACCCGGCAATCGTCGAGGTTACGGTTCGTGCCCGCGGTTCGGTGATTCGCGTTGCCGAGCACGGTGCAGATATGTACGCCGCCATCGACCTCTCCGCCGATAAGGTCACCCGCCAGCTGCGCAAGTTCAAGACCAAGGTCGTGGACAACCGCCAGGGCGGTGCCAGCGCCGCGGATGTCGCGCCGGTCGAGCGCGTCGAGGATCTGGCCGACCTGCTGCTGCCCGAGGAAGAGGACGACCTGCTCGTCCGCGAGAAGGTTATCGACGTCACCCCGATGACTGAGGAGCAGGCGCTGGTGCAGACCGATCTGCTCGGCCACGACTTCTACGTGTTCGAGAACGCGACGACTGGCCTCATCAATGTGGTGTATCACCGTAAGAATGGTGGATATGGCATCATCAAGCCCCGCATCGAAACACTTGACGAGTAAAATACGTTAACTTGCATGAGTTAACGGCTGGCGGCCATCCCATGCGGGTGGCCGCCTTTTTTACGTAAGGAGTCGCTTTGATGGACAAAGCTGCATCTACCGGCCATTCTGACCGCTGCCGCATCGTCGTCGATACCTGCTGCGACTTTAGCCCCGAGGTCGCCGCGAACCTCGATGTCGATATCTTGGGCTTCCCCTTTATCATCGATGGCGAGGAGCGTACGGACGACATCTGGTCGAGCATCACGCCCAAGGAGTTCTACGACCGTATGCGCGCCGGTGCCCGCGTGTCCACCTCGGCTGTGTCGCTCGGTCGCTATATTGAGTTCTTTACCGAGTGCGCTAAAGAGGGTACGCCCACGGTCTACCTGTGCTTTACCTCGGCGCTGTCGTCGAGCTACAACTCCGCGTGCCAGGCGGCAGATGCCGTGCGCGCCGAGTATCCCAACTTTGAGCTCTACGTGGTCGACAACGCTCTGCCCTGCGCGACCGGCGCGCTCTTGGCGCTCGAGGCCGTGCGCCAGCGTTCGGCGGGACTGACCGCCAAGCAGCTGGTCGATTGGGCAAACGAGGCAAAGACCTACGTCCACGGCTACTTTACGCTCGAGAGCTTCGACGCACTGGCTGCCGGCGGCCGCATTCCGCCCGCGGCAGCGCAGCTCACGGCAAAGCTCGATGTCAAGCCTGAGCTCTCCTACGACCTGGCCGGCTCGCTGTCGCTGATCGGCGTCAACCGCGGCCGCAAGAAGGCACTCAAGTCCATCCTCAAGTCGTTCCGCGAGAACTACGTGCCCGATCGCACCATGCCCATCGCCATCATGACGGCCGATGCCGAAAAGGATGGTGACTGGCTCGAAGCCGCCATCCGCAAGGAGGAGGGTTGCGCCGACGTCACGATCATTCGCGGCTCCGTGGGTCCCACCATCGGCTCGCACGTGGGCCCCGGCATGGTGGGCTGCGCGTTTTGGGGTAAGAACCGCGCCGACAAGGCGTCGCTTTCCGACCGCATCGCCCGCCGCGTGCGCGGCCAGTAGGCAAGCGCTGCGTCCGTAATCGCCCTCGACTCACAGCCCAAACGCTGGCATCGAGTATTCAACCTGGTAACAACACCCAACCCAAAAGGAAAGGTTTCATGGCAAACAAGCTCTCCGTCGCATTTATCGGCACCGGAATCATGGGTGCCCCCATCGCCGG
>CABUUD010000072.1 GCA_902494585.1 uncultured Collinsella sp. | reverse complement strand
GTGCCTTAATACCCTCCGTGTCGACGTTGCCCGTATCTTTGACGGTCACGCGCAGACGCGTCATGCACGCCGCGTTTGCCAGCACGTTGTCTTTACCGCCCAAAAGGTCCAGCAGCTTTTGAGCCAGCTCTTTGTTCGTCATAACTCCTCCTTGTATTGGGTATCTCTTCTTGATGTCATATCTGCTCACGCCGTGCACCTATTGGGCATCGGCATTGCTCTTCTCATGGCCACTCACCGCAGCACGGACATGGCCGCGCGCCCGCTCAAGAGCCACCGCAGCCTGCTCGGCATCGCAGCCCAGCAGCACCGAGACAATAGCGGTTTTAACGTGGCCGCCGGCATCTGCAAGTGCCCGAACGGCGCGCTCGCGTGTGCAGCCGGTCGCTTCCATCACGATGTTCTGGCCGCGCACCACCAGCTTTTCGTTCGTTTGCTGCACATCGACCATCAAGTTTTGGTACACCTTGCCAATCTTGACCATGGCACCGGTCGAAATCATATTGAGAATGAGCTTTTGGACCGTTCCCGCCTTGAGCCTCGTTGAGCCGGTAAGCACCTCGGGGCCGGGCACGGGCTCTATGGCAAGATCTGCGTCCTCCCCGATCCTCGACCCCTGGTTGCAGGCGATAGCAATGGTCTTGCACCCGGTTGCCTTGGCGTACGCGAGGCCGCCCACCACATAGGGGGTACGACCGCTTGCCGCCAAACCAACGACGAGATCCTTGGAGGAGAGCCCATGTTCCCGCAGGTCACTCGCGCCAAGTTCCTCGCTATCCTCGGCACCTTCGACAGCCTTGATAAACGCCCTCTCGCCTCCGGCAATGAGTCCGACAATCAGATCGGGCGATACGCCAAACGTGGGTGGGCACTCCGACGCGTCGAGCACGCCCAAACGACCGCTCGTGCCCGCACCCATATAAAAGACGCGTCCACCGCGCTCGAGCGCCTCGGCAGCCCAGTCGATTGCCGTGGCAACCTGGGGCAACACTTTCGTGACCGATTGGACGGCGCGAAGATCCTCATCGTTCATCGTCGTGACGATTTGCAGCGATGTCATCGTGTCGAGGTCCATTGACTTTTGATTTCGCTGTTCTGTCGTGAATTTTGTTAAATCGAGCATTTTGTTCACCTCATCTTTCCTGTTTCTCGATGTAGTTTTGCTTGATGACATGCGTCGCCCGTTCGTAATCGCTCGCAACGTAAGCAGCGTAGAGGGCATCGACAACCATAAGCTGAGCCATACGCGAGGCCATGGCACCGCTGCGGACCAAGGGCTCGCTTGCAGCAACGCCGAGCACGGCATCGGCCATGGTGGCAAGCTTGGACGATCCATCTACTTTGGTCACGGCCACAACGGGACAGTTGTGGCGTTGGGCCTCGGCGGTGCAGTCCAGTACTTCTTGCGTTAAGCCCGAGTAGCTAAAAGCAATGCCGATATCGCCTTCGTGCATGTTCTTGGCGCACAAGAGTTGGTCGTGCCAGTCATCGTACAGATGGCATTCCTTGTCGACACGCATGAGCTTTTGTGCCAGATCGTGTGCAACCAAGCGAGAAGCACCAATACCGAACAGATTGACCATGCGCGCCCGCTTAAGATAGGCTGCACATCGTTCCAAAACGGTGTAATCGAGTGTTCGCGCCGTCGCCTCGATCGTGCGCACGTTGCTTTTCATCACCTTCCCCACGATACGTTCGACGCTGTCATCCACGGAGATGTCCTCGAGGGCAACGTCCTTTCTGTCGCCCAGGAGCGCAAGTTCGGCAATCAGTTCGCGCTGGAACTCCTTGTAGCCCGCAAAACCCAAGCGCTTGCAAAAGCGCAAAATGCTCGAGGGCGAGGAGAACGTGGCATCGGCAAGACCGCGGACGGACAGCCCGACCACCTCATGCGGATGAGCACTCACGTATGCGATGACATTGCGCTCCGCCGGACTTGCGCTGAGCTCACGCTCGCGAAGCCTTAAAAGCAATCCGTTTGCCATCTCAAACACCTCCGTTGAGAAGAATTAAAGACCAACGAACGATTCGTACCGGATATAAACAGCTTTTACGGTACATTGTGCCGCATCATGGCGCACAAAGGGCGGGCATTCTACCACTCGCCCCTCAAATCCGACCGCTCGGAAATACGCGCGACACAAAATGATTCATCAAGGTCGCATGATTCGTAACAGGGTTGTTAACGGCGTCTCGCGTGGGCGCCAATGGGACAGGTTATGCGCTTATCCAAGCACACCGCCGCCGACGAGGCAAACAGCCCAACAAAGAAGAACTCTACGGTATGGGCGACACGACGGATGTTGGTGCCCATCCACATGCAAACGGGGGCAAGCGGGTCGGGGTGGGCGACGGCAGCCGTTGAGCCCGCGTCCCCGGCACCCCTACTCCGTCTCGCGCATCCAGCGATCGAAGGTCCCCACGCACACACCTAAACGCTTTGCCGCCTGACTCCGGGTAATATTGCCCGCCTCATAGATATCGCGCACTCGTTCAAATTGCTGAGGGCACGGCTTGCGGGGTCGACCAAAACGCACGCCGCGCGCCCGCGCCGCCGCGATTCCCTCCGCCTGACGACGGTGGATGTTCTCTCGTTCCACCTGCGCCACATAGCTCAACAACTGTAAAACGATATCGGCAATCAGCGTGCTGGTCACATCCGATCCGCCGCAATCTCTCGCACGCGTATCGAGCAACGGCATGTCCAGCACAACGATGGCCGCACCAAGTTCCTTGGTTATACGACGCCATTCCTCGAGTATCTCGCTGTAGTTTCGGCCCAGCCGATCGATGGAAAGCACCACCAACACGTCGCCGGAAGCCAAGGCATGAAGTAATTCCCGATACTGTGGGCGATCAAAGTCCTTACCGCTCGCACGGTCGGCAAAGACATTCGCCGGCTCCACGCCATAGGCGCTCAGCGCATCCAACTGGCGATTCAAATTTTGATCGCGCGAGCTCACTCGCGCATACCCATATACCGTTGCCACAACATCCCCGCTCTCTCGTAAACCTGCCAAATAGGGACAGGTTTGTTTTGGTAGGTCCTATCTCCCAAAAGCATATGAAGAAGCGGCCGAGCTCATGGCAGGGCAATCAAGAGACACGCAAAGAGGGCGGCCCCGAAAGACCGCCCTCTACGCTCTGCCGATACTCACTCCGTGCCGGTTAATGAATGAGCTTAAAGTCCAAATGTCCGCGAGTAGTGTTGACGCGCGAGACCTCGATAATCACGCGCTGCCCCAACTCAAAACGACACCCCGTGTCGGCACCCGTCAACGTGAGCGCGTCCTCGTCGAACTCAAACCACTCGTTACCCAAACTCTTAATGGAAACCAGTCCCTCGACCTGCGTTAGATCAAGGCGCACAAATAGCCCCATGCTGCTGACCCATGAGACCGTTCCGGCATAGCGCTCGCCCAGGCGATCCTCGTAGTACTGCGCAATCTTGATTTTTTGCGTCGCATGGCTGGCAGCGTCGGCCGCACGCTCGGCATCGCTGCACGCGCGGCAGATTTGCGGCAGGATGCGCGGAAGCGACTCTCGGCCTTTTCCGATCAGCCTCGGCGTGCGCACCAAGGCGTCTTTTCCGCCCAGCTGCTCGTATGCCAGCTGCAGCTTGAGCACGCGATGCACTACCAGGTCGGGATAACGGCGAATGGGGCTTGTAAAGTGGCAGTAGCACGGCGCGGCGAGCGCAAAGTGGCCCTCGTTGCGCGGCTTGTACAACGCACGCTGCATGCTGCGCAAAAGGAGCGTGTTGACGAGCGGCGCGTTAGCCGTGCCGGCAGCGGCATCAACCGTCGCCTGCAACTCGTCAGGATTTCCCAGGGCAATGCCCGCCGCACGGCGATCATCGATGATGCCGAGCTGTGCCAGCGCCACGGCAGCACCGTGCAGGCTGTCGGGGCTGGGGTCATCGTGCACGCGATAGCATGCCTCGATATCGCGGTCGGCCAGCCACTCGGCAACGCACTCGTTAGCCAGCAGCATTGCCTCCTCGATAAGCGAGGTTGCGCAGGAGCGCTCGCGTGCCACAATCTGCACGGGCACGCCGTCCTCATCCAGCAGCGCGCGAATCTCGGCCGTATCAAAGTCGACCGAACCGCGTGCGCGACGTATGCGACGCCGAAGCTCGGCGAGCTCGTTTGCGGCGACCAGGAAATCGGCCAGGTCAACGTTACAGCTGTGAGCAGTGTCCTCGCACGCAAGCCCGCGCTCAAGCGCTTTTTCGCGCGAGGCTTCGGCCGCAGCGACATCCTCCGCAGCGCCCTCCAACACGGAATACTCAACTGCGCCGGCACGCACCAGCAGCGCCTCGGCGCCGTCGTAGTCCATACGCACACGCGAACGAATCACACTGGGATAGGGGTCGTAAAGACGCACACGGCCCTGCGCGTCGAGCTCGATGTCGACGGTAAACGCCAGGCGGTCCTCGTCGGGACGCAGCGAGCACAAATCGTTCGACAGGCGCTCGGGCAACATGGGAAGCACGCGGTCGGCAAGGTACACCGACGTCGTGCGATGGCGGGCCTCCAGGTCGATATGCCCGTCCCAGGCAACATAATGCGAAACGTCGGCGATATGCACGCCCAGATTATAGCCGCCCTCGGGCGTGCGCTCGAGCGAGATGGCATCGTCAAAGTCGCGCGCATCAACCGGGTCGATGGTGATGACAAAGCGATCGCGCAGGTCACGACGAAGCGGGTCTTTGAGCGCTGCAGCCACATCGAGCGAAAGCGCCTCTGCCTCTGCCAGCGCCGCCTCGGGGTAGCTGTCGGTATAGCCATAGCGCGCCATAACATATTGGACGCCCAGATCGGGCGCATCGTCGCCGCCGATACGGCGCTCAAGAGTCACCGTGCCCGACTCCAAGCGCGTTGGGTAGGTTAGAATGCGCGCGACGACGACATCGCCAGGACGCACGCCCAGGCGCTCCGCCGAAGTGTCCTCGGGCAAAACAAAGAAATCGGCTTTGAGGCGCGAATCGAGCGGCTCGATCACACCAAGCGGGCCGGCCATCTGATACGTACCCACCACGCTGATAGTGGCACGCTCGATAACGCCCTCGATCACGGCACGACGATCCCCGCGCGGTCCCGCCTTGATGCTTACGGCCACGGTATCGCCGTCCATAATCTCACGCTTACCGCGACCCATGACCTTGTAATCGCCGTTGTCGGTCACGACATAAGCGCTGTGCTCATGGAGCTGCACGCGGCCAGTCAGGCTCGGACGACGCTCGCTGCGCACCGGCCCGCGCTTATTGCGAGCTCCACGCTTATGCTTGTTATTGCGCCCCATGGCGCCTCCTTGCTATCGATTGCCGTTTACACCCCAAGAGTCTACCCAAATGATCCCTAGGGGACGGAGGAAAACGGATCACATAGATAGACCAGCGCCGCTATGATCCGTTTTCCTCCGTCCCCTAGGGATCAAAAAACGGGCCGCCCCCAAAAGAGACGACCCGTTGCAGACGGCATATCCGCAGCGCCTACACGCGCAGATAACGGCGCATGGCGATGGCAGAACCAAAGAGACCGATAATGACACCGACGAGAATCAGTGCGGCGTAGGTCACCAGATAGTACTGCATCGGCAGCGCAAACGACATCCAGCCGACGCTCGCCTGCAGGCGCGGAATCATCAGATTGCGCAGCAGCTCCAAAACACCGATGGAAAGCAGCGAGCCCAGAATGGCCTGCAACACGCCCTCGGTAATGAACGGCCCGCGAATGAAGCCGTTGCTGGCGCCCACCAGGCGCATAATCGCAATCTCGCGACGACGCGCCGTAATGGACAGGCGAATCGTGTTGTTGATAAAGATGAACGCGATAAAGGTCAGCAGGCCGACGAGCACCACGGCGGCGATACGGATGTAGTTGGTCACCTGGAACAGGCGGCTCACTTCCTCCTGGCCATACAGTACGCTCGCGTTGACGTCGCCGTCGTCCGCGATCTTCTGGAAGTCGGCGTTCTTCTTGAGCTTCTTGGCCGTGCTCTCGACCTGAGACGGATCGTCCATCTCAATCGCGAACGAGGCCGGAAGCGGATTCTGGCCGTCGAGCGCGCTCATGGTGGCGTCGGCGTTGCCCGACATCTTGCTCGTGTACTCGGCCAGCGCGTCGTCCTTATCCTTATAGGTCACGGACTTGACGTTGCTCCACGTCTTGAGCTCGGCCTCAAAGGCCTGGACGTCTGCCTGATCGGCGTCATCGCTAATGAACGCGTTGATGACAACCTGATCCTCGACGGTGCCGATCACGGAGTTCAGCATCGCGGAACCCATAATGAACAGGCCGATGATAAACAGCGAAAGGAAGATCGTGATGACGGCGCCGAGCGAGGTGGTCCAGTTACGGAAGAAGTGGCTGATAGCCTCTTTGAGCGAATAGCCCACGTTAGTTGGTGCCATAGTTGCCGTAACCTCCCCTCTCCTGGTCGCGGATTACGTGGCCGCCCTCGAGGGCGATCACGCGACGGTGCATGCTATCGACCATCTCGCGGTCGTGCGTGGCGACGATCACGGTGGTGCCGGTACGGTTAATGCGCTCGAGCAGCTTCATAATGCCCAGCGAAATCGCGGGGTCGAGGTTGCCCGTGGGCTCGTCGCAGATAAGTAACGGCGGACGGTTGACCATAGCGCGGGCAACGGCGACGCGCTGCTGCTCGCCACCGGACAGCTGATCGGGCAGAGAGTCCATCTGATCGGCCAGACCGACCAGGCGAAGCACCTCGGGCACCTGGCTGCGGATGACGCCCTTGGGCTTGCCGATGCACTGCAGGGCAAACGCCACGTTTTCGTAGGCGGACTTCTGCGGCAGGAGCTTAAAGTCCTGGAACACGGCACCAATCTGGCGACGCAAGAACGGAACCTTGCGGTTCTTGATCTTCATGAGGTCCTGGCCAGCGACCAAAATGCGGCCGCTCGTCGGCTTGACGTCACGGTTGAGCGTCGACAGCAGCGTGGTCTTACCCGAGCCGGAGTGACCGACCAAGAAGACAAACTCGCCAGGATAGATCTCGATGTTGATGTCGTCGAGCGCGGGCTTGTTGGGCTGCGCCGGGTAGATCTTGGTGACGTGCTCCATGAGGATGACGGGCTCGACACCGGCCTGCTTGGCCATCTTCTTGCGGCTGGCCTGCGGATCGATGGGCGCAAACACCGACGTAAAGTCGGGATTGTTGAGCGCATTGTCGAGGCTTGCGACCTCGGCGGCCTGATCGCTCTCGACTACGGGAGCCGCGGGCTGCGTAGGATCGGGAATACCGGCAAAAAGACCGGACTGCGCAGGCTGTGGCGCCGGAGTCGCAGGAGCCATGGGGTCGGGAATACCGGCCATGACAGGCTGCGGCGCGACAGCGTCCGCCTGGGGCTGATCCACGCGAGCGGTCACCTTCTGCACGGGCTCAAAACCCGCGGCCTCGGAAAGCTCGACATCATTGGTGGGATTGTAGGCAAAGGGATCTGATGCCGGCTGTGCCTGATCTGCCGGCTGTGCGGGGATCGGGCTAAACAGCTGATCCTCTGAATCCGGGGTGGCGAAACGAGTGCCCACGGCGCCTGGCTGCGTCTTGGGGGCGTCATCGCCCGCACCGGAGGTACGGAAGTGGTTACCCACTGGTGCTCCTTATCGTCGTGCGTTTAAACTACATGAGCGCTTTGTATTTTAGCAGCATTAGCTTCGCTGCACATAAGAAGCATGGCGGGGTTTTGGTCCCACCGGCCGCGCGCAGGGTTACCTCCCAAATCGTCCTCGGACATGTCGGAGCCCCCGCTGCGCACTACGTGCGGCGGGGGCTCCTCCGTCCTGCGGAAAGATTTGGGAGGTAACCCTGCGCACGGCCTGCGGCTACTAAGGGGCCGCCGCGTTTATCTTAGGGTGCCACATCACCATGCTGGGTGGGCTGAGTGGCACTTTGCTGATATGGGCCCTTTTCCCGGTAGAGACTTTTGCTTGACGCGTTTTTGATTTGATTGTTGCGCAACTCGAATTTGGATTGTCGATTTACAGTGGCCTCGATGGGAACGCCTATGGTTGTGGGGGCCAGTATGAATTGTCCTTATTGTGGAGCTGAGTTGCGCGATGGCGTGAGGTACTGCACAGCGTGCGGGGCTGCCGTCAATGGCATCTCTGCTGATTCTGAGCTTCGGGTAAAGCCTCGGAACCACGTTGCGGTCATCCTTACCTGCATGCTGGTAATTGGCATTGTCGGTGGTGGCTGTATGGGTCTTCATCTGCGGCAGGTGTTGTCGCACTTTGTATCCGCCCATTCGGAGCACGCCATTGTGCTGGATGTCGCGGCTGCGGGTTGGGACACCGATAACGGAGCATCGCGCGTTCCGATACACATTACGGGCAAGACCATCGGCGGAATAACGGTCGACAGGATTGAGTTCGTCGCCTCCGATGGCTCTGGCATCAATCTCATACAAGGTGTCTACACGCTCGAGGCAGCAGGTTCCCCTATCGCTGCGGATGGCACGATCTATCAAATTCCATGCACGAGTGCCACACTCGTCCTCGATGATGCCTTTGCCATGGGTGAAACGATCGATCTGGCCGAGCTTGCAGAACAGGATTCAATTCTCACCTTCTGCCCCATTGATGCCGCCGATGTGACCAATGACGAAATCTATGATGCCGCCTTGCTCGCCATGACATACCGAGGCAGCGATGCCCCCGATGTCGCCGCACTGTGCCAAGCCGCAATCAATCGTCGCGACGAAGCCAGCACACGCGGGAACGCCTTCGAAAGTTGCGGTGAAATGCGGATTAATTGAGCCTTTAGGCTGGCAAAACAGTCCTTATTTCACCGCAACTGAAACAGGGGCGCCCTCCAAGAGAGCGCCCCTGCCGGGTTTCCATAGTACTGGCGAAGCAGTCCTTGAGATCCGCCTTGCCTTATGCCAAGAACTCCTTGGTGGTCGCCACGATGTTGGCGGCGTCCAGGCCGTACTTGTGCAGGAGCTCGGCACCCGGGCCGGACTCGCCGAACGTGTCGTTGACGCCGATCTTCTTGAGCGGCGTCGGGCACTGCTCGCACAGGACATCGGCAACGGCGCTGCCCAGGCCACCGATCACGGAGTGCTCCTCGACGGTCACGACGTGGCCGGTCTTGGTGGCGCTCTTGACGATCAGGTCGGAGTCGATGGGCTTAATGGTGTGCATGTTGATGACCTCGGCGTCGATACCCTCGGCAGCAAGCTGCTCGGCAGCCTCGAGGGCCTCGCCGACCATCAGACCGCAGGCAATGATGGTAACGTCGGCGCCCTCGCGCATGATGATGCCCTTGCCCAGTTCAAACTTGTAGGTCTCGGGGTCATTAATGACCGGCGAGGCCAGACGGGCAAAGCGCATGTACACAGGGCCGTCGCACTCGTAGGCGGCGCGCGTCACGGCGCGGGCCTCTACGTCGTCAGCGGGAACGATCACGGTCATGCCGGGAATGACGCGCATAAGGGCGATATCCTCGCAGCACTGGTGTGTGGCGCCGTCCTCGCCCACCGAAATACCGGCGTGCGTGGCGCCGATCTTGACGTTGAGGTGCGGATAGCCGATGGAGTTGCGGACCTGCTCCCAGGCACGGC
>CABUUD010000071.1 GCA_902494585.1 uncultured Collinsella sp. | reverse complement strand
TTCCCTTAAAGGCCGCCGCGGGAAGCCCGGCGAGCATAAGGCCGATCGCCGCATGCGCCGTGTGCCCGCTCGCGAACGACTTAAAGCCGTCCTTGATTACGCCGGCCGCGATATAGCTCCACTTGTCGGGGTTACCGATTACCCACCACGGCTGAAAATTGAGCCCCGGCGTGACCTCGATCACGCGCATGCGCGGGCGCGACCACAGCGGCTTAACAATGACGTTGAGGATGATGGCCTGAGCGGCCCACACGGCCAGCACCATCAACGCCCAGCGTGTGAGCTCGTCGGGCTTGGTCGTGCGCGTGAGGCGATAGACGATAAGGTTGGCGGCGATGGCCAGCACAAACGTCAGAACCAGCTGAAACGCAATAAGCTTGCCGCCGACGCGCAGCGATCCGATAATCTCGTAGCCGACCAGGCCCACGTTGATTAGAACGCCCAGCACGGCGAGCCACTTACTCGTCTTGGAATCGGGGCGCGCCGAGCGCACGAGCATAACGCCCGCGACGCTCGCCGTCAGCTCAAACGGCAGCTCGCCGGCGGCCTCGATAAAGCGGCCGTACATGCTGCCGATGTTGAACAGCGCGCTCGAAATCTGATAATCGAAGAAGCTGCCCACGCCCAGACAAAGGCACAGGACAACCGCGATAGCAGCGGCATCTTTCTTATAGATGTATCCGAACATGCTTTCCTTTCGGTCGGGCGAAGGGCGGTCAACCTGCAATGTGGGTGAGACGAAGATGGCTTTGTCCCGTAAATACCCTTACAGGTTGAGCATAAGTAAGCGAAAACGTTCCATTTGTGGCAAGGTGGCCCGAAGGAGGAGGGAAGCGTACTTGCGTACGCGACCGACGAGTGAGGGTCAGATTGCCCAAATGGGGTGTTTGCAGCGTCGACTCGCTAGTCATCATCACTGGCGCCCAGCTGCTGCAGCAGCATGAGCGCGGCCGCCACCGGGCCGGTGCCGTCGTTGGCATCGAGGCCGCGACCCAGGCCGCTGCCCGCACCGGCGCCCGCCTTATAGGGTACCGATAGCTTGCGACTCTTGGGAAAGTTCACCGCGCCATAGCGGGTCTTAAGCTCAAAGGCCACCTTCTTGGGCACGTCGACGCCCAAGAACGTGATGCGGCCGCCACTGAGCGTGACGCTCTCGAGCCCCAGGCGCTCGCCGCGAATGCGGATGCGCGCGCGATTGAACAGGTTGAGTCCCGCCAACGGCAGCTCGCCATGCGCGGCCTCGGTCTCCTCCTGCACCTCGTCGATACTCTCCAGGTCCTCAGCCGCCGCGAGCTTGCGGTACACGAGCACGCGCTGGTCCACCGCCGGCATGTACTCCTCGGACAAGAAGTAGTCGGCCGGCAGGTTGATGCCCACGCTCGCCGCCTCCACGCCGGCATCGTCATCGCCGCGCGCCTCGGCCACGGCCTGGCCCAGCATCTGCGTAAACAGGTCGAAGCCCACGCTCGACAGGTTGCCGTGCTGCTCGGCGCCCATGAGCGAGCCGGCACCACGGATCTCCAGGTCGCGCATGGCGATGCGTATGCCGCTGCCCAGGTCCTGGAACTCGGAAAGTGCAGTCAGGCGTGCCGTGGCCTCCTCGGTAAGCGGCAGCTCGCCGGGGAACATAAAGTACGCATATGCCTGCGTGGCCGAGCGGCCAACACGGCCCTTAAGCTGGTAGAGCTGTGCCAGGCCCAGGCGCTGCGAGTCCTCGATGATGAGCGTATTGGCCGTTGCGTTGTCGATGCCGCTCTCCACGATGGTCGTGGCGATAAGCACGTCGATCTTTTTGGTCGCGAACTCGATCATCACGTCCTCGACCTCGCGCGGGCTCATCTTGCCGTGTGCCACACCCACGCGCGCCTCGGGCGCGGCCTCGTGCACGCGCGCCACGGCATCGTCGATGGTCTTGACGCGGTTGGACACGTAATACACCTGACCGCCGCGGCCCACCTCCAGGCGAATCGCCGCACTCACCACGTCGGGGTCGTACTCCCCCACGTGCACGATCACGGGACGACGCCCGGTCGGCGGCGTGGTGATCAGGCTCATATCGCGCACGCCGCTCGTGGCCATCTGCATGGTTCGCGGAATAGGCGTTGCCGAGAGCGTGAGCACGTCGATTTGCTCGCGCAGGTTTTTGAGCTGCTCTTTGTGTTGTACACCAAAGCGCTGCTCCTCGTCGATGATCACCAGGCCCAGGTTCTTGGGGTTCACATCGGCAGAAAGCAAGCGGTGCGTGCCGATGAGCACGTCGATCGTGCCCTCGGCAAACGCCTTGAGCGCGCGCTTTTGCTGCGCCGGCGTGCGGAAGCGGCTGAGCACCTCGACCTCCAGGCCAAACGGGGCAAAACGCTCAAAGAATGTCTCGTAGTGCTGTTGGGCCAGAATGGTCGTGGGGCAGAGCACCATGACCTGGCGGCCGGAGTCCACGCACTTAAAGGCCGCGCGCAGGGCGACCTCGGTCTTGCCGAAACCCACGTCGCCGCACAGCAGGCGGTCCATGGGCTTGGGCGCCTCCATGTCGGCCTTGATGTCGGCGATGGCCTCCAGCTGGTCGCGCGTCTCGTCGTAGGGGAAGCTTTCCTCCATCTCGATCTGCTCGGGCGTATCGGGCGGACAGGCGATACCGGTAATCGACGAGCGGCGCGTATACAGGTCGACCAGGTCAAACGCCAGCTTTTTGGCATTCTTGCGCGCCTTGTTGGTGGCCCGCGTCCAGTCGGCGGTGTTGAGCCTGGTCAAGCGCGGCTTATCGCCGTCGGGACCAACGTAGCGCGTAATGCGGTCAACCTGCTCCAGCGGCACGTAGAGTTTGTCGCCGTCGGCGTATTCCAGCAAAAAGTAGTCGCGTTCCTTGCCGCCCACTTCCTGGCGCGCGATCTCACTAAAGAGCGCGATGCCGTGGGTAGCGTGCACCACGTAGTCTCCCGGCTTAAACGGGAAAGTGATCTGCGTAATGTCAACCTTGCGACGGCTGCGCGCGCGGTTGGCGTCCATGCGGGCGTTGAGGTCGGCGATCGAGAACACGGCCAAATTGGCGTCGGGCACCACCACGCCCTGCGGCAGGGCGGCGTCCACAAAGGTCACGCGCCCGCGCGAGATGGTGGGCACGGCGGCGCCGGCAGCAGCCTGCTCGGCGCCCGCCTCGAGCGAGCGGGCGTTGAGCGCGTCGGCCTTACGCTCGCGAATGGAAGCATGGGCCTCCTGGCGTGCGGCACGGTCGGCGGAATCCGCCGCCGCCACGCGCACGCGGTCGCCGATGGCGCCGGCATTTTCGGGCGCCGCGGTCAGCGATTCCTCAAAGGTAATGCCCTCGTCGCCAAAGGTAAGCTCCATCGACTCGCGCGCACCGCGGTCGGGGATGGCAAACACGCAGGCATAGCGCTTGCCCACGACCTCCTGGATGCGCGTCATAAAACGGTTGTCCGAGCCTGCGATGGCAGGCTGCTCAATCTTGAGCTCGGCCGTCACCGCACCGCCGGCACGGATGAGGCTCACATAGTTCAGGCGTTGCTGGGAACCAAAGTCGAGTTGCTGGGCACGCACGTACAGGCCGTCCAGACGGTCGACCCCCGCCTCGCCGGCACGTGCCTCGATATCCTCGTAGGCGCGCAGGCAATCGTCGAACAGCGAGCGCGGCTCGGACAGTACCACGAGCGCCTTGCCGCTCACGTGCGACAGCGGGCTCACGGTCTGGCCGTACATCACCGGCAAAAAGCGATCGAGCTCGGGCGTGACGATGCGCGCATCCACCATCTCGAGCAGCGCCGCCAGCTTGCTGTCATCCTGGCTGGCGCGATAGAGCGCCACATGCATGTTGTGGACGGCGTCGTCGGTGAGTGCGAGCTCACGACAGGGGAAGATCTCGATGCTGTCCTCGTTGCCGATGGTCTGGCCCGTCGAACTCACCATGCGGCGGATGCGGTCGATCTCGTCGCCAAAGAACTCAATGCGCACGGGCGCCTTTTCCTGCGCGGGAAACACCTCGACAGTGTCGCCGTGCACACGGAACAGGCCGGGCGCGTCGGCGGCGCTGGCATTGGTGTAGCCCATGCCCACCAGACACTGCGGCACCTCGTCAAAGGGAATCTCCTCGCCCACCGCAAAAGTAGTGGACTCCCAGTAGCGGCTCTCGACCGGCGGCACGCAGCGCAGCAGCGCGCGAGCCGAGGCGACCATGATGCAGTTGTCCCCGCGCACGATGCGCCCGAGCGCCTCGCAGCGCTGGGCTACCACGGCGTCGTCGGGCGCCTGCTCGCGCCAAGGGTAGTCCTTGCGCTCGGGAAAACGGCACACATGCGCCAAGCCCACGTAGGCGGCAAGGCTGCGCGCGGCGCGATCGGCCGCGTCCTCGCCGCTCACAATGTAGACCGTCGGTCGCGGACGGCGCGCAAACTGGGCGGCCGCCATAAGCGTACGGCCCGACTGCGACACGGCCAGCGTCACGTCCTCGCCGGCATCGAGTCCGGCCTCGACGGTCTGCAAGGCCTCGGCAGTGTAGAGCTGCGCGGCTATACGGTGAATGAGCATGCTGTTCCTCCGGCATTGCAACGCCAAAAGCCCGCCGGGGCAAGCTCGGCGGGTCGTACGTCAAATACATTGTCTGTCATGGTAACGCATGGAGAGGACTCCGGTTCAAGGGCAAACCCAGCCCCGCAAAAAACGCCAGACGAAAATGCGTTCCGCCCTACCCCGCCACGCGCACGCTGGGACACAAATCCGCCAGCGGACACTCGTCGCACTTAGGTTTGCGGGCGTCGCAGATCTCGCGGCCAAAGGTAATCCACTGGTGGTTGACCGATTCCCAATACTCGTGCGGCAAAATCTTGAGCAGATCTTGCTCGGTCTTGAGCGGCTCCTTGGCATGCGTCTTGGGGCTCAGCATCAGGCGGTGCGCGATGCGGTTGACGTGCGTATCGACCGCGATGCCCTCGACAATGCCAAACCCCACGTTGAGCACGATGTTCGCCGTCTTGCGGCCAACACCCGGCAGCTTGACGAGCTCCTTCATGTCGGCCGGTACCTCGCCGCCGTAATCGGCAACGATCATCTGCGCGGCCTCCACGGCGTGCTTGGCCTTGCTCTTATAAAAGCCGAGTGACTTAATGGTGTCGGCCACATCGGCCACGCTCGCCCCCGCCATGGCCTCGGGCGTGGGCCACTGGGCAAACAGCCGCGGCGTCACCTTGTTGACCTGTGCATCGGTCGTCTGCGCCGAGAGCAGCACCGCGATGAGCAGCCTAAAGGGATTCTCGTGGTCCAAAAAGCACTCAACCGGGCCATAGCGACGGTTGAGGCGCTCGCACACCTCAACGGCGCGCTCGCGTTTGGCGGCATTGGTCTCGCGTGGCATAACGACTCCTCGGCTCGGCAGAAACATAACTTCACGGAAACGATTGTCCCACGTACGGGGGCCTTAAGCCTCCAAAAATGCGCCGGTCTGGCGGCCCCACAGGCTCGCATACTCGCCGCCCGCCTCGACAAGCTGCGCATGCGTACCGTCCTCGACAATCTCGCCGTCCGCCAGCACCACGATGCGATCGAGCGCCGCCACGGTGGACAGGCGATGCGCCACCACAATGGAGGTGCGACCGCGCATCAGGTTCTCGAGCGCCCCCTGCACCAGCGCCTCGGACTCGCTGTCGAGGGCAGACGTCGCCTCGTCGAGCACCAGGATCGGCGCGTCGGTCAGGATAGCGCGGGCGATGGCCACGCGCTGACGTTGGCCGCCCGAAAGCTTGACGCCGCGCTCGCCCACCATGGTGTCAAAGCCACGGGGCAGGCGGTCGATAAACTCCAGGGCATTTGCCAGGCGCGCGGCCTCGCGGATCTGCTCGTCGGTTGCGTCGGGGCGGCCGTAGGCGATATTCTCGCGAATGGAGCGATGGAACAGCAGCGCCTCCTGCGGCACGTAGGCAACCTGGCGGCGCAGACTCTGCTGTGTACAGCGCGAGACGTCCTGGCCGTCCACGAGCACGCGGCCGCCCTGTACGTCGTCCAGGCGCAGCAACAACTTGGTGAGCGTCGTCTTGCCCGAGCCCGATTTGCCCACCAGGCCCACGCGCTGGCCCGCTGCCACATGGAGCGTCAGGTCGTCGAACACGCTCTCGCCTGCCGCGGCATCACGGTATGCAAAGCTCAGGTGCTCAAAATCAATCGCACCCTCGCCCACCTTGAGCTCGGGGGCATTCTCGTCGTCTGCCACCAGACGCGGCTCGTCCAGCACGCGCGTCATCTCGGCCGCATCGCCCAGCGCGCGGTTGATGCGTTGCATCATGGAGCTCACGTAGTTCAGACGCATGGTGAGGTTGTACGTATAGGTAAAGATCATGACGAGCGCGCCGGCCGAGATGCCAAACCACGCGTTGCCACCCGCGACGAACACACTCACCACGGCCATGGTGATGACGATAAGGCCCGAGGTCGTAAAGTTGCGCTGCATCATGGCGTGCATCGAAACCGTTTCAGCATCGCGCGCGGCGCGGTCGGCGGTATCGAACAGGTCGCGCTCAAAGTCCTCGCGCCCACAGGTCTTGACGGCCAGGATGTTCGTGACCGCGTCGGACAGCACGCCCGACAGTTTGTTCTGAGCGGCGGACGTCGCGGCCGAAAGCGGCATGATGCGCTTGTACATAAGCCAGACAAACGCAATGTAGACGACCATGATGCCCACCAGGATCACGGTAAACGTCGGCACCACCGGAGCGGGCGCCGCCACCGTGCAGACAACCGAGGTGATGGTGGGAATGAGCGAATACACCGTCACGTCGACCAAGCCCGTGTAGCCACTCATAAAACGACTCGTCTGGCTCACAAGCGATCCGCCAAAGCGGCTGGTGTGAAATGTCATGGATTGATTGGAGAGCGTGTCAAAGCACAGGCGCGCCAGGTGATAATTGCCCGCAATCTCGAGCTTGTAGACGGTGTAGTCCTGCAGCTTGGAGAGGATCTGGCCCACTAGGTTAACGAACACGAGCGCCAGAATATAGGGACCAAAGACCTCAAACACCTGGTCGCCCGCCACGGGGCCGGCCTGGACGCGGTCGACGATAAGGGCCATCACGTAGGTGTTGGCAAACGTGAGCAAAAAGATGTAGCCCGCCGACGAGAACACCGAGAGAAAGACGATCAGCGGCTGCGTGCGCGTGACGTCCCAAAAACGCTGTAGCGTGCGGCGCACGGTGGAGCGTTTGAGCGGATTGGTGTTTCTCTGAGACATGGGCTTCCTTTCGCGTCTGATAGGGCGAAACGCCATTGTTGCACACTAAAGCGCACTTCAGGCAAGCACGATGCGAAAAGCGCCCGCGCCGTGCTTGTGCAGGCACCCCGCCGTCAGATGCAGCTAGTCTTCGTCTTTTTGGTCTGCGAGCAAGCCTGCGGACTCCAAGCCCAAAATCTCGTCGGCCTCCCGCGCGTCTTCCAGCGCGTCGATATCCTTGAGCTTGCGCTCCATAACGTTGGTGCGCGTGGTGATGATGCCCTCGACCGTTTTACCCGCGGTCTCGATCTGCTGCTGGGCACGACGCAGCGCCGCCTGATAGCGCGGCAGCTCGGCCTTGACGGCAGAGAGCACACGCAGCACGTCGTCGGTGCGCTTTTGCAGCCTAAACGTCTGGTAGCTCATCTGCAGGCTGTTGAGGATGGCCGCCATGGTGCTGGGGCCGGCAACGTTAACGTGATAGTCGCGGCCCAGGGTCTCGATAAGCCCGGGGCGGCTGACGACCTCGGCGTACAGGCCCTCAAACGGCACGAACATAATGCCAAAATTGGTGGTCGCGGGCACGCTCAGGTATTTTTCGCAGATGTCCTTTGCCTCGCGTTTCACCATAGCATCGAGTGTCTTGCGCGCGGTGGCCACAGCTTCGGCATCACCCGACTCTTGCGCGTCGAGCAGATGCTCGTACGCGTCGCCCGGGAATTTGGAGTCGATCGGCAGCAGCACGGGATCGCCCTCGTCCACCGGCAGCTTGACGGCAAACTCAACGCGCTCCGAGGTGCCGGGCTTGGTGGCGACGTTTTCCAGATACTGGTCGGGCGTAAGGATGTCCGCCAGGATTGCACCCAGCTGTACCTCGCCCAAAATGCCGCGCGCTTTTACATTGCCCAGCACGCGCTTGAGGTCGCCCACGCCGGTGGCAATGGACTGCATATCGCCCAAACCCTTGTACACAGCCTCGAGCTGGTCGCTCACCTGCTTAAACGATGCAGACAGGCGATCGTTGAGCGTACGGGAGAGTTTCTCGTCCACCGTCGCGCGCATCTGATCGAGCTGCACGTTGTTGTCCTTGCGGATGGCGCCCAGCTGGGCATCGACCGTCTCGCGCACCTTGTCCAGGCGGTGCTCGATGCCCTCGCGGTTGGCACCGAGCTGTTGGGCCGTCTCGCGGCGCAGGTCATCCATACGGTCGCCAGCCTGCGAGAACTCACGCGCGATGGTCAGGTAACGCTGCTGCTCTACGGCCGCATCGGTCGTCTGCTGCTGCGCGATGGCATTTGCCGTGCGGCGGGTTTCTGCCAACGCGACGTTGAGGGTGTCGAGCGCGTTGTTGGCCTGCTCGAGCGCAGCCAGCATCTCTGCCCCGTCATCGCCACGCTCCTGCAGCTCGGCGCGAAGGCCCTTGAGCTGCAGGGCACAAGCCACAGCAACCCCCACCGCCACCAAGACGATCACAACAAGCACGATATCAATAGCAGACATAGACTTCGCCCAACAAACTCAATCGACCATCAATCAAAACCGCGATCAATCTTACCCCGCCACACGCACCGGGCGTCACATGGCAATCGGACAAATGGATTTTGGGCCACAGGTACTAAAACGCTAACTCTCCCAGCCGGCGCGGATGATTGTTACGACATCGCTTAGGCGCTGGCCGAGAGCTGCCAAGTGCTCAAGCACCTCGCTGGGCGAGGCGCCGTTGAGAATGCACGTGAGGGCATATGAGGCCAAGAAGATTGCCGCGAGCCCCAACGGAATCAGCACGATCATCGCCAGCGTACGCAGGCGCTGGGTCCAACGACGGCGACGCGCACGACGCTTGTCGAACGCAAGCTCCTGCGCATATGAATCTTGCTGTACGGAATAGGCTCCTGGGTCCGCCTCACCCGCAGACGATACCGCGGACGCGGCGTTTTGCGCAGGAGGCTGGACGGCCGCCCCTTGCATTTGCATCTCCATAAGCCGTTGCTGCTGGCGCAACATGCGCTCGGCTTGTTGCCGCGGGGTCTCAAGAAACAGATCCATGTTGGCCTCCTCAATCGGAGCATTCGACGCTTACGCCCAGCATCCCGCACCATCGCGGCCGCGGCAACGAAATCCGCGGCAATAGCCGCAAAGATTCTTGTTGACAAAAGCTGTCGAAAACCTCAACAACTCCCCTACCAGCACTTTCTCTGAGCTTTTTTATCGAATGATCTTTTGCCCTTCCGCCCTTGCGCCAACCGACCAAAACCTAACCAAAAGCTTGACGAAAATTGTGAAGACTGAGACCCCAAACAAAACGTGCCGCCCCAAAAGGGGCGGCACACAAACTTCTAATCAGCTTTTCAGTAACGAGCACGCGACGACCCAACGCCGGGGCGCGGGGCG